>NZ_JBEVLL010000166.1:0-6598 GCF_040509215.1 Devosia sp.
GGCCGCCCCGAGGGGCGGCCTTTTAGTTTCAAACTCGTTTCGCTTAGCGCGAGTAGAATTCGACGACGAGGTTCGGTTCCATCTGGACCGGGTACGGCACGTCCGACAGAGCGGGCACGCGGGCGTAGGTGGCGGTCAACTTGTTGTGGTCGACTTCCACGTAATCCGGCACGTCGCGTTCGGCGAGCTGGACGGCTTCGAGAACGACGGTGAGCTGCTTGGAGCGTTCACGCACTTCGATCTTGTCGCCGACCTTGACCTGGTAGGACGGAATGTTCACGCGCTTGCCGTTGACGAGAACGTGGCCGTGGGACACGAACTGACGGGCGGCGAAGACGGTGGCAACGAACTTTGCACGGTAGACGATGGCGTCCAGGCGGCTTTCGAGCAGACCGATCAGGTTTTCGCCAGTGTCGCCCTTACGGCGGTTGGCTTCGTCATAAAGACGACGGAAACCCTTTTCGGTGATCGAGCCATAGTAGCCCTTCAGCTTCTGCTTGGCGCGCAGCTGCAGACCGTAGTCCGAGAGCTTGCCCTTACGACGCTGACCGTGCTGGCCGGGGCCATAGGCACGTGCGTTGAGAGGGGACTTCGGACGGCCCCAGATGTTCTCGCCAAGACGGCGGTCAATCTTGTACTTTACAGAATGACGCTTCGACATCGCGTATCCCTTTCTTTGTTAGAATGGATCGCGCCCTCCTTTGCCCTTGTCGCCAAGAGCCGACAGATTCCTAAAAATTCAGGAGATCCCGGGTGCGCCTATAGACCCGAAGGCCGGATAGGTGCGCGCTTGATAGTGGGGACGACCGAATGTGTCAAGCATTCCGGGGGTTTTTACCCGCCGAGTCAGGCCATTCGCTTGTCGATATGCCGCTGTTCTCGCAGCTGAGGGAAGATGCGACTCCACACCACTGCGACGATCATGGCGCCGAAGCCACCGATGACGACGGCGGGTACGGGACCGAGCAGATGCGCCACCGTGCCGGCGCGGAATTCACCCAGCTCGTTCGAAGCGCCGATGAACACCGAATTGACGGCATTGACGCGGCCACGCACCTCTTCAGGTGTCCAAAGCTGCATGATGGTTTCGCGGATTGTGACGCTGACCATGTCGGAAGCGCCAACCAGCGCGAGCGCCGGAATGGAAACCCAAACGGTGGTGGAGAAGCCAAAGACTACGGTGAAGGCGCCGAAGAGACCGACGAAGAGGAACAGGATCTTGCCGGCGTGATCTCGGACGGGGAAACGGGTTAGGTAGAGCGCCATGAGAATGGCGCCAATGCCTGGCGCTGCGCGCAGCAGGCCCAATTCAACCGGGCCGGCGTGGAGGATATCCTTGACGTAGACCGGCAGCAGCGCCACAGCGCCACCCATTAGCACGGCGAACATGTCGAGCGAGATAGCGCCGAGAACGACCTTGTTCGAGAAAATGTAGCGGAAGCCACCGAAGATGGTTTCAAGGCTCGTCGCCTGGTGCGACTCGCGCTGCATGGGTTTGGGGATCAGCAGCACAGTCACTACTGCGCAGACCAGCAAGATTGCGCCGGTTCCAAAAGCGAAGGTCGGCGATATGCCGTAAAGCAGACCGCCGGCGGCCGGGCCGGTGATCGACGCAAACTGCCATGCCGAAGCATTGACGGTGATCGCGTTGGACAGCGCCTCGGGCGGCACAAGGTTAGGCGCCAGCGACTGCGCAGCCGGGCCCCAGAAAGCCCGCGCGGTACCAAGGAAGAGCAGCACGACGAAAATCGGCCAGACTTCGTGCGCCTCAGCATTCACAAGGGTCAGGAACGCCAGCGCGCAGATAAGCTCGACTGAAAGACAGATCGCCATGATGCCGCGGCGATTGAAGCGGTCCGCGGTGAGGCCGGTGACGAGAATGAGCAGCAGCGCCGGCAGGAAGAGGCACAAGCCCACGAGCCCGAGCAGGAAGGCATTGCCGGTGACGTCGTAAATCTGCCAGGCGATGGACACCGACATGATCTGCACCGCAAAGCTCACCAGCAGCGTGGTGAGCCAGAAAAAGCGGAAGCCGGTGTAAGTGAAGGCGAGCTTTGACGGCTCTGTGGGCTGGGGCGTGCTCATAATGCCCCGGCATGACACTTTGTCGCAGCAAGGTCAAAGGCGGAATCGTACCGAACGGTTCGCCGGGGCTTATTCTGTTGGCGGTTTTTCCGTCGCAGGCTTCTGCCGATTGGGATTCGGCCGCTCGTGGCGCCGGTCGATCGACGAAATGACCCCGCGCAGCGTGCGGATCTCCTGGCTGGTGAAGCGACCACGCGTCAGGGCGGTGCGCAAGTTGTTGACCATGCTCGGGCGCTTGTCTGGTGTCGTGAAGAACCCGCTGTTGTCGAGCACCCCTTCGAGATGCTGGAACAACCCCGCAAGCTCTTCGCGCGGCGCGGCCTCGTCGAGCCCCTCGCTAAAGGGCAAGGCCTTGCCGGCCCCACCATGGCGCCGCCATTCGTAGGCCATCAACAACACGGCCTGGGCGATATTGAGCGAGGCAAAGGCCGGCTCTACAGGCAGCGTGACGATTGCGTCGGACATGGCGACTTCATCGTTCAGAAGGCCCCAACGCTCGCGCCCGAACAACAGTCCCGCGCCCTGCCCGGCAGAAATGTGCTGGGCCATATTGATCGAGGCTTCCTCGGGCCCGAGGACCTCCTTCTGCATGTCGCGAGAACGCGCCGTCGTCGCATAGACGAGCTTCAGATCTGCAATGGCTTCTTCCAGCGTCTCGAAAACACGAACCTTTTCAAGGACGTGATCGGCCTTCGACGCGGCAGCGACTGCCTTTTCGTTGGGCCAGCCGTCCCGCGGGCGAACAAGGCGGAGATCCCACAGGCCAAAATTGGCCATAGCGCGCGCCGCTGTGCCGATATTCTCGCCCAACTGCGGTTCGCACAAAATAATCGCCGGCCCGGGGGCCAGCGTGATGGGTACGGAAGTATCAGTGCCTGCCATTTTGCCGCCATCCAGCCAAACTGGCGGGCGGCATAGCGCAAATGCGCGGCGCGGGCAAATCAGGCGACGCGTTCACGCAAGGGAAGCGGATGTACCTTGGACGAAGCCTGCCATTCACGATCGAGAATGGCGAAGTGCAATTCCTCGTCCCATTCGCCCTGGAACAGGGCATGTTCGCGGTAATGCGCCTCAAGTCGCATGCCGAGCTTCTGCATCAGCTTGGCCGAATGGTGATTGCGGCCATCGCAGCGCACGAAGACGCGGTGAATGCGGAAATGATCGAACGCGAGGTTGAGCATTTCCGTCAGGGCTTCGGTGAGAAAGCCATTGCCGGCATAGGCCGGGTCGATGGCAAACAGCAGTTCGCCCTGCCCCGCCGTAGCGTCCGACCAATGCAGCGACACATGGCCTAGCACCGCCTTGTCGCCCTTGCGCTGCATAGCGAGTGTCAGCGTATCGCCGGGACGCTGCAAACCCACCTGTGTGCGCATGATGCCCACGGCCGTTGCCACATCTTCGGGGTACCGCGTGGGTCTGACGAGATAACGCTGCACCGCCGGCAGCATATGGTAGCGGCCCACAAGCGCGACGTCTGCACGCTCGAAGTGACGCAATTGCAGACGTTCTGTAGCTAAAGGAAATTCGAGTCCGGTCATGGTGGCCTATGCCCCTCGGTAAAGCTGATTGAACGCTCTACGCAGACAACGGCACGCCAGGTCGGAAGTTCCTGCCATCGTTAATGAAATTTGTATTTCAAAGGCGACGGAACAAGCACTTTCGCGGGTCCGCCAATGGGCTGGACTCGGGCGCTACTGACCTAAGGAAAACGCGGCAAATCGACTCGGCTCAATCGCCGTTACGCCATTCGCGACGAAGCACAGCATAGACGAATTCTTCGTCCCAGCCACCCTTGAACCGGGCGTGCTCGCGAAAATGTGCCTCACGCCGCATGCCCAGCCGCTCCATTAGCCGCCACGAAGAGCTATTGCGGGTGTCGCAACGGGCAAAAATGCGATGCAGATCAGCCTTTTGGAAGCCGAGGTCGAAGAGCGCGCTGGCCGCCTCCGTGGCAAAACCCTGTCCGTGATGATCCGGATGAAAAATCCAGCCGATTTCACCCTGTCTTGCGTCTTCGGAGCGCCAGATCAGCGACAGTTCGCCGATCACGGTATCCGACTCACTCAAAACTGCCGCGAGGACGATCTTGTCGCCCTCGGCCGACCAACTGGTCTGCAGGGTGCGCTGCTGCACGGCGAGCGCGCACTCTTCGCGGCTGAGGGCCGTGTCGAAGAGATAGAGCGCCACGTCTTCGCGGCCCCGATAGTCCAGAACGGCATCGACATCGCCGCGAGTAAACGGGCGAAGCGTCAGGCGTTGGGTAGTGATCGGCAGGTCGGGATAAAATCCCATGAGGCTCCCCGTTTTGGCGCGAGAGTTTCCTCGACCACGGGCCTTCTGGCAAGGCTTGCGGTCATTCGGGTGCCATGCGAGCCTCCCGGCATGACCAGCCAAGCCAAACACGAACTCGATCAGAGCGGCCGCTGCGACTGCGGAGCCATCGTACTCCAGGTGCACGGTCGCATCGTGTCCATGTTCCACTGCTCCTGCGAGAACTGCCAGCGCGCGACGGGCACCGGACACTCCTCGGTCGCCCTGTTCCACACGGAATCGCTGCGTGTCGTCGGCGCGACCAAGGCACTTTCCCGACCCGCCGAATCCGGCGCCACCTTCACGCGACACTTCTGCCCCGAATGCGGAACGACAGTCCTCGCGCAAAGCTCGCGTGCACCGGCCCTGCGCATCGTGCCGGTCGGCATTTTTGCCGGCGACAATGCCTGGTTCAAGCCAAACCAACTGATCTTTTCACGGAGCTACCAGCACTGGGACCCGGTGGCCGACCACCTGCCCTGGCACGAAACCTATCGGCAGGACGGACAGGCATGAGCATGGCGACGGACGAATTGGCGGAGCGCATCCGGGCCGTGTTGCCGGCGCGCGTCCACTGTCTTGAAAAGAAAATGTTCGGCGGCATCGCCTTCATGCACCAGGGCAATATGCTGGTCGCGCCCCTCAAGGATGGCAGCATGCTGGCCCGCGTCGGCAAGGACGGCATGGAAGAGGCGCTCGCCCTGCCCGGAGCCAGTATCATGGACATGGGCGGACGCAGCATGGGCGGTTTCGTCGTGGTTTCAGGCGATGCGATTGAGGACGACGACGATCTCGGCGAATGGCTGCAGCGCTGCCTGCGCTTCGTCCAAACTCTGCCGCAAAAATAGAGACAACAAGCGGGCATGCCCCCTTGCCCGACCCGTCTTTGCGCTTTTCGCGTGTGATGCTATAGGGGCAGCCGAAACCGGCCGAGGGGCCAAACCAAGGATTCTTAGGGAGTTATCCGATGAGCAAGATCAAAGTCGCCAATCCGGTGGTGGACCTCGACGGCGATGAAATGACCCGCATCATCTGGCAGGCGATCAAGGACAAGCTGATCCATCCCTACCTCGATCTCGACATCAAGTATTATGATCTCTCGATCGAAAACCGCGACGCGACCAACGACCAGGTGACCATCGACTCGGCCAATGCCATTCGCGAATATGGCGTCGGCATCAAGTGCGCCACCATCACCCCCGATGAGCAGCGCGTCGAAGAATTCGGCCTCAAGAAGATGTGGAAGTCGCCCAACGGCACCATCCGCAACATCCTCGGCGGCGTGATTTTCCGCGAGCCCATCATCTGCAAGAACGTGCCGCGCCTCGTTCCCGGCTGGACCCAGCCGATCATCGTCGGCCGTCACGCCTTTGGTGACCAGTACCGCGCCACCGACTTCACGTTCCCGGGCAAGGGCACGCTGACCATCAAGTTCACCGGCGAAGACGGCAAGGTCATCGAGCACGAAGTCTACCAGGCTCCGGGCGCTGGCGTGGCCATGGCCATGTACAACCAGGACGACTCGATCCGCGACTTCGCTTATTCGAGCTTCAACTATGGTCTCGCCCGTGGCGTGCCGGTGTATCTCTCGACCAAGAATACCATTCTCAAGGTCTATGACGGCCGCTTCAAGGATATCTTCCAGGAGATCTACGAGAAGGAATTCAAGGAGCAGTTCGAAGCCAAGAAGATCTGGTACGAACACCGCCTGATCGACGACATGGTTGCTTCGGCCCTGAAGTGGTCCGGTGGCTATGTCTGGGCATGCAAGAACTACGACGGCGACGTGCAGTCCGACATCGTGGCCCAGGGCTTCGGCTCGCTTGGCCTGATGACCTCGGTTCTGGCAACGCCCGATGGCAAGATCGTGGAATCGGAAGCCGCCCACGGCACCGTGACCCGTCACTACCGCCAGCACCAGCAGGGCAAGGAAACCTCGACGAACTCGACCGCGTCGATCTTCGCCTGGACCCGTGGCCTCGCACACCGCGCCAAGCTCGACGACAACGCGGCACTCGCCAAGTTCGCCTCGACGCTGGAAAAGGTCACCGTCGACACCATCGAAGAAGGCAAGATGACCAAGGATCTCTCCCTGCTCGTCGGCCCGGATCAGCCGTGGCTCTCGACCATCGGCTTCCTCGACGCCATCGACGCCAACCTGCAGAAGACCATGGCGTAAGCGTTTTCAACGCTTTGAAATGAC
>NZ_JBEVLL010000167.1:0-8906 GCF_040509215.1 Devosia sp.
TGGACGGGCAAGACGAGCGCTCTATTCCCCGCACCATGAAAAAAGGCGGCCAACTGGCCGCCTTTTTGTTTGAGCTTCCAAATCCTAAGTCCGGCGGAAGAGCCCGACCAGCAGCGAAACCACAAGGAACGCCAGGAAGAGGAAGAACAGGATCTGAGCGATACCGGCGGAAGCTCCGGCGATACCACCGAAACCGAGAACGCCAGCGATCAGAGCAATGACGAGAAAGACGAGAGCATAGTAGAGCATGGGTGCCTCCATGGTGATGTCTTGTCAAATAAACGTCGAACCAGTTGGCAAGTTCCTGAAGACAACAAAAAAGCCGGCAAAGCCGGCTTTTGAGTTTGGATGAGAAGAGGCTTAGGCCGCAGCGCGGGAGCCGTCTTCGAAAAACAGCGCCTGGCTGATCAGAGCCTTGACCATGTCGGGATTGAACGGCTTGGTCACGAGGAAGGTCGGTTCAGGACGTTCGCCCGTAAGAAGGCGCTCGGGGAAGGCGGTGATGAAGATCACCGGCACCGAATGGGTGTTGAGGATGTCGTTGACCGCATCAATGCCCGAACTGCCATCGGCAAGCTGGATATCGGCAAGGATCATGCGCGGATTGGTCTGGTTGAACAGCTTGATCGCTTCGGCATGGGTGCGGGCGATGCTGACAACCTTGTGGCCAAGGCTTTCCACCATCTGCTCGATATCCATGGCGATCAGAGGTTCATCCTCGATAATCATGATCTCGGTTGCCACCTGGCGCGAAATCTCATGAGAGGCTTCGTCCAGCAGTTTGGCAAATTGTGCATCTGAGACGTCCAGCACTTCGGCTGCTTGGGCGTGCGTGAAGCCTTCAACGGCCACCAGAAGGAAAGCCTGACGGGGGCGCGGCGAGAGGCTAGCAAGGTTCCTTGCTGCGCGCTGCTCCCAGGCAAAGCTAGAAATGGGTTCTGGAATATCGACGGACGACGATGTGAACAGCGCCGAGAAGAGCTTGTACAACGCAATCCGATCGCTGGAGGCTTCCGGGAAGAGCGAAATGTCGGCAATCAGTGCTTCCAGCGTGGCTGCGACATAGGCGTCGCCAGACGTCTGCGACCCTGTAACCGCCCGGGAAAAACGCCGGAGGTAAGGCAGGTGCGGCGCGATCCGCGTGGACAATGACATGTAGGAAACTCCAGTGACGCTTAAGACCGTGACTTCTCGAGATGACTAAATCGCTGCGGCAAAGAAAAGTTCCGGAAGTTTGGAACTATTTTTGTCGAACGGAATTTCTGATCGGTAGCGGCAAGCCCGGGAAGCTAGAGTTAGGGTATGACGAAAGATAATTTTGCGAGCCAACAGAGCATTCGGCCTCAGCCGGATGACGGGTTAGGTCCAACAACGGATATTGGTTCGCGGTTGCGGGCTCTTTATGGAGCTGTGCAGGAGGAGGGGGTTCCAGACCAGCTTCTCGACCTTCTGGAAAAGCTCGATAATGCAGAGCGAGACCAGTCCAAGCAGACATCCCAGAGCGGAGATTGATCGCATGGCGACCGAGACCCCCTCGTTCAAGCGAGAAATGCTGTCTACGCTTCCGAGCCTGCGCGCTTTTGCGGTCTCTTTGACCGGCAAGCACGACAAGGCGGATGACCTGGTACAGGACACCGTGATGAAGGCCTGGGCGAAGCAATCGAGCTTCGAAATGGGCACGAATATCAAGGCCTGGCTGTTCACCATCCTGCGCAATGAATTTTATAGCCAGATGCGCAAGCGTGGCCGTGAAGTGCAGGACAGCGACGGCGCGTTTACGGAGCGCTTGTCCGTGCACCCATCCCAGTATGGCGCGATGGATCTTGAGGACTTCAAGAAGGCTCTTTCGGAGCTTCCCGACGATCAGCGCGAAGCCATAATTCTGATTGGTGCTTCCGGCTTCTCCTATGAGGAGGCTGCCGATATCTGCGATTGCGCCGTCGGAACGATGAAGAGCCGCGTTAGTCGTGCTCGGTCGCGTCTACAGGAAATGCTCAAGGTCAGCGGGGAATCCGACTACGGTCCGGACGCCTTGTCGACGCAGGTCACCACAACCAATCACTCCTTCTGAGCACTGAAGAGGCCAGCGACCAAGGCCAGGGTGCGCTCAGAGGGAGCAGGCTTGAGCAGGATCGGGGTTCCGGCAAACCAGTTCAGGTGCTGCTGAAGATCGGAATCGGCCGTCAGGCCGATAACTGGAATGCCCTTGCGCAGCAACTCGCCGACAAGCGCGATGTGCTCGGGCAGTTCCCGCTCGACCTCGATGATAGCGAGGCGACAGTCCAACCAATCGGCCGCAATGTCTTTTGCATGTCCCGGATTTTGGGCAATGATCACCTTGCCAGGACCCAGAGGGTCCAGGGTGTTCTGCAGGTCAAGCGCAATGAGATATTGCGCTTCGACGATCAGCACCGTGTGGCCAGAAAGCATGTCACCTATCCGTGCAAAGTAGGTCGCTTTTGGGCGCTCTCAAGCCGGGGTGTCATTTAAAAAAGACATGTCGTGGAACGGGTTTGGCGGTGGCACGTTGAGGTGCCACTTGCCCCACGAACGGTCCGGGATTTCCCTTTGAGCCTCGTCTTTCCCAGCACTGGCCGCCGTGTGCCGTGCGAGCAATGTCCGTTGCGAGGCCTTCCCAGTTTCCGCAATTTCACCGATCAGGAATTGCGCTTCGTTTCCTCGTTCAAACGGGGCGAGCTGGTGGCCGAGGCGGGTTCAACCATTCTTTCCGAGGGCAGTCACAGCCCGCATCTCTACACCGTGCTCTCCGGCTGGGCGTTTCGCTTCAAAACGCTGCAGGATGGGCGTCGGCAGATTCTCAACTATCTCCTCCCTGGCGATCTCTTGGGATTGCAGGGGTCGATGATGGGGGAGATGGAGCACTCGGTGGAGGCGCTGACGAGCATGGTGCTCTGCGTATTCCAGCGCGACAAGCTCGATAGCCTTTTCGAGGGATATCCAAGGCTAGGGTTCGACGTGACCTGGATTGCGGCCCAGGAGGAGCGAATGCTCGACGAGCATCTGCTGAGTCTGGGGCGGCGAACGGCGGTTGAGCGGGCTGCCTATCTGCTGGCTTTTCTGCATAGCCGGGGCGAGGCACTTGGGCGAATGTCGGACAAGCCTCTCCATATCCCCGTCACGCAGCAACACGTGGCGGATACGCTGGGCCTCTCCATCGTTCACACCAACAAGACGCTGCGCAAACTCGCGGAGAAGGGCCTCATTCAGTGGCTCGACCGGAGTTGCGAAATCGTCGATGCCGAAGGACTGCGCGAGCTTGCGGATTGGGAAAAGCCCAAGGAGCGAATGCGTCCGCTCATATAGGCCGCGGGCCTCATTGCTGCCATTGCAGCATGGCAAGCGGAAGACATACCATAGGGGGCCGTCGGCTTTTGGCAGGGGTCGGAAAGAGACGGTGTGGATGAGTGTGGTGGGACAAATAGTGGCCGGCGCGAAGACGCCAGTATTAGGACGACGGGCCGCTAGGCGTATTGCCATATGGGTTTCGCTGGTTCTTGTTTGCCTGGCAGCGGTCGTCTCTCTTCTTCTCATGCAAGGCATGGATCGCCAGCTTCGCGATATCACCGACACCTATGCGGTTCGCGATACCGCCAGGGAACTCGTCAATGTGATGAGTGAGGCGGAAGCCGGGCAGCGCGGCTTTGCGCTGACGCGCGATGCGCAACTGCTGGAATCGTACCGTTCCGCGGCGGCGCGCGTTGATGCCTATGTGCAGTCGCTGCTTGAAATGACGGCGGATGACACCGCCCAGGCCGAACGGGTGCGTTCCATCACCGGGGATATTGCCGGCAAAATGGCCGAAATGGCGCGCACCGTCGA
The DNA here is from genome assembly GCF_040509215.1 of Devosia sp. Taxonomy (GTDB): domain Bacteria; phylum Pseudomonadota; class Alphaproteobacteria; order Rhizobiales; family Devosiaceae; genus Devosia. The sequence goes on from NZ_JBEVLL010000167.1 coordinate 3,841, forward strand.
ATTGGTCGCCGCTGCGCGGCAGGACGAAGCGCAGAGCCTGATCGAGACCGGCATGGGCGTTCGGCTGATGAGCGAGGTTCGCGATACGCTCGAGGCCTTTATCGCTGAAGAAAACCAGAAGCTCGCGCTGCGCAACGAGGGGATCGACCGCTCGCGTATCTGGCTGGTGGGAACCATTATTGCGGCTCTCGCGGCTGCCGTTTGTCTCGCCTATTCCCTGATGGCCCGCACGCAAAAGCAGGTGAGCGCCATGGCTGTGCGCCATCGTGGTCTCATCGATCAGAACGAAGCACTGGAAGCCGAGATTGCGGAGCGGACCAGAGCTATCGAGGAAGCGCGGGCGCATGCCGAGCGCGAACGGCAGCGAGTCGAAGCTCTCTTACAGGACACCAGCCACCGGATCGGCAATTCGCTGGCGACGGTTTCGTCGTTGCTGGCGCTGCAGCTTATGCGCACCCGGTCGGCCGAAGTGCGCACGGCCCTCGAAGCGGCCCGGTTGCGCGTGCATGCCATCGCGTCGGCGCATCGTCGCCTGCGTCTTGGTGACGACATGGAATCGGCCAGCGCCGACGAGTTCCTGAGCGCCGTTCTCGAAGACATTGCGATGACCCAGACCGATTCCGGCCGCATTGCCATCGAAGGCAAGATCGATAGAATCGAGGTCAGTGCGAGGGATGCCACGACGCTCGGCATCCTAGTTGGCGAGTTCGTGACCAATGCGCTCAAGCACGGTTTTCCAGACGGTCGCAGCGGTCGCGTCGAGGTGGCCCTGTTCCGCGACGAAGCCAGCGTGCCGACACTGCAAGTTTCGGACAACGGCGTCGGTCTTCCCGAAGGTGAGGATGAGGGCGGGCTTGGCTCGGTCATCATTCGACAGCTCTCGGGTCAGTTTGGCGGTGAGCCCATCTATGTCAGCGCTCCGGGGGAGGGCGTCACCATTACTGTCTCCTTGCCTGCGCTCGACAGGACGCCCGCTTCGCCAAGCCAATCAGCCACGGAGTAATCCACATGCGCGTTGCCGCGATCTTCAATAGGGATAGCGGCACCTTGCGAACCATGGATCTCGACGCGTTCTGTGCGGAGGCCGTAGCGGTGTTCGCTGAGGCAGGGCATGAGTTGCAGTGCCACATCGTTGGCGGGCACGATGTCCTTGCCGTGATTGAAAGATTTTCCACCGATCCCGATGTCGACGCCATGATTGCCGCCGGCGGGGATGGCACCATTTCTTCGGCAGCGGCTATAGTGCACCGCACCGGGAAAGTGCTCGGCATATTGCCTGCGGGCACGATGAACCTTTTTGCCCGGGCCCTTGGCGTGCCACCGGACATTCGCAAGGCGCTTCATGCCGTGGCCTGGGGATCGGTGGGTCAGGTCGATCTGGCGACCGCGAATAGCCAGCCCTTTGTGCACCAGTTCGGCGTAGGCATTCACGCGCGCCTCGTACGAATACGCAATGGCATGACCTATAGCAGCCGGGTGGGCAAGATGCTGGCAAGCCTGCGCGCCATCGCCGCAGCAGCGCTCAATCCGCCGCGTTTCGAGGTTGAATTTGAAGATGATTCAGGGCGTCAGAAGCGGATTGTTTCCGGGATTGCTGTCTCCAACAATCCGCTCGACGACGGTCCCGTGCCTGTCGCGCAACGTCTCGATACCGGAAGGCTTGGGATATATTTCGCTGGCAGTGTGACCACGGGCGAACTGATCAGCCTCGTCATCGACGTGCTGATCGGCCGCTGGCGCGCCAATCCGCAGGTTACCGAACTGGAAAGCGAGAGCCTGATCCTCCACTTCCCCAAGCGAAAGCGGGAGGTTTACGCGGTGATCGATGGCGAGTTGATAGAGCTCGAACGCGATGTGGAACTCACCATCCTGCCGCAGGCGCTGTCGGTGATCTTCCCCGCAAAAGACGCGTAGGAAAGCTCGTGGCGGCGTGCCGTCACGAGTCTGGGGCGTCCTTCTCCCGCAACAAGGCCAACACCGTCAAGGCGGCAGCTGGAATCCCCAGGCGAAGCAGCATGGGCGAGCGGGTCAGAAGGGGCAGTGCGGTGAGCGCTGCCGTTGTCAAAAAGGCGCCAGCGTCGCTGGAGCGCCGGCGCTCGGCAAGACGCTTGCGGTGCCGGTTCTCGCTGATGGCAAGGCCGATATAGACGGCCAAAGCGAGAGCGAGGAACGAACCGGCCAGGATCAATGTGGCCGTCAACGGGCCCACAGCGTCGCTGAGGGCGATGAAGCCCGCTGCGAGGAGGAAGGCGAAGCCAATGACCGCGAAGATCAGGATCAGCGCGTAGACTATGGCCAAGCCTTTTACCCGTTGGCCAATCCCCTCGACCTCAAGGCCGAGGAGTCCTGCGAGCGGCATCAATAGGCCGAGCATCAGCGCGTCAGCAGGGCCAGAACGAAGCCGATGCCGAGTGCGGTGGCGACCGCCGTCAAAGGTTTTTCCCGGATCGTATCCTTGAGCTGCTGCTCGTATTCGCCGGCCTGATCCTGCGCCTCTTCAACCATGTGCTTGCCACGGCTCTTGAGGTGACGGAATTCGGTCTCGGCGATGTCGCGAACTTCGTTCGCCTTTTCGCCAGTCAGCTTGCGAAGGGTTTCCGTGATGGATTTCAGGTCGGACTGAAGCTGGGCGACCTGTGCCTCAAGTTCCTGTTCGCGTGTCTTGGTAGCGGGTCGACGCGAGCCTGCATTGCTGCTCTTGCGGGTCGAGGTGGGCGCCATATCGGTCGTCGAAGCCATGAGTACACTCCTGTTCTGTAATCAGAAAACGCCTGACGTGGCAGGCGGTTCCGCACCATTGTGGCGAAAGAGAAAGCCCCGACGCACAAAGTGCATCGGGGCGAGAGGCGAACCGAAAGGGGGGCGTCTGTCGGTTCGCGAGGGCACGGAACGCTTGGCGCGTGTGCCTTTATTCAGGTGATGCTAAACGCGCCCCATCAGGACCAGGATCAGCACCACGACGAGGACCACGCCCAGAATGCCGGACGGGAAATAGCCGAAGCCTCGGGAATAACCCCAGCTCGGCAAAGCACCGATCAGCAACAGGATCAGGATGATGATGAGAATTGTACCGAGCGTCATGTAACTACCTCGACTCTTTATCTGGCCCTGGCGCCTCAGTTTGAGGCAGGCCGATTGTTGTTATCTTTGTGGTCGGTCGGCGCGAGAGGCTGACTAGAGCAGCGCGACAAGCAGCGCGGTGGCTGTCGCGAGGATCAGTGCCGCGGGGAAGAGTGCGCGGGCGACTTCGCCGAAATGGGGGGAGTTGTCGTAGACCTCGTTGTTCCACACTGCGGTGGAGCGGCCTGCATGTTCGAGAGCTCTGATTTCAGCCTGTGTCATCTGTGCCTCCAACACCCCGCAAGTAGCGGAGTTCTCAGTCAAATTGCCCGTCGCGGGCGGCTTGACAAACAAACGGCGAGATACAGATTTGGTTCCAGCGGCGCGAACGGATCGTTATTCGACCTTGATGACGTCGACCGACTGGCGTGTTTCATGCGAGCCGTGGGTGCGCAGCACTCCAACGATGGGCGAGATGTCGGCATAGTCGCGGCCGTGGCCGATGGAGATATGGTCGCCGCCGGCAATCATGGCATTGGTGGGATCGAATTCGATCCAGCCCGTGTGGGCGCCACACCAGACGCGCACCCAGGCGTGCATGGCGTCGGCGCCTTCGAGCCGCGCCTCGCCTGCTGGTGGAATAGTGCGGAGAAATCCAGAGACATAGCCCGCCGGAATGCCCATGCCGCGCAGACCCGCGATCATCACATGGGCAAAGTCCTGGCAGACGCCCTTCTTCAGTGAGAACGCCTCGGCAGGTTTGGTCTCGACGTCCGTGGCCTTGGGGTCGTATTCGAAGTCTTTATGGATGGCGAGGCAGAGCGCCATGGCCTTGGCGAGGATGGTTTCGGACGTCGCGGTCTCTTTCTCGGCATATTCGGTGATGGCCGGGACGATCTGCACACGCGGCGAGGCGGCAAGGAAATGCTGCGGGCTATCGGCTTCGACCGACCAATAGCGGGCCACTTCGAGGCCAAGTTGATCGAGTGAGGCTGAAAGGTCCGCAGGTTGTGCGAGATCGTCTACCTGAACCCGGGCGCTCAGGCGCACCTCAAGCTTTTCATGCGGTTCGACGAACGTGACGTCGCTGACCGTATTGCCGAAAAAGTCGACAAAACTGGTCAGGCGATGCGGTTTTGGCGAGAATGACAGCGACGAGGCGATGACCCGCTGTACGCCAGGCACCGTTGTGGGAGCGACGCGAATATGGTGGCGCCCCCCGTGAACCGGGGCATCGTAGTCGTAGGTCAGGGTCAGGCGGACATCGTACAGCATGGTCAGGTAAAGTAGTGCGCGGCAATGAGACTGGCGAGGAGCCCGATCTCGTTGGAAATTTCGTCGAGCTTGTCCGGGGTCATGGTTTCAGGCTCAGCGGTGATGAGCCGGGTCTGCAATTGCAGGGCCGCCTTGGCGACGCCCGAAAGCTGGCCATCGCGGATGCCGCCGGGCAGGGTCTCAAGCTGGGTCAGCAATTCAGTGAGCTGGAACAGCACCGAGCGCGGATTGAGTGGATCGAGCACCAGCAGATCGATGGCGCTTTGCGTGCCCGCGGTCACCGAATAGCGGCGGCGGTGGGACATGACGCTGTCGCCGATTTCGAGCAGCATTTCGAGCGAGCCGTCCGGGGCATCGTCGCCCGTCAGCCAGCCGGTGATGCGGGCGATCTGGATGGCGCGTTCAAGTCGGCGGCCGATTTCGAGGAAACGCCAACCGGCAAAGCGATACATGTTTTCATGCACGAGGCCGGAGAAGCCCGCGAGCTTGCGCAGCAGCACAGTCATGGCGCGGGTGGCGTCGTCACCGGTGCCGATACGCGTCGCAAAGCGCTGGGCGGTCTTTTGCAGGTCGTTGAGCGCCAACCAGCCATCGGGCGAGAAGCGGTCGCGGATCTGGCCGGCGCTATGGACGGCGCTGCCGATCGATATCAGCAGGCCCTGCGGCATGGCCTCGGTTGCGTCGACATCGATGCTTTCGAGGAATTCTGCGCAATGGGTCAGGATCGGCAG
>NZ_JBEVLL010000168.1:0-2868 GCF_040509215.1 Devosia sp.
GTTCCAGACATCTCCAAAGTCGCCTGAGCGAGGCGTGCATGAGATGAAGTCCCTCGAAGCACAGCGACGCAGGCACATCATCGATTGCACAATAACGGTGCTGGTGCGCGACGGCGTCGCCGGCACCTCGCTCTCGCGAGTGGCATCCGAGGCCAAAGTCGCCAAGGGCATCATCTGCTACTATTTCGGTAGCAAGGACGGCCTCTTCGATGCCGTCCTTGCCCGTGTCCGGGAGCGCATGGTGGGGACCGTGGTCGAGGCTGCCGAGGCGCTCGAGGATGAATGGCAGCGCGTCGCTGCCTTTGTCACCGGCCATCTGACCTATGTGCGAAAGCACCGCGCCGAAGTGCTGGCCCTGCGTCATCTGGCGTCCACCAGGGCAGGGGGCTCAGAAGTCTCCGACCACCTCGCCGTCTGGCGCGAGCAAAAGGATTGGCTCGTCGGCACCCTGACCGCCGGGCAGGATCGGGGCGCCTTCAAGTCCTTCGATGCCGGCGTCGTCGCCACTGCCATTTCCGGCGCCCTCGAAAGCGGCCTCCTGCAATGGGCGCATGACGCGACGATCGATCTCGATCTCTATGCCGGCCAACTCCTCGACCTCTTCGAGCCCGGCATCTGCGAACCAGCGCCCGAGGTGCAATTGGCGTCGGCTTAGGGCACCATCTCCCCTCCGCCGTCATTGCCGGGCTTGTCCCGGCAATCCATTTCGCCCAGCCGTGGACCACCGGGACAAGCCCGGTGGTGACGACAAACTGTAATCTCTCGCCGGGGTTGTGGTGCAGCGGCCAAGATTTTTGCTTTCCGCATGGAAGAGACCCGCGGTTTTGTCCGTATATAGCTTATGGTCCCTCCAAAACCCCGCAAATCCGAGGTCATGAACGAGCTTCCGGCTCTGCGCCGCTATGCGCTGAGCCTGACGCGGCATCCGACCGATGCCGAGGATCTCGTGCATGATGCGCTGGTGCGGGCCATGGAGCGCAGCGTCACCTACAATCCTGCGGGAAACCTGCGCGGTTGGCTGATGTCCATCGTGCACAACCTGCACATCGACCGTGTTCGTTCCGGCAAGAGCGCGGCCGCCCGCGATCGAGATTTTGCCGCCCAGACTGCCGAAAGCCTGCCGCCCAACCAGCTCGACAGCGTCCGGCTCAATCAGGTGCGCCGTGCCTTCGATACGCTGCCCGACGAGCAGCGCGAGGCCATGCATCTGGTGACCATCGAAGGGCTCAGCTACGAGGAGGCGGCCGCGGTGCTGGGCGTGCCCGCCGGCACGGTGATGTCGCGCATTTCCCGCGGACGGGAAGCCCTGCGGCGCTGGGAAAGCGGCCCGGCACTGAGACTGATCAAAGGAGGCGAATGATGCGGAACATTGAAACAGTCGACCCCCTGGAACTGGCGGCCTATGTCGACGACCAGCTCGACGTCTCGCGCCGTATCGAAATCGAGCACTGGCTCTCCCAGCATCCCGACATCGCCGCGCAGGTGATGACGGACCTGCGCATGCGCGACGAATTGCGCCTCGCGCTTGCCGGCGACGAAGTCCCGCCCATGCCGGCCACCAGCGATGTCGCCCGGCGCCTCGAAGGGCGCCTCCATCGTGGCCAGTTTTTCCGTCGCCTCCGTCCTCTCGCCGCTGCCTCCTTCCTCCTCAGCGCCGGCTGGATCGCGCATAGCCAGATCGGTACCCTGCCGGCCCAGGCTTCGAGCGCCGTACCCGAATATGTCACCGCTGCGGTCGAAGCCCATCACATCACGGCCCTCCGCGCCGGCATGCATTCGCAGCCGCCCGTCACCGATTACGATCCGGCCGAACTCCTCGCCGAAACCGCCATTCGCATGCCCAAACTTCCCGAGGGCTGGTCGGTGACCGACGTGCAGGTCTATCCCTCCCATTTCGGCCCCAGTGTCGAGCTTGCCGTCAATGCCGGCGAACTCGGCGCCGTGTCGCTCTTTGCGGCGCGGCCTGGCCAGTTCATCGTGGAGCGTCCCTCCACACGCCATGTCGACGATACGACGACCGCTTATTGGCAGTTCGGCGACATTGCCTATGCGCTCGTTGCGAGCGCTCCGCCCGGCGAGGTGTCCCGCGCCGCCGGCTCCCTTTTCGATTCCCTATACTGACGGAGACTGACGATGGCTTTGCAGCCACAATCGCGCTGGAGCAATCCGGCATCCACCATGTCCGGCGCCGCCTTCGATGAAGGCCTGCGCAAGCATATGCTGCGCGTCTACAACTATATGGGCCTCGGTCTCGTCATCACCGGCCTCGTTGCCTTCTTCGTCGGCTCGACCCCGGCGCTTTATGTGCCGATCTTCTCTTCGCCGCTCAAATGGGTGGTGATGTTCGCCCCGCTCGCCTTCGTTATGTTCTTCTCGTTCAAGGTCAATTCGATCTCGGCGAGCGCCGCGCAGACCATGTTCTGGGCCTTCTGCGCCGTCATGGGCCTCTCCATGGCCTCGATCTTCCTGGTGTTCACCGGCGCCAGCATTGCCCGCACCTTCTTCATCTCGGCCGCCATGTTCGGCGCGATGAGCCTTTACGGCTATACGACCAAGACTGACCTCACCAAGTTCGGCTCGTTCCTGATCATGGGCCTGATCGGCGTCGTCATCGCCTCGATCGTCAACATTTTCCTCGGCTCGAGCATGCTGCAGTTCATCGTCTCGGTGGTCGGCATCCTCGTTTTCCTCGGCCTCACCGCCTGGGATACCCAGTCGATCAAAGAGCAGTTCGCCGAGAACAACGGCGCCGAAGCCAATCAGAAGCTCGCCGTCATGGGCGCCCTGTCGCTCTATCTGAGCTTCATCAACATCTTCCAGCTTCTCCTCAGCCTCACCGGCCAGACAGAAGAGTAAAGCGCTTCCAGG
>NZ_JBEVLL010000169.1:0-4489 GCF_040509215.1 Devosia sp.
GACATTCGCTCCGGCCCTTTGTTTTCAATAGTTTGAGGCCAAACCCGGAATCAGTTTCGCGCCTAACGCGCTATTCGTCGTCATCCGGTTCCAGATCTTCACCCGCCAGCGCATCGAGGAATTCCTCGAGCATCCGATTGATCAGATCGGGCCGCTCGATGCTGGGAATGTGCGCCACGCCTTCCAGCACCGCGGCAAAAGAATTCGGCATCGTTTCGGACAGATGCTCGTGCCTGTCGATCAGAGCGGAAAAATCCTCTTCGCCCACGATCAGCATGGTGGGCGCGGTTACCGTGTCCACACGGCTCCACGCGTCAGGGCGCTGCTCTTCCTGCGTCAGCTCCGGCTTGGCCAGCGCCTTTGCATTCATATCGAGAAAAAGTTCGCGCACCGAACCGCCGACGCGACCGCTCTGGGCGCGCGGCCCATCGAGCCATTCATGCGCCTGCACCTTGTTGAGGAGATCGAGGTCGCCACGCTCCCAGGCGTCTTCCTCGGCCATTTCGATGGCGCTTTCCTCGGCCGTCGCGCTCCAGGGCGCACCGGTAACCGACGTGCCGATCAGCACGAGGCCAATAATCCGGCCAGGATGGGTCAGGGCAAAATCGATTGCCAGACCGCCGCCCATGGAACAGCCGACAAAGATCGCCGCATGGATATCCAAAGCGTCGAGAACCGCCTCGAGGTCATCGAGATGGCTGAACGGCTCATCGGGACTTTCCGCATCGCCATAGCCCCGCCGATCGTAGGCAATTGCATGCCAGCCATTGTCGGCGGCAAGCCGCATCTGTTCGTGCCACATGCGATTATCGCAGACGCCTGCATGCAAGAAGATGACCGGCAGGCCATCGCCCATTTCGACACCCGTCAGGGTGGCGCCGTCGATATCAATACTGAATTCGTCCATTACCACGCGCAGATTTCCGTTTCAGTCGCGTCGCTCTTCCAGCAGGCCCGGTCTTTCTTGGCCCTGAAGTAGGTTCCCGGAAGGGGCACCGAGCGTCCGCCTTTTTCATAGGTGGCACTGACAAAGCCCTGCCCGTCTGCCTCGATCCACAACTCGAAGGTTGGCTTGCCCACTGCAGTAATGCGGAAGCTGCCAGCCTCGTCGAGCCGCTGGAAATCGCAAGAATATTCGCCGTCGTCAGAGGTGAAGCAGCGCGCTTCTTTTGCCATCGCTGCCGGCACAACCATCAGCATGGCCAGCAATGCGGCAAAAGTAGCGCGGGCCGGGTTCATTCGAACACCAGGGCACAGAACCTGGTTTCGTAATCCTCTGCCTGCCAGCATCCCGGTTCACCCGCAATCGGCGCAAACGTGCCTAGTTCCTCGGGAACCTGACCGGGCCGGACGTCGGCTCCAATAAGGTAGCCGAGCCCTTCATCTTCCGCGACCAGAGCGAAGGCGAAGGTTTGGCCGTCGGGCAAGGCAAACGTCAGTCCGCCGCCATCGGTCTCCACATCGCATTCAAAATCGTCGTATCCCGTCAACGAGCACTGACCCGATACAGCCAATGCCGGAGCCGCGAGGGCAAGGCTGACTGCCAGCATCGCCCCCGTGATCATAATCTTCATGCATTCCCCCAGAACGCCAGATAACCAAAGGCCCGAGGGCCCCGGACACCAAGCTTATGGCAGAAATCGTAGCAAACCCAATGTGTATTATTGCGCTTTGAAGACGATGGTAAAGGCCGGCTTCTCTAGGAAAGCGCGTTATTCGCCGGTGTGGGCGGTGAGCAGCGGCGTCAGCGCCCGCTCGATATCATCAAGGGAATAGGGTTTGACGATGACGGCATGGCTTTGCCACTCGGGCGGCAGCCCCGCGCGGCCATAACCGGTCGCAAAAACCAGCGGCACGCCGCGCTCTTTCAGGATTTCGGCCACGGGGAATACCGTGGTGCCGCCGATATTGACGTCGAGTATGGCGACATCGACTGGCCCCAGCGCTTCCGCCATGGCGATGGCCTGGTCGAGGCGCATGGCCTGCGCCACCACTTCGCAGCCGAGATCGGCCAGAGCATCTTCGAGGCCGAAGAGGACCAGCGTTTCGTCCTCGACGACAAAGGCCCGGCTACCGGTAAACTTGGCCAAGAACGGCTCCTGTGCACAATTCACGACCGACTCATCTGGCCGTTGCAAACCTAATGGCAGGCACTTTAGGGCTCAATGGCCCGGAAGCAACGCGACAACATGTTCCGACGTGACTTCCAGCGCCCTATCCTCCCGCACGGCCGTGCCATCAGGCGGAACGTGCGCTGCAAGAACGGCATCGCGCGCGAGGATCAGGTCGGCGATCTCGCTTTCATAGGCCACAAAGATAGCGGTAAGCCAGCGATTGACCAGATAGGACGGCGACGGCATCTGCATGTTGAAGCGGCTAATGAGGTCTATCGTCCTGTCCGCATCGGCCCAGTCGTCGCCCACCACCCATTGATTGACGGTGAACAGGCGCAGCAAGCGCCCATTCGCATCGACGCCGATGGCGATGAGGTGATGAATGGCGCCCTCCGGGCCATCGGGGCGCAGGAAGCAATGGAAATGGCCGTGCTCGGCAACGCCCTCCTCCGCCGGATGGCAGTGATAAAACCACTGCGCATTGCTTGAGGGATCGAAGACATCGCCGGGCGGATAATGCTCCCACGCCTCGATATCGGACACACCGCGAAACGTGTCGCTGAGCACATTAAGACCACCCTTGGCGAGCACGGTTTCGCAAAAGGCGATCTCGTTGAGAGCGTGTTCGCGGGCGGTCGTCATCAGACGCTATCCACGACCAGTTCTGGCGCTTCCTGCCCGGCCGGCTTGGAGGCCGGCGGCGGAGGCGGCGCAGTCTTGGCAGGCGCTGCGTCCGCGGGACGTTGTGCCGGAGGCGGTGGCGGCGGCGCCTTTTGAGTTGGGGGCTTGGCGGGTGGTGGCGGCGGAGCCGCCTTGGCCGGAGCGCCCGCGGCGCATGGCGTAACCGGAGCCCCTGCAGCACAGGGCGCGACGGCACCAGCGGCACATGGCGCAGCGCCCGCGGCGCAGGGTGCCGATCCTGACGCAGCCGTAGCCTGGGCCGTGGGGCGCGGCGGCACCGGATTGGTCACATGGTCATAGGCGATGGCGGCCGTCGTGACGGCAAGCGCGGCGCCAAAAAGGAGTGTGTTGCGAGCGCTCATTTCTTGGCGAACCCATCAAGACCGAAGAAGGGACGCAGCCAGACGCCGACGAAAGACCCGACAAAAGCGGCGGCAAACCAGAGCCAGCCGTGAAGGCTGCCGGTAGCAATGCCTGAGAACAGCGCCCCGATATTGCAGCCGAAAGACAGGCGTGCGCCATAGCCCATCAGCAGGCCGCCAATGGCCGCCGCCAGCAGCGATCCTAGCGGCAAAGCGGCCTTGGGCGCGAATTTGCCGGCGATGGCCGCCGCTGCAGCGGCTCCGAGCACGAGGCCAAAATCCATGACGGAGACAGTATCGGCGAGAACGCTGGAATTGAGCGCCTGGGCTTGGGCCGGCCACGTCCAGAACTCCCAGCTCGCGACCGGAATGCCGACTGCTGAAGCGATCTTGGCGCCCCAGAGGCCAAAGCCATAGGTGATCGACCAGGGGTGACCCGCCAGCAGCAGCGTCGCGACATTGAGAAGGGCGAGCACCAGCCCTGCCCCGATCAGCGGCCATGGGCCATAAAGAATCCAGGTCCAGCCCTGACGCGCGGGAGCCGGTTCAGGTTCGATATTGCCGTGCACGCGCTTTTCGATGACCGCGGTGACCAGCGCCACGGCGGCGAGCCCTGCAATTGTCGCTGCAATGGCAAAGCCAACGCCCAACTCGGCGCCGAGGCTGATCGCCGGCAGCGCGGGCTGCAACAGCCAGAACGGCAAATGCGCTGTGCCTATAACAGCGCCAATGATGAAGAATGCCAGCGTCACCAGCATGCGCGCGGACCCACCACCAACGGTGAACAGCGTGCCCGAGCCACAGCCACCACCCAACTGCATGCCGAGGCCGAAAATGGCAGCGCCCAGCAGGACGGACACCCCAACCGGCGCCATCGCGCCAACCATGGACTGGCCACCGATATTGCCCGCGGCCACCAGCGGGATCATGGCAAGCGCCGCAACGCCGATGGTCAGCATCTGCGCCCGCATGCCGCGACCGCGCTTTTCAACCACCATGCGCTTCCAGCCGCCGGTGAAACCGAACGAGCCATGGTAAAGGGCAACGCCCAACCCGCCGCCGATCAGAAACAGCGTGCCCTGGCGCAAGTCGACTTGCCAGGTGATGAAAGCAAAGCCGGCCAGCAACATGGCGGCGGCAACGAGAAGCGGCGCCCTATCCACCACAGCGGGCGGCAGGAATTTTGGCGCGGGTGCGGAAATATCGCTCATGATTCTCAAAATGCAGATGTTCTAAAAGTTTTGGATGCTGCAGCCTTGCGGTGCAACATCCAAATCCAGATCAGTATTGAAGAGCCGCGATCTTACTGGATCGGGCGGGCCGGATCGGCAG
>NZ_JBEVLL010000170.1:0-15321 GCF_040509215.1 Devosia sp.
AGTGGCCGCGCCTTTTCTATTTCAATGTCAGCAGAACTTACTGCGCCGGAGCCGGGGTTGGAGCGGCACCATCAGCGGCCGGAGCGTCGGCTGCCGGAGCGCCGGTCTGCTCGGTCAGTTCCTTGCGGAGCTGTTCGGCGCGATCCTGCAGAACCTGCTCGAGGGCGTTTTCGCCCGAGGTTTCCTGCTGGAACTGCTCGAAGGTCATAGCGGTGTCGCTGTCGTAAGCCGAGGTGAAGCCGCTGAGGTTGATCTCGATGGTGAGATCCTGGTTCTGGCGGTTCTTGGCGGTCAGGGTCAGCTTGTTGCCGCCCTTGAGCGAGTTCACATACTGCTCGTTGATCACGAGCTGCGTGGCGCACGAGGTCGGGTCACAGATCATGTAGGGCACGCGAACCGGCTTGGCGCCGTCGATCTGCCAGGTCAGGCCGAAGGGCAGCAGAACCCCAAGCGGCACCGCAGCAACGGCGAGCAAACGGCTTTCCTGGCCCGGATCGTCGCGCAGCAGGAAGGAGCCGAGGAACTGGCCGTTCGCCAGAACCACCTGACGCATGATGCAAGCCTTCTGCCCATCGGGCAGCGGATCGCAAACCTTCAGCCAGTTCTGCGCAGGGTTGGCAGCGGCCGGGGTCGCGGCAGCAGCGGCAACGGCCGGAGCTTCGGCGGCGGGAGCCTCAGGGGCCGGCGCAGGGGTCTCTTGAGCAAAAGCCGAGAGCGGCGAGAGCAGCAGAGCGGCTGCTGTCAAACCAGCAACGAGGGGTTTCCTGAATTTCATAGAGTGTCCTTGCCTTCCTTGGCGGTCTCGGCGGCACTCCGCCACCTAGAAACTTACCTGCCCTTCAAGGGCGCAATTCGGGCAATAACATGACCGGACGCCCTTGCCAAAATATTATGAGGCCCCTGCGCAACATAGAGCCCGTCTCTGCAAACCCGGACCTTGTTTCGGCTTGGGACACCTATCAAGCCCAGGAACTGAAGCGCGCAGCGCAAATACGGTAGCCCCGCGCACGCTTTAGCCTGCTCACGCACCCACTTCGGCCAGTTTCGCCAGTTTTGAAAGGATCGCAGCGGCGCCCTTGAGCCTGGTTTCAGGCGTCGGCCAATTGCGCGCGAACACAAGTTTCTGATCGGGCTTGATGCGAACCTGGTTGGCCGGATCGCTCACGAGCTTCACCAGACCCACCGGATTGGGGAATTCGCTATTGCGCAGCGTCAGCACGGCACCCTTGGGGCCGGCATCGACCTTTTCGACATTGGCCTGACGGCACAAGGACTTGACCAGAATGACCTTGAGCAGCGCCTCGACTTCCTCGGGCAACGGCCCGAATCGGTCGATCAGCTCCGCGCCCGCGGCATCGATGTCGCGGATATCGGTCAGGTCGCCGAGCTTGCGATAAAGCTGCATGCGCAGCGTCAGGTCCGGCACATAGTGCTCGGGGATCATCACCGGCATGCCCAGCGAAATGCTCGGGCTCCACTCGTTGCGATCCTCGTATTCTTCCTCGCCACTCCGAAGTGCCGCCACGGCCTCTTCGAGCATGGCCTGATAAAGCTCGTAACCCACCTCGCGTATGTGACCCGACTGCTCGTCGCCAAGGAGGTTTCCTGCCCCGCGAATGTCGAGATCGTGGCTCGCGAGCTGGAAGCCAGCGCCGAGACTTTCAAGCGATTGCAGCACGCCCAGGCGCCGCTCCGCCGTGTCGGTCAATTTCTTGTCGGCCGGCACGGTGAACAGCGCATAGGCGCGCTGCTTGGCCCGGCCGATACGGCCACGGATCTGATAGAGCTGCGCCAGACCGAAATTGTCGGCCCGATGCACGATCAGCGTATTGGCATTGGGAATGTCGAGCCCGGATTCGACGATCGTCGTTGCCAGCAGCACGTCGAATTTGCCGTCGTAGAAGGCGTTCATGATGTCATCGAGTTCACCCGGCGGCATCTGCCCATTAGCGACGACATAGGAAACTTCCGGCACCTGCTGGCGCAGGAATTCCGCGATATCCGGCTGATCCTTGATCTTGGGCACGACGTAGAAACTCTGCCCGCCGCGATACTTTTCGCGCAACAGCGCCTCGCGGATCGACAGCGGATCGAACGGAGAAATGAATGTACGGATAGCCAGGCGATCGACCGGCGGCGTCGCCAAGAGGCTCAGATCGCGAACGCCCGTCAGCGCCAATTGCAGCGTGCGCGGAATCGGCGTCGCCGTCAGCGTCAGCACGTGCACATTGGCCTTGAGTTCTTTCAGCCGCTCCTTGTGGCCCACGCCAAAGTGCTGTTCTTCGTCAATAATAAGAAGGCCCAGATCGTGGAACTTGATGGTCTTGGAGAGCAGCGCATGCGTGCCGACGACGATATCGACCTGTCCATCGGCCAGTCCGTCCTTGGTCGCCTTCAATTCATTGGCGCTGACCATGCGCGAAGCGTGGCGCACCCGCACCGGCAGGCCCTTGAAGCGCTCTGAGAACGTCTTGAAGTGCTGCCGAGCCAGGAGTGTCGTCGGCACCACCACTGCAACCTGCTTGCCCGATAGCGCCACGCCAAAGGCCGCGCGCAAGGCCACTTCGGTCTTGCCGAAACCCACGTCGCCGCAAACCAACCGGTCCATGACCTTGCCCGAGGTGATGTCGTCAAACACCGCCTCGATGGCCGTGAGCTGGTCCTCGGTTTCCTCATAGGGGAAGCGCGCCGCGAATTCATCATAGGCGCCGGCATTGATGTCGATGACATCGGCTTTGACCAGCAAGCGCTGCGCGGCGAGCTTGATAAGCTGCTCCGCCATTTCGCGAATGCGCTTCTTGAGCTTGCCCTTTTTGGCCTGCCAGGCAACGCCACCAAGCTTGTCGAGCGCAACCGACGAGTCATCCGACCCGTAACGCGTCAGCAACTCGATATTCTCGACCGGCAGGTAGAGCTTGGTATCGCCAGCATATTGCAGCTCGACGCATTCATGTGGAGCGCCGCCAGCCTCGATCACCTTCAGGCCCACAAACCGGCCGATACCGTGATCGACATGCACCACGAGATCGCCCGCCGACAGCGAAGCCGCCTCGGTCAGCGCGTCCGAAGCTTTCTTCTTGCGCTGCGGCCGCAGAATGCGTTCGCCGAGAATGTCCTGCTCGGAGAGGACCATCAGGTCCTTGGTCTCGAAACCAGTTTCGAGCGGCAACACGACGAGCGAGGTCGTCGCCGCGCTGGTCGTCTCGGCATCGCGCCAGTTTTCCGCCATGCGCGGATTGGTCAGCCCATGGTCCTTGAGCACCTGGACCATGCGGTCCCGCGTGCCCATGCTCCAGCAGGCAACGATCACCCGACGACCTTCGCGACGCTCCGCCAGCAGCCGGTCGACCACGGCCTGGAACAGATTGACGTCCGAAGCCAGCCGCTCGGCGGCAAAGCTTGGCGCGATACGCCCGCCCCAATCGTCGCCCTTCTTCGCACTGGGTGACAGGAATTGCGAAAGCTGGATGACCGAGGCGCCAGCCAGCGTCTGCGGCTGCACATCGAGGTCGTAGAGCAGCTCGGGCTTGATCGGCTTATAGGGCGCCCCCGCCCCGGCTACGGGCTTGGCCTGCCGCGCGGTTTCGCGCGCCTCATAATAGTCGGCAATCTGTTCGGCGCGTTCGGCAAACGCCTCTGCCGCCTGATCGTCGAACACGAATGGCGCATCGCCGACATAGTCGGCCAAGCGGTCCATATGGTCGTAGAAAAACGGCAGCCAGTGCTCGGTGCCCGAATAGCGCGAACCGCCGCTCACCGAGGCATAAAGCGTGTCATCGACCGTGTTGCCGCCAAAAGTCGCCGTGTAATTCTGCCGGAAGCGGCGAATAGTCTCTTCGTTGAGCACCACTTCGCTCATCGGCGTCAGTGCAATCCGCTTCAGCGTACCGGTCGTACGCTGGCTGTCGGGATCGAATGTCCGGATCGATTCAAGCTGGCTGCCAAAAAAGTCGAAACGCAACGGCGCGTCCGCGCTCGCCGGGAACAGGTCCACCAGCCCGCCGCGCACCGCATATTCGCCGCTCTCACGCACCGTCGGCACGCGCAGATAGCCATTGTTCGACGCCCAGGCGATCAGCTTTTCGCTATCCACCACCCGGCCGATAGCCGCCGAAAACGACATGGTTTCAACCACATCGCGCGGCGGCAGCTTCTGGATTAGCGCATTGACCGCGGTCAGCACGATCGCGCCCTTGGCCCCCCTTGTCAGCGCCGCCAGCGTGTTCATCCGTGCCGCAATGGTTACGTTATTGGGCGAGACGCGATCATAGGGCAGACAGTCCCAAGCTGGCAGCGTCAGGATCGTGTGTCCGGGCAGCATGGCGCCCAGCACCTCGGCCATGCGCTGCATCCGCCGCCCGTCACGCGCGACAAATACCAGGCTCGCGGCATCCTCCGGCGCA
This sequence comes from Devosia sp., assembly GCF_040509215.1. Classification (GTDB taxonomy): domain Bacteria; phylum Pseudomonadota; class Alphaproteobacteria; order Rhizobiales; family Devosiaceae; genus Devosia. Next base: position 4,404 of record NZ_JBEVLL010000170.1, read on the forward strand.
TCCTTCAAACGCTGCTCGATAAGCCGCGCCAACGCCATGGGCTGCATGCCATCGGGCACATTGGAAATCGTCCGGATCGCCGGCAGCCCAGTCATTTCATTCATTTTTCGATCCGCGCCTGATGGTCGGCCACGACCAGATCAAGAAACGCCCGGTCGACATGAGCCGGCGGCTCTTCCTGCCGCATCACCCATTTGAGCAGCGGCGGATCTTCCTCGTTCATCAACGCTTCCAGCCGGTCGAGCTCCGCCACGCCATATCCTTCGATATTGGCATCACAGAATGGCCCGAGCACCAGGTCCATTTCCTTGGTCCCCCGGTGCCAGGCTCGATAGCGCAACCGCTTGCGGCGAATAGCAATGTCCTCACCGGCCGTCATTTCGACATCCATGATTCAGTAGTTTGTTCTCGATTTGGACATGTCTTACGCGGGTTCAGAAAGATTGTCAGCCCTGGTTTGCCACGTTTTGAGTTCTGGCGCTTCATACCTGTTCCTGTCCTGTTCCTTTGTGCCAATCTCGCGCGCAGGAGAATCACCAGTGTCGCGTCCCGAAACCCTCCAGCCCCTGTTCCGCTCGCTTCACGCCATCAAAGGCGTAGGTGACAAGCTCGCGGCCCTGCTCACGCGCTTTTTCGGCGCGCCGGAGGGGCAGGAAGCCATCGTCCTCGACATTCTGATGCACATGCCCTCTGGCACAGTTGATCGCCGTCGCCAGGTCGGTATCGCCGAGGCCTATCTCAACGAGATCGTCACGCTGAAGCTCCACGTCGACCGCCATCAGCCTCCGCCGCGTGGTCGAGAACACATCCCCCATCGCGTTTACACACACGATGAATCTGGAGACATGCAGCTTGTCTTTTTCCGCGCCCAAGGCGGGTGGGTAGAAAAGGCGCTGCCGGTAGGCGAAGAGCGCTATGTCTCGGGCCAGGTCGGTTTCTTCAACGGTGAAAAGCAGATCACCCATCCCGACTACATCGTCGAGCCGGACAAATTCGCTACCCTGCCCCTCGTCGAACCCGTCTATCCGCTCACTAATGGTCTAAGCTCCAAAGCACTGGCAAAGCTCGTCCGCCAGGCCGTGGACTCCATTCCTGTTCTTCCCGAATGGATCGACCCGGCCACCATGGCCCAGCGGAAATGGCCAACCTTCACCGAGGCCATGCACAGCGTTCACCTGCCCGAAAATCCGGGCGAAGCTGAACTCTGGGGCCCTTCTCGTCAGCGTCTCGCCTATGACGAGTATTTTGCGGGCCAGATCACCCTGCAACTGCTGCGCTCGTCGATGATCTCGGAGCGCGGTATTGCGCGCACCTTCAACGGTTCGGTGACGTCCAAGGTCGCAAGCGTGCTGCCGTTCAAGCTCACCGACGGACAAAATCAGGCACTTGAGGAAATCCGTGCTGACCTCGCGGCGCCCGAGCGCATGTCGCGCCTCCTGCAGGGCGACGTGGGCTCCGGCAAAACCGTTGTCGCCCTCATGGCCATGGCGGCCATAGCCGAAAGCGGCGCCCAGTCCGCCCTCATGGCGCCGACAGAACTCCTTGCCTCGCAGCACTACAAGACCATCAAGCCCATCTGCGACGCCGCGGGCCTAGGCTGCGCCCTGCTCACCGGCAAAATGCCAGCCGCCGAACGCCGCGCCATTCTCGCCGGCCTAGCCGATGGCACGACCGCCATCGCCGTCGGCACCCATGCCCTCTTCCAGTCCGGCATCGAATTCAACAACCTGGGTCTGACGGTCGTCGATGAGCAACACCGCTTTGGCGTCCATCAGCGCCTGGCCCTCTCCGAAAAGGGCCGCCACACCGACCTCCTGGTCATGACCGCGACGCCGATCCCGCGCACGCTGGTGCTCACCCACTTCGGAGACATGGCCGTCAGCGTTCTCAAGGAAAAGCCCCGCGGTCGCCAACCCATTGATACCGCGGTTCTTTCCATTGGCGACTACGACCGCGTCATCGCCCGCCTGCAAGCCAAGCTCTCCGAAGGCGCCCAGGCCTACTGGGTCTGCCCGCTGGTCGAAGAAAGCGAGACGCTGGAAGTCGTTTCAGCCGAAGACCGCTTCGCCGAACTCCAAAAGATCTTCGGCCTCGAAGTGGCCCTCGTCCACGGCCGCATGTCTGCCGCCGCCAAGCAGGACGTCATGGCGCGCTTCAAGGCCAACGAAATCAAGCTTCTGGTGGCCACCACCGTCATCGAGGTCGGCGTCGACGTCCCCAACGCCACCATCATGATCATCGAGCACGCCGAACGCTTCGGCCTCGCCCAGCTCCACCAGCTCCGCGGCCGCGTCGGTCGCGGCTCCCAGCGCTCGGCCTGCCTGCTGCTCTACAAAGACCCGCTCAGCGAAACCGCAAGGGCGCGTCTCGACACGATCAAATCCACCGAAGACGGTTTTGAAATCGCCGAACGCGACCTCGAACTCCGCGGCCAAGGCGACATTCTCGGCACCCGCCAATCCGGCATGCCCGGCTACCGCCTCGCCGTCCCCGACGTGCACCGACATTTGCTGGAATTCGCCCACGACGACGCCAAGGCGCTGATGCAGCGTAACCCAGCCCTTACCGGTGATGACGGCGAAGCGGCCCGTACGCTTTTGTATTTGTTCAGGAAAGACTTGGCGATACCGCTGATCCGGGCGGGTTAGGCCCACCCGACCCTACCCCCACTATCGTCACCACCGGGCTTGTCCCGGTGGTCCATGCGGAGGCGAGATGGATTGCCGGGGCAAGTCCGGCAATGACGACGGTTGGAAGAATGCGAGGCTTTATTCCACCGTCACCGACTTCGCCAAATTCCTCGGCTGGTCCACGTCCGTGCCCATGAACACAGCCGTATGATAGGCCAGCAACTGCACCGGAATCGTCGCGAGGATCGGCGCAACGAACGGATGCACATGCGGAATCTCGATTATATCCGCCACGCCGTGTCCTACGGTCTTTGCGCCCTCGGGATCGGTGATGAGAATGATCTTCCCGCCCCGCGCCGCGACTTCCTGCATATTGCTCAGCGTCTTGTCGACCAGCTCATCTGATGGCGCCACGACGATCACCGGCATGGCCTCGTCCACCAACGCAATCGGCCCATGCTTCAGTTCGCCTGCGGCATAGCCTTCGGCGTGAATATAGCTGATTTCCTTGAGCTTTAGCGCGCCTTCCATGGCGATCGGGAACATCGGCCCGCGCCCGAGATAGAGCACATCCTTGGCCTTCGACAGGCGCTTGGAAATGTCGATGATCTGGCCTTCCGCGCCCAGCGCCTCGGACACGGCCGATGGCAGCGCCACCAGCGCCCGCACCAGTTCCGCTTCCTGCTCTGCACTCCCAACGCCGCGCGCCCGGCCTGCCGCCAGCGCCAGGCTGGCCAAAGCCGTCAACTGCGCCGTCAGTGCCTTGGTGGAAGCAACGCCGATTTCCGGCCCGCAAAGGATCGGGAACACCACGCCGGATTCGCGCGCAAGGGTCGATTCCAGCGTATTGACGAGGCTAGCCACATGCTGCCCCTGCCCTGCGCAATAGCGCAGAGCTGCCAGCGTATCCGCCGTCTCGCCCGACTGCGAAATGAACAGCGACAGACCGTTCTTGTCGAGCGGCGGTTCGCGATAACGGAATTCGCTCGCCACATCGATATCGACCGGCAACCGCGCATAGCGCTCGAACCAGTATTTTGCGACCGCGCCGGCATAGTACGCCGTGCCGCAAGCGCTCATGGTCAGCCGCGAAAGATCAGCGAAATCAAAGGGCAGGTTTTCCCGGATCGCCACCTTTTCCGCGCCCATGTCCACGTAGTGGCTCAGCGTGTGCGAAATGGTTTCGGGCTGCTCGTAGATTTCCTTGGCCATGAAATGGCGATGGTTGCCCTTGTCCACCAGCAGCGCCGAAGCCTGCGACAGCAATTGCTCGCGTTGCACGATGGCATCCTTGCCATCGCGAATGGTCACGCCGGCCGGCGTAATGACCGCCCAGTCGCCATCCTCGAGATAGGTGAGCCGCGACGTAAACGGCGCCAGCGCCATTGCGTCCGAGCCAAGATACATTTCCGTCGCGCCATAGCCCACGGCCAGCGGCGCACCATGGCGCGCGGCGATCAGCAGATTGCCCTCACCCTTGAACAAAAAGGCCAGCGCAAAGGCACCCTTGAGCTTCTTCAGTGTGCGCGCCACGGCGAGTTCGGGGTCGGCCCCATTGGCCAGTTCCCTGCTCACCCACAGGGCCACGGATTCGGTATCGGTCTGCGTCTGCGGCAGATATCCGTCCTGCGCGAGATCCGCCAGCAGCTCGCGGAAATTCTCGATGATGCCGTTGTGGACGACGGCGACGCGTTCGGTCGCATGCGGATGGGCATTCTGCTCGGTCGGCGCGCCGTGCGTCGCCCAGCGGGTATGCCCGATGCCGATATGCCCACCGAGCGGCTCCATGCCGAGCTTGGTGGCAAGGTTTCCGAGCTTCCCCTCGGCCCGACGCCGGGCGATGGCGCCGCCTTCCAGCGTCGCCACACCGGCGCTGTCATAGCCGCGATATTCCAGGCGCTTCAGCGCATCGACAAGGCGAGCGGCAACTGGTTCGTTACCGACAATTCCAACAATGCCGCACATCTTATTTCCCCTTGGCCGCCAGCTTGGCGGCCTTTTTCGCGAGCGCCAGTTCGCGCAATTTGGGCGCATAGCCCGGCTTGGTTTCCTGCCGCGCCCGACCAAAGGCCAAGGCATCGTCCGGCACGTCCTGCGTGATCACACTGCCCGAAGCCGTATAGGCGCCGTTGCCGATCGTAACCGGCGCCACCAGCGAAGCATTAGACCCGATAAAGGCATTGTCGCCGATAATCGTCTTGTCCTTGTTAACGCCATCATAGTTGCAGGTGATCGTGCCCGCGCCGATATTAGTCTTCGAGCCGATCTCCGCGTCGCCCAGATAGCTCAGGTGGCCAGCCTTGGTCCCTGCCCCAATCTTAGACTTCTTCACCTCGACGAAATTGCCAAGATGCACATCCGGCCCAAGCTCGGCCCCGCCGCGAATACGCGCAAATGGCCCAATGCTCGAGCCCTCGCCGATCACGGCGTCTTCAATGTCGCAGAACGCGCGGATTTCGACATTGTCAGCGATCTTCACGCCCGGGCCGAACACGACATTCGGAAAAATCGTCACGTCGCGCCCGATTTCCGTGTCCCACGAAAACCAGGTGCTCTTCGGATCGCGCAGCGTCACGCCATTTTCCATGGCTTCAATGCGTTTGAATTCCTGGAACGTCGCCTCGGCCTCAGCCAGCTTTACACGGTTGTCGACACCAACCAGCTCGTTCGCATCCGCCTCGATAAAATCGACGCGCTTCCTGTCTCCAGCCGCCAGTTCGATGGCATCGGTCAGATAATATTCGCCCTTGGCATTCTTGTTGTCGATCCGGTCGATCACCGATCGCAGCGTGTCCCCGCGGAAACCCAGAATACCGGAATTGCAAAGCCCGATCTTGCGCTCTTCTTCGGTCGCGTCCTTGTGCTCGCGAATGGCAAGTACACGGCTCCCTTCGGTCAGCAGCCGGCCATAGCCGGTGGGATTGTCCGGCCGGAAGCCGACGACGACAATATCGGCGCCGCCATCGAGCTTGCCGACGATCTCTGCGATGGTCTCGCTCGTCACCAGTGGCGTGTCGGCATAGAGCACCAGAATATGCCCGGTGGCAGCCTCAAAAGCCGCGCGCGCCTGCTGCACGGCATGGGCCGTGCCCTTGCGTTCGACCTGCGTTGAAATGTGGGCGTCCGCCTCGAACCGCGTCACCGCTTGTTCCACGGCCTCATGGTTTGGCCCCACGACAACGGCGATGGTCGAACCCGCCGCTTTGGCCGTCCGCAGGACGTGGCTCACAACAGGCAAGCCGCCGACAGGGTGCAAAACTTTGGGCACGGATGACTTCATCCGCGTGCCCTCGCCGGCCGCAAGAATGATGGAAAGCAGTTCTGTCATTGCGGCCACTCCAGCTTGCTAAGTTCTTCTTCGCCCAATGCCACAAATTTATGGCTGCTGTCATTGGTGAATAGATAACCAATGACACATTCTAATAGGGCGTAGTGCCCTTGATTCGTTGGGCAATCGAGGATGGACAATTGGTGCAGAATTCAGAACAGTTTCGGCAGTCGGACGTCACCGTCTGGGGAATAGCCGCACTTGTCTGCGCGGGCATCGCCGTTCTCGGCGCCAATATCGGCAGCTTGGTGCCGTCTGCGGCCCTCAATGCCCTGCATTCGCCGCGCAGCGATGCGGCCTCTCTGTCCCAGTTGCGCCAGCAGGTTGCCGAGCTCCGCACCGAAACCGCGCAATTGCGTCGCCAGAACGAAGTGCTGACGACCCGCTTCTCGCTGCAGGAGCAGTCCGGCAATGAAGTGGTTCGGCGTGTCGGCGCGCTGGAAGTCTCCATGCCGACCCTGGCTGAAATTCGGCCCGTCATGGGCGCGATCGATCGTTCCGTCACCACGGCCTCGATCACCAACAATGCCGGCCAGCAGGTCGCCGCCGAAGGCGGAACGGTCGTGGTGCATCAGTCACCCCTGCAACAACCCCTGCCCGCCCCGATCGCCGTGCCAAGCGCCTCTTCGGGTGCCCAGGTCGGCTATGCCGTGGCTGTAGGGGCCAGCTTTGCCACGGGCCAGGCCGCCGCACAGTGGCACAATCTCGAAGTTCGCCTGGGATCGCTGGTCATCGATATGTCCCCGCTCGTCACCGAGGGCACCGGCGCCAATCAGCAGCGCCTTGTCGTCGGCCCCATCGCGCAGATGTCGGAAGCACGCGATTTCTGCCAGCGTCTCGAACAGATGGAAATCGCCTGTTCGCCGACAAGCTTTGCGGGCGCGCCGATCAACTAAGAGAGCGGCCTTCCCCAGCCTTGGACGGCCCCGGCGCAATATCGGTTGACTCCGGGACCATCCTGACTATTTTCCGCGCCAACGCCGCAGGGCGTTAGCCCCGCATGTCTCTCCTAGGACATGCGAAAGATGCGCCGGTAGCTCAGTGGTAGAGCATTCGACTTTTAATCGAATGGTCGCGGGTTCGACCCCCGCCCGGCGTACCACTCTTTCCCCACATCACCCCACAAGACCGAGCTGCTGCGCCGAGTGCAGCTTCGCGTAGACGCCATTGCTGCTCAGCAGCGCGTCATGTGCGCCCTGCTCGGCAATGCCGTTCTCAGTAAGAACGATGATGCGATGGGCATGGCGAACGGTCGCCAGGCGATGCGCGATGATCAGCGTGGTGCGGCCAGACGACAATTCGTTGAGCGCCTGCTGGATCGCTGCCTCGGTCGCCGTATCGAGCGCCGACGTCGCTTCGTCGAGGATCAGGATTGGCGGGTTTTTCAGGAAGATACGCGCAATAGCCACGCGCTGCTTCTGCCCACCCGAAAGCTTCACCCCGCGCTCGCCAACCACCGTATCGAGTCCGGCCGGCAAGCCCGCAATCATCTCTTCCAGCCGCGCCCGACGCGCCGCTTCCATGATCGCCTCATCCGACGCGTCGAGATCGCCATAGGCGATGTTGGAGCGCAGCGTGCCGCCAAACAGGAACACGTCCTGCTGCACGACGCCGATCTGCTTGCGCAGCGAGGCCTGGGTCATGTCGGCAATGCCGATCCCATCAATGGTGATGCGACCCTCGGTCGTCTCGTAGAACCGCGGCAGTAGCGAGCAGAGCGTGGTCTTGCCCGCCCCGGAAGGCCCGACGATAGCAACGGTTTCGCCCGCCGAAATGTCGAGATTGACGTTGCGCAGGATCGACCGCCCTTCGTCATACGCAAAGGAAACGTTCTCGAAGCGGATATGTCCGCTCAGCCGTTCCACCTCGACGGCATCGGGGCTGTCGGCAATATCGGGTTCCGTATCGATGAGCCTCGCAAAGCGGCGGAAGCCAGCAATGCCTTTGGGATAGCTTTCGAGTACCCCGGTGATCTTGTCGATCGGCCGCAGGAACACGTCCACCAGCAGCAGGAAGCTGACGAAACCGCCATAGGTGAGTTCACCCACCACCACCAGCCACGCACCGGCCATCATGATGACAAGCTGGACGATGCGCGTGGAAAGAAAGGTAATGAGCAGGCTGGACGTCATGATCGCATAGGCCTGCAGCTTGGTCTTGCGATAGGCGAGGTTATTGTCCTGGAACAGCCCGGATTCGTGGCTCTCATTGGCAAAGGCCTTCACCACGCGGATGCCGCCAATGGCATCTTCCACTCGCACGTTGAAGTCGCCGACGCGGCGGAACAATTCCTGCCAGTTCTGCGTCATGCGCGACCCATAGCGCCCCACGAGCCAACTCATCACCGGCACCAGCGCGATCGCGATCATCGCCAGCTTCCAGTTGGTGAAAAACATCAGCAGGAAGGCGCCGATGAAGGTCATTATGGCGATGAACAGGTCTTCGGGGCCATGGTGCGCGATTTCGCCCACGTCCTCTAGGTCCTTGGTTACGTGGGTGATCAAGTGACCGGTCTTGTTATTGTCGAAAAACCGGAAGCTCAGCTTCTGCATATGGTCGAAGGCCTGCCGACGCATGTCGGTTTCCATCGACACGCCGAGCACGTGGCCAAAATAATTGACGATGGCCTTGAGGCCCGCGCTGACAACATAGATGGCGAGGAGGCCCGCACACGCCGCCAGGATCAGCGAATAATTCGATTCCGGCAGGAGCTTGTCGATCACATAGGCGACCGCCAGCGGAAACGCGAGTTCCAGAAGGCCGGCGATGACAGCGCAGCCGAAATCGAGAATGAACAGCCCCGTATACGGGCGATAGTAGGAATAAAAGCGCTTAAGCATGTGGCTAGGCCCATCAACAAGGATACTGGCCGCGATGGTCGGCCGGTAGAGATAACTAGACTGATCTAGTCACATTTAACGTCTGTGGCAACGTGCGCACGCCCGCTGTCTTGACGTTGCCATACGACTTGGGCATGACGCCGACAACGCTGTTTCCGTCATGGCCCCATGTCAACCTGTTCCTCCGACATCGACCCTTATGCCGAACTCGACAATCGGGCCGATGCTGCAGAGCTGTCGGACGAATATCGCATGCCCATTGCCGTCCGCCGGCGCCGCCCGGTCACAAGAATTCTCGCCCAGCCCGGCCGTCGCCGCGTGTGATGGCTGTCAGAATCGGCCCGGCGAACTAATATAAAATCCAACATGATTGTGAGGAGGCGACGTGTCTCAGGATACTATTGACCTGCTCAAGGTCCTCGCAGCGGTCTTGCTGGTCTTCGCCACCTCGACCCTCGTCATGCTCTACGTCATCTTCCTGATGGCGCAGTATGGGGCCAATCTGCCCATGGTCGGCGCCGTGCCGCTCTTCGCGCCGCCCGAACTGATCCCGCTGCTGGCGCAGAACCAGGTTTTTGCGACTTTGGCTGCCGTCCACGTCACGGCCACGGGCATTGCGCTGGCTCTCTCGAGCAATACCATCGACATGGCCCTGCTGATCACCGCCAAGGCGGTGACCGTGGTCATCACCTCGCTGATCGGCTTTGCCGGCGGGCATATGATCTATCTGCAGCTCAACGAAAACACGCCGCTCACGGCCAGCGGCATCGCCCCGGCCCTGATCGCGCTGGTCGGCTATTTCCTGCTCTCAACAGCGCTGAGCGTCCCCGCATTGCGCCAATTGGGCAATTTGCGCTTTGTCATCGCTATCGGCCTGGTGCTGATCGGCCCAATGCTGCTGGTCTGGTTGTAGGACAGGCCCGCCCAGGGCCGTCATCCTCGCCTCCGCTTGGCGGATGACGGAAACTAAGCCGCCAGCGTCACCACAACCGCCCCCTTGGGCGTCGCTACGATCGTGTGCTCATACTGCACGCAGGGCGCCATGGGGTCGGCAACCAGCGTCCATTCGTCATCGTCGCTCTTCTGGGCGGCATAATGCCCGCCCATCGACAGGAACGGCTCGATGGTGAACACCAGCCCATTGCCAATCCGCCGACGCTCCGACCGATCCGGCCAGGTCGGAATCTCGCCCGGCTCATCGTGGAGGCTATCGCCCACACCATGGCTGGCGAGGTTCTTGATCAGCGTATAGCCGCCCTTCTTGGCCACCTTGCCGATGGCGGTACCGATATCGGCCAGTGGCACCCCGGCCTTCACGGCATTGATCCCGGCCCACATCGCCTTCTTGCCGTCTCGGCACAGCGTATCGAGCCGCTTGTCGCCCTTGCCCAGCACATAGGACGCACCGCAATCGGCAAAAACGCCATTCAGTGCCGCCGACACGTCGATATTAACGAGATCGCCCTCGTGCAGCACCCGGTCGCCCGGAATGCCATGGGCGATCTCTTCATTCACCGAAATGCAGGTCGCTCCCGGAAAATCATAGGTCACGATAGGCGCGGACAGCGCCCCATGTTCGGCCAGGATTTTGGCGCCGATCTCGTCGAGTTCCAGCGTCGTCATTCCCGGCCGCATGGCCGCGGCCATAGCGTCGCGCGCCACGGCACAAATGCGGCCGATTGCCTTGAGTTTTTCCAGTTGCTCGTCGGTCGTGATGGTCAATGATCAGGCCTTGTTGGCGAGGTAGAACTTCAGCAGGCCCTGCGTGGAGCTGTCATGCCCCTCCCCGCTCTCTTCGCCCTGCACCTTGGGCAGCAACGCCTTGGCAAGCTGCTTGCCCAGTTCCACGCCCCACTGGTCGTAGGAGTTGACGTTCCAGATCACGCCCTGCACAAACACCTTGTGCTCATAGAGCGCCACGAGCGACCCCAGCAGCTCCGGCGTAAGCTGCTTGTAGAACAGCGTGTTGGACGGACGATTGCCCGGGAACACCTTGTGCGGGGTGAGTTCCTTGATCTTGTCCTTGTCGAGGCCCTGCGCCTTGAGCTCGGCCACGACCTCTTCCTCGGTCTTGCCCAGCATCAACGCTTCCGACTGCGCCAGCACATTGGCCACGAGCT
>NZ_JBEVLL010000171.1:0-22691 GCF_040509215.1 Devosia sp.
CTACGATCTCGTGGCCAATATCGACAGCGACACCATCGTGCCCGAAGGCTGGCTCGACGTGGTGATGCGCGAATTCAACAAGGACGCCAAGCTCGTCTGCCTCAGCGGACCCTATATCTATTACGACATGGCCTGGCATAACCGCCTGCTGGTCGGCATGTTCTACGGGCTGACCTACCTCATCTACCTGCTCAATCGCTTCGTGCTCCGGGTTGGCTCGGTGGTGCAGGGCGGCAATTTCGTCTTCAAGCGCCAGGCCTGGGTAGACGTCGGCGGCTATGATCGCTCCATCGAATTCTTCGGCGAAGATACCGACGTGGCCGTGCGCCTGTCGCGCGTCGGCGGGGTCAAGTGGACCTATGCGCTCAAGATGAAGACCTCGGGCCGCCGCCTCGAAAAGGAAGGCGTGTTCAGGACCGCAGGGACCTATACGCTGAATTTCTTCTGGGTCACCTTCCGCGGCAAGCCGGCGACGATGGAATACAAGGACGTTCGCAAGGATTGATCGCCGGTTTTTCGGTAGCTCTCCACATTTTCAGGAATCACCCATAGGATCGATTCTGGCCGCATGACGCGGCCGGGACGCTCTGTGCATGACGATTGTCTCGCATTTACCCGTTGTATCGCAGGCTGAGGCCCGTTCGATGCTGCGGGCGCTTGCATTGGCGCCGGGACAGACCGTTGAAGGACGCGTGCTTGGTCCGGGGCAGGCCGGCTCTACACTCGTGCAGGTTGGCCGTCAGGCCATGTCCCTCACTTTGCCCAGCACATTGCCGGTTGGATCCCTGCTGACGCTTGGCGTTCAACAAGGCGAGGGGCATTTGCGCCTGGCCCTGATCGACAGCCGCCCGCCGGCCTCGGTCACACAGCAGCAATTGCCGGCGACAAGCGTCGAAATTTCGCAGCGTCCTCCTATGCCGCAAGGACCGCTCACCTATGGCCCTTCCGCCGGAGTGGCTGCCGCAGCGCCGGGAGCAGCAGTGCCGCTCGCCGTGGCTGCGGGACTGGCCGCGGGCATAGCGGCGCCTGTTGCCGCTTCGGCAGCGGCGCCTGCGCCATCGACACAGTCGGGGGCACCCGTCATCGCTCCGCCTGCAGCAGCTCCGGCTCCCTCAGCGCCGACACTGCAGCGCCAGGGCACGGCGCCCTACGGCATGACCGGCTTGGGCGCGAACCCGACGGGCGCACAGCCAGGCGCAGCGCCGGTGCCGGGGGCTTTGCCTGGGCCACAGGCGGCGGCACTGGCGCAAATGGTGCAACAGGCCTTGCCGGGCCAAGGCAGTATTGGCGCGCTCACGGGGATGCTTGCTGCCGCCGTGGGTCGGCCAGGTCTGCCCGAGCCGGTGTTGAAAGCCGCGCGACAGATTCTCGACAATCAGTTGACGGCGCTAAACGGCAAGATCGATGCCGGGGCGCTGAAATCGGCCCTGCGCAATTCCGGCATTTTCCAGGAGGCTGTGTTGGCCCAAGGCTCGCCGGCCGCGGCGGGCGCCGACACGAAGTCGGGGCTGCTGGCCATGCGGCAGGGGCTTGGCCAATGGCTTGGCAGCCAGGTTCAGATCGCCCAGGTCGCGCAGATTCCGCCGCCGCTGCGCCATGTGCTGCCGCGGGCAAAGCTGCCTGAAGCGCCATTGATGGACCTGCCAGAGGAGGCGGAAGATCTCGGGCGATTGCTGCTGGAGCGCACGGAAGGCGCGCTGTCGCGGTTGCGATTGCATCAGCATGCATCGCTACCGGAGGCGCAGCGGGGTAGCGAAAGCCAATGGAACATGGACCTGCCCATTGTCGTCGGCCAGCATCAGGCGGTGCTGCAATTGCAAATCCATCATGACGGCGGGGGCGACGCCAATCGGCCGGAGGATCGCGGTTGGCAGGTGCGGTTTGCGGTCAATTTGCCTGATCTGGGCGAGGTTGGTGCGCAGGTTTCACTACGCGGCCAGACGACGGGCATCATGCTCTGGGCCGACCGCGACGAAACAGCCGAGGCATTTTCGGAAAGTATCGAGGAGCTGCGCGCGAGCCTCGAATCCGTGGGCTTGAAGCCGGGCGCGCTCGTTGTTCGGCACGGAGCACCTGGGGAAGCGCATGCGCCGACTGCCGCCGGCCACTTCGTGGATGCGACGCGATGACGGACGAGCTCAAGACAACGTCGCTGGCCGTTGCGCTGCAATATGACAAGGAAAGCGATCACGCTCCGCGCATCGTCGCCAAGGGCAGGGGACTGATTGCCGAGCAAATTCTGGCCATCGCGACCGAGAACGACATCGTTATCGAGGCCAATCCGGTGCTGGCCGAGGCGTTGAGCCATGTCGAGGTGGACGACACCATTCCCGTCGAGCTCTACGAGGCCGTTGCGGCGGTGATCGGCTTTGTGCTGCGGCAGAGCCAGACTGCGGGCTGGAAGCCCGACGAGCCCGAGCAGTAGTGAAATCCATGTGACCGTGGCCTTGCGCCATTGCATCGCGCCCGAAGTCTTCCCATGTCCAACAGCAGACGAGGGAGACCATCATGATCAGACCCGAAGACGAACGCGCCATCGATGATCTGTTCGAGCGGCTGCACAATGTCGAACGCAATAGTGCACCGCGCGATGTCGAAGCTGAGCGTCTTATTCGCCAGCGCCTCTCCGAGAACCCCGCCGCAGCCTATTACATGGCGCAGACCGTTATCGTGCAGGAAGCCGCGTTGCGGGAAGCTCAGCAGCGCATCGAGGCTGCAGAAGCGCGACAGAACCAGGGCGGATTTCTCGGTGGCATTTTTGGAAATGATCGCCCGGCGCAGACACAAGCTCAACAGGGCCAGAGCGGCGATGACGGCAATCAGTATGATCGGCGCCGATCGTCCGGTGGCGGTGGGTTTCTCGCTGGAGCGGCGCAGACGGCACTTGGCGTAACCGGCGGGTTGCTGCTCGGCAGCGTTCTTGCGGGCCTATTCACGGGCGATGCCAATGCGGCAGAGCCCGAAGTGCCTCCGGAGCCAGCGCCGGAAGATCCCGGCCTCGATGATGGCGGCGGAGACTGGGGTGGGAGTGACTTCGATATTGGCGGCGACTTCTAGCGGGTCCGCTTCTCGTAGAATTCGTTGCCGCCGGCTTCGAGCACGTAAAACATGTTGTCGTAGGGAAAGCGCAGGCCCGCCGTATGGAAGTGCTGAGCATTCTGGACACCCGGATGACGGGCGCCGTGCAGGACCTGATCGGCGACCTGCGAGGCGAGCACCGCGCCGCTATCGGTCATTGGCTTGGTGAGAACGCCTTGGGCGAACTGGTTTTTCTGGCCGACGACGCCGCAGACCGACTTGGGGTAGCGGGTGTCATAAAGCCGGTTCATCACCACAGTGCCTACGGCCAGCATGCCATCGGGGCTGGAGCGGTTGGACTCGAAATACATGGCCCGCATCATGCATTCCTTGTCGCTCATCTGCGCCATGCCGAAATTGATGCCGAGAAAGCTGCAGCCGGCGAGGCTGGTTGCGACAACGGCGAGGGCCGAGATTTTGAGGGCGAGGCGGGCAAGGAGGGCCACGGTGCATCTCCGGAGTGTTGCCGAGTTGCGGCTTGGTCCGAAAATGCGCCGACAGCCTTAAAGAAAGCCTCAGAAGGAAGGTTAAGAGATTGCTAGCGCCGACGAGCAATGAGACTGGCCAGCAAGGCCGCCGTTCCCAATACCGCGAGAACCGGTACTGGATCGCGCTGAACAGCTCGGGCGCCCTGAACCGCCTTGCGGCTCGCTACACCCGCGAGCCAGGCGCCCTGACGAGCCGCATCGTGGCTCCAACCCGACAGGGTGTCGGTGAGATCGCCTGCGACATCGCCGGCATTGTGCGACAGGCTATGGCTGATATGTCTCGTCTGTCGGCGCAGTTCGTTGATCTGATCGGCGAGGGCGTCGAGCGGATCGTGACGGCGGCGGCGGGTCGTGAACAAATCTTCAAGATGCATGGTTTACTCCCAGGTTACGGGCGGAACGCCATTCACCGGACACAAGTTCCGTACACAATCAATGACTTCGACCCCGTGATATCGGGCCGAACGCTAGGGAGCCGGATAGTTTCGACATGAGCAAGCACGCACAACGTCTCAATCGACTGTTCGACAAGCTCGAGCGCAAAATCCCCAGCATGGCGGGAAACTGGTTGTCCCGCCTGCGTCGCCCGGAAGCGCGTTGGGTCCGCATTCCACTCGGCATCCTGCTGGTTCTCGGCGGCATATTCAGCTTCCTGCCGGTCCTGGGCATCTGGATGCTGCCGCTCGGCCTGCTGCTGCTCGCGGTCGATCTGATCTTCCTGCAGAGCCCGGTCAACCTCGCGATCCTGCGCGGTAGCCGCAAGTGGACTACCTGGCAGCGCAAGCGTCGCGACCGCAAGAACGCGCCTAAGGCGTAAGGTCGATTTCGCCCGCCGCGTAGGCCGCTTCGACCTTATCGACGGCCTCGGCAAGCCGCTCATCGATGAAGTGCAGATATTGCGTCCAGTCCTCGATGCGGCTGACCGTTTCGGCGCCGTCCGAAATGCCGCGTAGGCCAAGGAGCGGCACGCCAAAAGTCTGGCAGGCGCGCTTTACCGCATATGTCTCCATGTCGACCATGTCTTCGGGCACGGCATCATAAGCCTTGCCGGTGACGACATTTCCGCCGGTAGAAAGAGTGGCGTGTACGAGACCGGCGACAGGCGGCACAAGGTCGAGGGTTGGCGGCAGATCGCTAAAGGGCGTCACGCCGCGCGGAAAACCAAGGGCCGACGCGTCCATGTCGCGATAGGACACGGAAATCGCCTGATAGACACCGAGCTGTTCCAGCCGGTTCGAACCGGCAGAGCCGAGGCACACGACCAGCTTTGGCAGATCGTCGCGCCGCTCCACAAGCGCCTTTGTGGTCGAAACCGCCGCCTCGACCGGGCCGATGCCAATCATGACGGGTTGAATGCGGGCGGCGAGACGGGGGCCGAATTCGGCTTTTGCAGCCATGAGATAGAGGATGGTCATGCCTCAAACTAGCATGGCTGCCATGCCGCTCAAGTACTAGCCGTTACCGGTTATGTAACGGAATGATGACATATTGAACCATGTTCCCGGTGTTTGGGGAGCGGGAAGGCAGGCGTATCGTGCGGTTCGCAGTCATCAGTGGGTCACGGGAGTGGACGGAAGCGGCGCCTGAAAGGGTCATGCCGCAGCGCGCCGTCGATGTTGAAGACGTGCAGTACGAAGCGCGCCGCCGTCTCAAGTCGCTGAAGATCGAAGAATGGCGCGTCCGCGAATTCGTCACCGGCGCACCGGTGCCCGACAATATCCGGCACCTTGCCATGCAGATCGAATATGCCGCCCAGGCCATCGGCCGGCTTTCGCCGATCCCCGCCGACTATGCCGACGACGTCTACTGGCCGCGCGTCTGGTAGCAAATAAAAGCAGGAGCGGCTGGCCACTCCTGCGACTATTTCCGTCCCAACAACCTGACGGCGTTCAAGCTGCGATCTTCTTGGCGCGCGGTGCTGCGCGCTTGCGTGCCGGCTTGATGGTCTTGGCGGCGTCGGCGGCTATTTCCGCCACGGCCTTGAACCAATAGCCCTGGTCCTGACCTTCGGGACGCCCATCGGCCTCCCACAACTGATAGGCGCGGCGCTGGATTTCGTCCTGCATGGTGCTCTCCACTAAAGCGTAACCAGAAGCGAGCGTGACGCGATAGGGTTAACAGCGTGTTACCCATGCGCAAGCGCTTGATGCCGCTGGAAGACTGTCGGGAAGTGGAGAGAATCGCGCTCAAGCCTGGCGCGGGAAAGACTGGTGATCTCGACGGGATTCGAACCCATGACCCCCGGATTAGGAATCCGGTGCTCTATCCTGCTGAGCTACGAGACCAGCCGGGATTGGACCTACCAGCCGATGCTGCAACATGCAAGATGGGCGCCCCGAGGATGCTGATTTGACCAAGACCGACCCCTTTATTTTCTATCCCGATCCCCGCCTGAACGAGGTGGCTTCAGCCCGACCGGTGGATGCCGACTTACTCGATATTGGCCGCCGACTGCTGGCCGCAGCCGAGGACGCGCGGGCCTATGGCCTCGCCGCCGTCCACATTGGCGTCGTGGCGCCCGTCGCCGTGGTCAGCCTGGGCGATCTGGCGACGCGTGACTATCGCGTGCTTTACAATCCGCGGGTTCTCTCCACCGATGGACCGCAGGAGGCCGGCCCGGAGGGCTCTGTTTCCATGCCCGGCATCGAAGTCGACGTGCTTCGTGCCCGCGCGGCGGTGATCGCGTTCGAGGATGCCGCGGGGCAGGGGCAGGAACTCGCCCTTTCAGGCTTTGCCTCTCGCGTGGCCCAGCACGAGATCGACCAGGTGAACGGCGTGTTCTTTCTGACAAAAGTCTCGCGGCTGAAGCGCGAGGCGGCCGCTCGGCGCTTTGCCAAGCTCGGTCGCCGCTGAGGACTTCAGCCAATCGCAAAGGTTGATCCTCCGCCCTCGCTCCGTTAAACGGGGCGCATATTCGAAAGGAACTTTGATGCGCGCGGAAATTGAAAAGGCCGTTGCCGAAATCGAGCAGGTTTTGACCCTGCTGAGGAGGCATCTTTGACTGGGATACAGCACAACTCCGTCTCGATGCGCTAACGGCGCAAACTGAATCCCCCGACTTCTGGAACGATCCGGAAAAAGCCCGCGTCACCATGCGCGAGCGCGACGAACTCGATGTTGCGGTCAAAGCCGTGCGCGAGTTTGAATCCGGCATTTCCGACAATGTCGAGCTGATCGAACTCGGCGAAGCCGAGGGCGATGCCGATATCGTGCGCGACGCCGAAAACGCGCTGCTTGAACTCAAGCAGTCGGCCCGCCGCCAGCAGATCGAAACGCTGCTTTCCGGCGAAGTCGATTCCAACGATTGCTATGTCGAAATCCACTCCGGGGCCGGTGGCACCGAGAGCCAGGATTGGGCCAACATGCTCTTGCGCATGTACACCCGCTGGGCCGAGCGCCGGAAGATGAAGGTCGAAGTGCTCGAAATGCACGACGGCGAAGAAGCCGGCATCAAGTCCGCGACCATCCAGATCAAGGGCCACAATGCCTATGGGTGGCTCAAGACCGAAAGCGGCGTGCATCGTCTCGTCCGCATCAGCCCCTATGACTCGGCCGCACGTCGTCACACCAGCTTTTCGAGCTGCTGGGTCTATCCGGTGGTCGATGATTCCATCGAGATCGAGATCCGCGAAGCCGACCTCAAGGTCGATACCTATCGCGCCTCGGGCGCTGGCGGCCAGCACGTGAACACCACGGACTCGGCCATCCGCATCACTCACGTGCCCTCGGGCATCATCGTGGCGTGTCAGCAGGAACGCAGCCAGCACAAGAACCGTGCTACGGCCATGGCCATGCTGAAATCCCGTCTTTACGAGATGGAATTGCAGAAGCGCGAAGAAGCGGCGAACGCCCAATCGGCCAGCAAGACCGATATCGGTTGGGGTCACCAGATCCGCTCGTATGTCCTGCAGCCCTATCAGATGGTGAAGGACCTGCGGACCGGCGTCGAAAGCGGCCAGCCTTCGGTCGTGCTCGATGGTGATCTCGACGAATTCATGGAAGCGGCACTGGCGCAGCGCGTTGGTGTGGCCACAGACGTGGCGGGCGAAGCTTAGCCCACTCAACGTCATCCTCGGGCTTGGCCCGAGGGTGACAACCTGCATCAGCCGAGTACGGCGACGAGCCGCTTACCCGCGTCCAAAAACGCCTTGGGATTGATCGCCTCGTCGGCCTTGCGGATTTCGAAATGCAGATGCGGACCGGTCGAGCGCCCGGTCGAGCCGACCTTGGCGATTGGCGTCCCGGTATTCACCGCCTGGCCTTCACGCGTCAGATAACCGCTCAAATGCGCATATCGTGTGACGAGGCCATTGTCGTGGGTCACTTCGACGACCATGCCGTAACCAGACTTCGTGCCAACATAGGTCACGACACCAGCGGCAGCGCTCATCACTGTGGTCCCGCTCGGCGCGGCAAAGTCCATGCCTGAGTGGAAGGCGCGGGAGCCGGTGAACGGGTCCTTGCGATTGCCGAAATTGGAGCTCTGCCGGAAATTGCCAGCGATCGGCATGTGGACTGGCGCCGTATCGAGGCTTTCGCGCGCCGCCTTGTAGCGCAGCAGCGCCGACATCACGGCGTTGGCGTCATCGAGCATGGGCGTGCCGTTGAGTTCGTCGGTCGCCGGCAGCAGCGGGCCGCCCATGGCGTCCGCGTCCGGATCGGGCAGGGCAAACGGAATGCCGAGCTGGCGCATTTCGGTGGCGATTTCATCGGCGCGCGTCGAGGCGACGGAGGCAATGCCGTGCATCGCCATCTGCGTTTCGCCCATCATGCGCTCGAGGCTCAGTGCCGTGGCATCGACATCAGGATTGCCTGTCAGGCTGGCGAGATCACTCGTGTCGCCGACTTCGGTCGTAGGCAGGTCGGCGGCGGCGATGCCGAGGGAATCGGCTTTCTCCACCAGCACTTTTACGAGCTGGTGCTGCTCGAACAGCATTTCCTGCTGCTGCGACAGTTCCTGCAATTGCAGGTTGATGTCGCCGGTCTGGGCAAAGCTGCGCGAATGCAGGCGGTCGATTTCGACCCGCATCTGGGCGATCCTATCCTCATAGGCCCCAATAACTTCTTCGGTGCGGCCATTGAGAAGGCGGGAAATATCAGGCGAGAGGTAGAGTGCAGTGCCGGCAAAGACATTGCCGGCGAAGAGCAGGGCGAACATGCCGTAGAAAATGCCGGGGTGAATACCGCGCATCGGCGGCTTGCCCTGGCGCTTGCGGTCTCCGAACCCGGCCGTGGTGACCACCTTGCTTTCCTCACGCTGCAAACACTTATGGTAAGCAGACTATGATCCAGCATGGTTAAGAAAAACCGAAGGCATTCAGGCGCTTCAGGCGGAGGCGCCGAGTTCCTGCAGTGCAGCAAGCATCTTGGCCGCATGGCCCTTGATGCGCGTCGCCCGAATGACGCGCTCGACCTTGCCATCGGCTCCGATGATGAAGCTGGTGCGGATCAGCCCCATGAATTCCCGCCCATAGAGCTTTTTGAGCTGCCAGAGCCCAAAGCCTTCAATCGCCAGATGATCGGGGTCGGCGGCGAGCGGCACTTTCAACCCGTATTTGGCGCGGAATTTCTTGTGGCTGGCGATCTCGTCGGGCGAAATGCCGACCAGCACGGCGCCGTGCGCGGCAAATTCGGGCGAAAGGTCTGAAAACTCGATATTTTCGTCGGTGCAGCCGCCGGAATCGTCTTCGGGATAGAAGTAGATCACCACCCGCTGGCCGCGCTGGGCGGAGAGGGTAAAACTGCTGCCGTCATCGCGGGGCAGGGTGAAGTCTGGGGCCGGGTCGCCGGGTTTCAAATGCGTCATGATCAACTCGCCTCTGGACGCCGATCAATAGAAGCTGTTGGCGCCACAATCCAGCCGGTATCATTGGGCATTGCAGCGCGGCGGCGGATGATTCTTTGACGAATTAGCACTGCTTAAGATGTGTTGAGGTACATTTCAGGACGAGCTGGAAAAACTGCGATGGGCAGGCCGTCTTCTTTTGAATCTCCACACACCTTTGGGTGACATTGATCTGGATAGACGTGAGCGAGTGACAACTTCGGCAGATCAGCCCGCGCCATCATCGCCGCCTGCTCCGCCCGTTGCACCACGGCGCCGGAAACGGCGAATCCTCGGCTGGGTCTTCGGCGTCTTCGCCGCCTTCCTGCTGGTTCTCTACCTCGTTCTCCTCATAACCCCGATCCGCCTGCCATTTTCGGGCGATGCGACGCGTGGCTTCGTCCAATCCATGCTGCCGGCCACCTCAAGACTCGAAATGGGCGACCTGGCTATTGCCGTCGAAAATGGCGTCTGGCCTGTGGTTCGGTTTTCGCCGGTCGTACTTACCGATACGCTCTCGGGCTCGCGGGTTGCCATGGATGCGCTCGAGGTCGGCTTTTCGCCAGTGCGCGCGCTGCTCGGGCAGCCCGGTGCCTCCATCACCGTGGTCGGGCCACATCTGCAGCTCGTGCAGGATCTCCATGGTCCGCGCCTCGCCCGGATGGAGATCGTCGAAGATCCCGAGGGCGGCGTGCCGACGCTACGCGTGCTCGAGGGTGATCAAGCCTACTCGCCGGTTGGCATCGGCGCCGATGGCTTGAAGCTGGGCGGCGATGGCACCAAGCTCCGCTCGGACAATGACTGGCTGGTCTACAATCTCGAAGCCATGGAAGTGGCAATCGACGATTTCGTCGAACTGACCCAACAGGGGCGCTTTTCCAAGCTGGTGGTCCGCGACGCCACTATCGACATGACCGATTCCGTCTATGGCCTCTATCGACGGTTCGACGATGTGGAACTCGAGGTCGGGCCTTCCGCGGACGGACGGCAGACGACAGGCGAGTTTTCGGCGCGGATCGGTGGGCGGACGGTAACCGGAACGATCGACCGCCTGGTAGAGGAAGACGGCACTTCGCGACTCAAGGTCGATGCCACCAATATCGATTTTGCCGCCATGCTGCCCTTCATCGACGATGCGACCAGCATGGCTGCGATGCGTGGCACAGGCGCACTCTCCATCGATATCGGCTTTGACCCGGCCGGCGGCAAGCTGGTCGACGGGACCTTCCGTGTCGACCTGACCGGCATCGATCTGCGCATTGGCAAGGACTACTTCCCGGTCGCCAGCTCGATCATGGAGATCGACTGGAAGCCTGATCTTGGCCAGTTCCGGCTTGCCGATTCCGCCATCCAGATCGGCCAGAGTAAGGCCCGGATCTCCGGCATTTTCGCCATGGGGCTCGACAAGACCTATGGGCCGACCATCGGCATCTCACTACGCGCGACCGACGTGGCGCTGCAGCCAAACGACATGGCGGCGCCTGAGCAGCCATTCGACACGATGGACTTTTCCGGCTGGTCAGCGCCGCTTTATGGCGCGGTTGGCATAGACCGGTTCGTCGCCAAGAAGGGCGAAGCCGTCATCGAGACCACCGGGCGCATGGATATGCTGCAGACCGGGCTTGGCATCGACATGACGGTGGCTGGCAAAGGCGTAACCGCCGACGACATCAAGCGCATCTGGCCCTATTTCATGGGTGGCGAGAGCCGCGACTGGTTCGTGGCGAATGTCACCGGCGGCCATGTCGTCGAGGGGCGCTTGAAGTTCGATTTTCCCGTCGGGACGCTCTCCGCCGACGGCGAAGCGAAGGCGATGCCCAAGGACGCGATGGACATCAACATCGTCGGAGACGACGTCGTTATCCGCGCCACCGAGGCAATGGACCCGATCGCTCTCGATGGCCTGACGCGCCTCCAGGTCAACGGCACCAAAACGACGATTTCCGCCGATGGCGGCAATATCGAAACCGATGAGGGCGTGATCGCCGTCCGACGCCCAGCCATGATCTTTGACAGCTCAAATCCCGAAGAGAGCATTTTCGAAGTCTCGGGCAGTCTCGGCGCGCCTATTCCGGCTCTGTTGGCGCTTGGTGAGCAGTTGCAGCCCGAAGCGCTCGCCGCCCTTGAACTGCCAGTCGACCTCGCCGCGATCACCGGCAATATCGACCTTGGCCTCGTCGCGACCATTGGCCTGCCGGACGAGGAAACGGGCCGGGAGATGGATATCGACTATGCGGCAAACGGGACCATCACCAATTTTGCCAGCAGCGCGCCGATCCAGGACCGCACCATCGGCAATGGCCAGCTGACGTTTTCGGCAACGCAGGACAGCTACCAGCTGGGCGGAACGGCCGAGATCGACGGCATGGCGGCCGACCTCGCCGTCACGGGCACGCCAAGCACGGCGCCGTTGTTCCAGCTCGGCTCCACTGTTGCCGTAGCCGATCTCGCCAAGCTTGGCTTCAATGCCTCCGAGTTCCTGTCCGGGAAAGTGCGGTTCGTGGCCGAGCCGGCCGCGGAAGGCACGATGAAAATGTCCGTCGACCTCGTCGATGCGGGGCTGACGATCAAGGACCTGGGGATCAGCAAAGCCGCAGGCACGCCGGGCAGCCTGACCGCCACCGTGAAAATGGACGGCGAGGTAACGCACCTCACCGATATCAGCCTCGGGTTCGGGGCCGTGCAGCTATCGGGCAAGCTCGACTATCACGCCACCAACGGCCTCGTGCTGGCCGAGTTCGATAAGGTCGCCCTCAGTTCCGGCGACAGCGCGCAGCTCACCCTCAAGCCAAATGGCAACGGCTTTGACGTGCAGATTCGCGGGGCACAGCTCGACCTCAAACCCTTGCTCAGTCGCTTCTTCAGCCTCGGCGAGGGCAGCGGCGGGGTGCAGACGACGCAGATCAACCAGGCAATCAATCTCGACGTGCAGCTCGATCGCGCCATCGGATTTTACGCGACGACGGCGTTCAACGTCGACCTCGACCTGAGCCTGCGCGGCTCCGACCTCCGGCGCGCGACGGTCTCGGCGCAGTTTAGTGAGGGGAATGGCCTCTCGGTGACCACCAATCCCGCGCCGAACGGCCGCACGCTCTCCGTGGCATTCAACGATGCCGGCACCGTGCTGCGCTTTGTCGGGGTCTATTCCCAGTTGGCCGGCGGCAGCGGCAGCCTGGTGCTGACCACCGATCGCGAGGCTGACGCGGAAGGCGGCCGGCTGCTGATAAACAATTTCGCCATCGTCGATGAAGCCAATGTCGCGCAGGTGCTTGGCAATCATTCCGATTCCCGTGCTGCGATCGCTCGCAGCAACCGTCTCGATTTCGAAGCCGCCGAGGCCGATTTCATTCGTCGCAGCGATCGCGTCGAAGTCACGCGTGGGGTGCTCTCAGGCGACACCGTCGGCGGCACGATGCGCGGCTTCATCTATACCAACAGCCGCCAATACGACCTGACCGGCACCTACGTGCCGCTCTTTGGCCTCAACAACGCCTTCCAGCAAATCCCGCTGCTCGGGCCGCTGCTCGGTGGCCGCGACGGCGAAGGACTTGTCGGGGTGACCTTTGCGGTGCGCGGACCGCTGGACAATCCGCAGTTCCAGATCAATCCGCTGTCCCTGCTGGTTCCGGGCGCATTCCGCGAGCTGTTCGAGTTCCGGGCCAGGGAATTGCCACAGGAATAAGAAAGGCGCCGCACCGGAGTGCGACGCCTTTCACTATTCGCGAGCCAGTGGGCTTAGATCGGCTTGATCAGCGCGTGGCGCTTCTTGCCGACGGAGAGCTTGATAACCCCTTCGGGCAGCAGCGCGTTTTCGCCAAGGCTCAGCTTGTCGTCGTCGACAGAGGCATCGTTGACCTTCACGGCGCCCGAGGCAATATGCCGGCGAGCTTCGCCGTTCGAGGCAGCAAGCCCGGCAGAGACAAGCGCGGCAAGAATGCCGATGCCGGAATTCAGTTCGGCATGCGTCACTTCTGCAGTCGGCAAAGACAGGTCGATGGCGCCGGATTCGAACGTCGCCAGTGCCGTCGCCGCCGACTGAATGGCTGCGTCGCGACCGTGGACGATGGCGGTGATTTCGGTCGCCAGGATCTTCTTGGCTTCGTTGATCTCGTTGCCGCCAAGCGCACCGATGCGTTCGATTTCCGAAATCGGCAGGCGGGTGAAAATCTTGAGGAATTTCACGACGTCGGCGTCTTCGGTGTTCCTAAAGTACTGCCAGAAATCATAGGGCGAGAAGAGGTCGCCATTGAGCCAGACAGCGCCCGAAGCGGACTTGCCCATCTTTTCGCCCGACGACTTGGTGAGCAGCGGGGTGGTCAGCGCATAAAGCTGAGGCCCGCCCATGCGATGGGAAAGGTCGACGCCATTGATGATGTTGCCCCACTGGTCCGACCCACCCATCTGCAACACGGTGCCGTAGCGGCGGTTGAGTTCAGTGAAGTCGTAGCCCTGCATGATCATGTAGTTGAATTCAAGAAAGCTCAGCGACTGCTCGCGATCGAGGCGCAGCTTTACCGAATCGAACGAGAGCATGCGGTTGACCGAGAAATGACGGCCAACATCGCGCAGGAATTCGATGTAGTTGAGCTTCAGCAGCCAGTCGGCATTGTTCACCATCATGGCGGGGTTAGAGCCGCCATAGTTGAGAATATTGCCATAGACGCGCTTGATGCTCTCGATGTTCTCGGCGATCTGCTCGACCGTCAGGAGCTTGCGCTGGTCGTCGCGGAACGATGGGTCGCCGACCATGGAGGTGCCACCGCCCATCAGGCTGATCGCCTGGTGCCCGGTTTCCTGCAGCCAGTAGAGCATGGTGACGGTGATCAGATTGCCGATATGGATCGAGGTCGCCGTCGCGTCATAGCCGACATAGCCGGTGATCTTGGAGGTCGCCGCGAGTTGGTCGAGACCCTCGGGATCGGAAATCTGGTGAATGAAGCCGCGCTCATCGAGGACGCGCAGGAAGTCGGATTTGTACTTGGTCATTTTGGTGCGATCCAGGTGCCGCCCCTCCCACAATCCGCGGTGAAGGGCGCCAGTAGAGAAACGGAGGTCAACAATGATGCTCCGTGGGTGAGGACGATCGCCTCAAATGTGCGCTCTCGTTAGCGCCCGCCGCCGTCCGCGATCTCCTGACGGCGACGGTCGAGATATTCGGCACACCGGGTCGTCAGTTCGTCGATCTTGCCTTCGTAGAAGTGGTTGGCACCCTCGACGATCTGCTGGTCGATGGTGATGCCCTTCTGGGTCTTGAGCTTGTCCACGAGCTTCTGGACGGACGTGGGCGGAGCCACACGGTCCTTGTCGCCATGGATGATCAGGCCCGAAGACGGGCAGGGGGCGAGGAACGAGAAATCGTAGAGATTTTCCGGCGGGGCGACGGAGATGAAGCCCTCCACTTCCGGACGGCGCATAAGAAGCTGCATGCCGATCCAGGCGCCGAAGGAGAAACCGGCGATCCAGCAGCCGCGGGATTCGCGGTTGATGATCTGCAGCCAGTCGAGCGCGGCGGCCGCGTCCGAGAGCTCGCCGATGCCATGGTCGAATACGCCCTGCGAACGGCCGACGCCGCGCGAATTGAAGCGCAGCACCGAAAAGCCACGTTCGGCGAACATATAGAAGAGGTTGTAGACGATCTGATTGTTCATCGTCCCGCCGAACTGCGGATGCGGATGCAGCACGATGGCGATCGGCGCGTTCGGTTCCTTGCCCGGCTGGTAGCGGCCCTCGAGGCGGCCCTCGGGGCCATTGAAGATAACTTCAGGCATGGTGTCTTTTCCGGCCTTTTTTCGGCTCTGTCACTAAGTTGATCCGAGTGTTCAGGTTTGCATCCGCGCCGCTTGACTAAGGGCGGGAGCCTCCCTAAAACATGGGTCGAAAAAACCAGTTTAGAATGGTTCGAAATTCGGTTTTAGGCCGCAAGCGGCCTTGTTGAGCGCCCCTTGTAATGAAGTTGGGCGGCAAATTTCAAGAAGTGTTTGGTTTGCGGGGTGCTCAGGCGTCCCGATCCGGGCATGGAAGGTATGTTGGGCACGCAGCCCCAAAGAAGGCAGATGGCGAAAGAGAGCATCTATCTCGATCACAATGCCACCGCTCCGCTTCGTCCAGAAGCGCGGGCGGCGCTCTATGCTGCGCTCGATTTGACCGGCAATCCGTCCTCTGTTCACGCCCACGGCCGCAAGCTGCGCGATCTCATCGAGACCGGCCGCAGCCAAGTCGCGCGCCTTGCCGGCGCCGAGACGCGTCAGGTTGTCTTTACCGGTTCGGCCACTGAAGCCCTGACCCAGGCCGTCGTCGGCGGCGCCCGCACGTTTTCGGCAGGCGCCGTGGCGATCAGTGCGGGGGAGCATGCTGCGGTCGCCAAGGCGGCCGACGCCACGGGCCTGCCGGTATGGACAATCCCTCTTTCCGCCGATGGCCGTATTGATCTGGATCAACTTCGCGCCGCTTTGCAGCGCGCGGACGATGAGGGCATTACACTGCTCGTCGCCGTTCACTGGGTGAACAACGAGACGGGCGTCGTCCAGCCCATTGGCCCGATCTCCGTCCTCGTCGGCCCTACACGCCATACCCTGGTCATCGATGCGGTGCAGGCTCTGGGCAAGCTCGATCTGGATTTTGCGGCTTCGGCTGCCGATATGATGGCTATCAGCGGTCACAAGATCGGTGCTCCGGCCGGTATCGGCGCGCTGCTGGTCAAGGGTCACGCCGATACGGTGCGGCTCATTCCCGGTGGCGGGCAGGAGCAGGGCCGTCGTGGCGGTACCGAATCTGCAGCGCTCATCAGTGCTTTTGGTGCTGCGGCTGCGGCCGAGCGCATGAATATGGAAACCGCCTCCACCCTGACCAGGCGCGTCGAGGACGGTCTTCGGGCCCTTGCGCCCGACGTGGTTGTCTTCGGCGAAAGCACCGACCGCGTCGGCAATGTGGTCAATTTCGCCGTGCCGGGCATCAAGAATGCCACGGCGATGATGTCGCTCGATCTGGCCGGCCTGTCGGTTTCGGCCGGTTCGGCCTGTTCGTCGGGCAAGGTTGGCGCCAGCCATGTGCTCCTCGCCATGGGCGTCGAGCGCGACCTTGCCGATTGCGCGCTGCGCGTGAGTTTCGGCTGGAATTCCAAGGCAGAAGATGCCGAGGCGTTCCTGGCCGGTTTTGAAACGATCCTTGCTCGCCACAAGCGGGCCGGGAAAGCGGCCTAGCCGCAAGAGACAAGTAGTGTTCGCGGCGGCCTTGAACCGCCGAGGGACGAAAAGGAGAGCCTGATGGCGGACTACGATATTCCGACGCTAAAGGAAGAAATCGACCGGGAAACGGTCGAACAGGTTTTGGCGCTCGACGTCGACAAATACAAATACGGCTTCGAGACCGATATCGAGTCCGACGTGCTGCCGGTTGGCCTCACTGAAGACACCGTCCGCTTCATCTCTGCCAAGAAAGATGAGCCCGAATGGATGCTGGAATGGCGTCTTGACGCGTTCCGCCGTTGGCAGACGCTTGAAGAGCCGAACTGGGCCAAGGTTCACTACCCCAAGATCGACTTCCAGGCGATCAGCTACTATTCCGCGCCGAAAAGCTTCAAGGGGCCCAAGAGCCTTGATGAGGTCGATCCCGAGCTTCTCAAGACCTATGCCAAGCTCGGCATTCCGCTGAAGGAACAGGCGATCCTTGCCGGCGTGGAAGGCGCAGGCGAACCGACCGGTACGCCGTTTGGCGCCAATGTTGCCGTCGACGCTGTGTTCGACTCGGTCTCGGTGGTCACCACATTCCGCGCTGAACTGGCCAAGGTCGGCATCATCTTCTGCTCGATCTCGGAAGCGGTTCGCGAATATCCAGAGCTGGTGAAGCAGTATCTCGGCACCGTGGTTCCGGTTTCGGACAACTACTATGCGACGCTGAATTCGGCCGTCTTCACCGATGGGTCCTTCGTCTACATCCCCAAGGGCGTGCGCTGCCCGATGGAGCTGTCGACCTATTTCCGCATCAACGAGAAGAAGACCGGCCAGTTCGAGCGCACGCTGATCATCGCCGACGATAATAGCTACGTCTCCTACCTCGAAGGCTGCACCGCACCCTCGCGCGACGAAAACCAGCTTCACGCTGCCGTCGTCGAACTCGTTGCCCTCGACAATGCCGAAATCAAGTACTCCACCGTCCAGAATTGGTATCCGGGCGACAAGGACGGCAAGGGCGGCATCTACAATTTCGTCACCAAGCGTGGCGATTGCCGCGGCGTCAACTCGCACATTTCCTGGACGCAGGTCGAAACCGGTTCGGCCATCACTTGGAAGTATCCGAGCTGCATCCTGCGCGGCGACGGTTCGCGTGGCGAGTTCTACTCGATCGCCATTTCGAACGGCTACCAGCAGGTCGATAGCGGCACGAAGATGATCCACCTGGGCAAGAATACGTCCAGCCGCATCATCTCCAAGGGTATCGCCGCCGGCTTCTCGGACAATACCTATCGCGGCCAGGTCTCGGCGCATGCCAAGGCCAAGAACGCCCGCAACTTCACCCAGTGCGACTCGCTGCTCATCGGCGACAAGTGCGGCGCCCACACGGTTCCCTATATCGAGAGCCGCAACGGCACCGCCGTATTCGAGCACGAAGCGACCACGTCGAAGATCTCCGACGACCAGATGTTCTATTGCCTCCAGCGCGGCCTCAACGAGGAAGAAGCTGTGGCGCTGATCGTCAATGGTTTCGTCCGCGACGTGCTGCAGCACCTGCCGATGGAATTCATGGTCGAAACGCAAAAGCTGATCTCGATCAGCCTCGAAGGATCAGTCGGCTAAGATGACGACGGAAACGCGCAACCCTGTTGTTACCCTTGCCTCCCTGGCGCTGGACGCCTGGGAGCAGGGCACGCTTTACAAGTCTGCCGACACCTCGTTCGGCAAACTTCTGGGTCTGCGCGCGCTCGGCATCAGCTACAACGAAGTGCCGCCCGGCAAGTCGAGCTGCCCCTTCCACAACCATCACGTCGAAGAAGAACTCTTCATCGTGCTGGAAGGCGAGGGGACCTATCGCTTCGGCACCGAGCGCTATTCGTTCAAGGCTGGCGACGTGCTTGGCGCGCCGACCGGCGGCCCGGACACTGCCCACCAGATCCTCAATACCGGATCGGTGACGCTGAAATATCTGGGCATCGCCAACAATGCCGATACCGAAGTCTGCGAGTACCCTGACTCGAACAAATTCCAGGTGACGAGCCGCTCTTCGGCCGATCGTCGCCTCCGCCACTGTGGCCGCGAAGGCCAGAACAACCTTGATTACTGGGATGGCGAGCCGGGCGCCTGAGGCGCTGCCAGCTATCCCTTCCGCAATTGGAGAGAAGAAAATGACCACTCCCGTTCTTGAAATCCGCAACCTGCACGCCCGCATCGAGGAACGTGAAATCCTCAAGGGTGTGAACCTCGTCATCCCGCAGGGCGAAGTCCATGCCATCATGGGCCGCAACGGCTCGGGCAAGTCGACGCTGAGCTATGTGCTGGCCGGCAAGGAAGACTATGAGGTCACCGAGGGCGAAATCCTGCTCAACGGCGAGAACATCCTCGAGATGGAACCGCACGAACGCGCCGCTGCCGGCCTGTTCCTTGCCTTCCAGTACCCGATCGAAATCCCTGGTGTTGCGACCATGACCTTCCTCAAGGCCGCCATCAACGCCCAGCGCAAGGCCCGCGGCGAAGGCGAACTGACGACGCCGGAATTCATGCGCGCCGTCAAGGAAGCCGGTGCCCAGCTCAATGTCGATAGCGACATGCTCAAGCGCCCGCTCAATGTCGGTTTCTCCGGCGGCGAAAAGAAGCGCGCCGAGATCATGCAGATGGCGCTCCTCAAGCCTTCGCTGGCCGTGCTCGACGAAACCGATTCCGGTCTCGACATCGACGCGCTGCAGGTTGTTTCCAAGGGCGTCAACGCGCTCCGCGACGGCAAGCGCTCCATGCTGGTCATCACCCACTACCAGCGCCTCCTCAACCACATCGTGCCCGACGTCGTGCACGTGTTCTCGGATGGCAAGATCGTCGAAAGCGGCGACAAGGACCTGGCGCTTCAGCTCGAAGCCAAGGGCTATGCCGACTATGACGGCCAGGCGGCGTAACCAACCATGCGTCAGACCTTTCCTGTCCGCCTCGGCGCCGCCGAGGAATCCCTGATCGCCCAGCTCAAGGCTGCCGGCGCCGACCAGGCCGCCGAACGCGTCACCGTGGCCGGCCTGCCGACCCGTCGTGTCGAGGCCTATCACTATACCGACCTCAAGACGCTGCTGCGGGCCATCCCGCCGCTGGCACAGGCGGCCAACGAGGCCACTGGGACCGCCCTTCGCGTTCCGGGCGCCTACGCCCTGTCGATCGTCAACGGCGCCGTCCTCGGCGCTGCTACGGCACCGGAAGGCGTCAAAGTGGGCAAGACCCACGGTGGCGTTCTCACGAACCGCGATGACGTCATTGTCAGTGTTAGCAATGCGCTAGCAAAAGACACTCTTAGTCTCGACCTAAATGGCGCCATCGAGCAGGTGGTCCAGATCGACCATCGCATCGAAGGCGAAGCCGGCCATGTGGCAGACGCGACCAAGATTTTCGTCGCTGACGACTCTTCCGTCGTCATCCTCGAAACCTTCTCGGGCTCGGACGCCGCTCACGTCGGCAACCACGCGACCTACCTCGCGCTGGGCAAGAATGCCATCGTGACCCACGTCACCATCGACCTAAGTGGCCGCGCCACCTCGCATTTCGCGACCAACGAGTATCACCTCAACGACGGCGCACAGCTCCGTACGCTGGTCATCCATGCTGGCGCAGGCCTGTCGCGCACCCACCTCTTCCCGAAGATGGACGGCGAGGGTGCGCATGCGGATGTGACGGGCCTCAATCTGGTGTCCGAGGGCCAACACTCTGATATCACTATGGAAACGCTGCACGCCGTGCCGCACACTTCCTCCCAGCCGCTGTTCAAGTCCATCACCCGCGGCCGCTCGAAGGCTGTGGTGCAGGGCAAGCTGATCGTCGCCCGCGACGCGCAGAAGACCGACGCAAAGTTCATGCATCAGGGCCTGATGCTCTCGGACGATGCGGAGATTCTCTCCAAGCCCGAACTCGAAATCTATGCCGACGACGTCGTCTGCGGCCACGGTTCGACCTGCGGCAAGCTCGATGAGGACAGCCTGTTCTATCTCCTCAGCCGCGGCATTCCCAAGGCCGAGGCGGAGACCATGCTGGTGCGCGGTTTCATCGCCGAACTCATTGATCCGATTGAAGATGAAGCGCTGAACGAAGCCCTGCAGGGCATCGTCGACGGCTGGCTGCTGGGGAAGTAATCCCCGGCTTTGCCGACAGAAAATAGTGGGTGCGACGCGCTCTGTGCCGCACCATTTCCTTGCCTTTGCTGGAAATGGAAATGACCCTCGACCTCGAAAAAGTGCGTGCCGACTTTCCGATCCTGTCGGAAGTGATCCACGGCCATCGCCTGGTCTATCTCGACAGCGGTGCCTCGGCCCAGAAGCCGGTGCAGGTGCTCGACCGGATGGATTATGCCTTCCGGCACGAATATGCCAATGTTCACCGTGGCTTGCACACGCTCGCCAATCGCGCCACCGACGCCTATGAGGCCGGCCGCGAAAGCGTGCGGCGCTTCCTCAACGCTGGTCGGATCGAAGAAATCATCTTCACCCGTTCGGCCACGGAGGCGATCAACCTCGTCGCCCAGTCCTTCGCCGGGCCGCGCATTGGGGCAGGGGACGAGATCGTCACGACGATCATGGAGCACCACTCCAATATCGTACCCTGGCATTTCCATCGCGAGCGCAAGGGCGCCGTCATCAAGTGGGTCGACGTCCGCGACGACGGGAGCTTTGACATCGACGCCTTCGAGGCGACGCTGACGGACAAGACGCGTATCGTCTCCGTTACGCATATGTCGAACGTGCTTGGGACGGTCACGCCGATCAAGCAAATCGTTGAAATTGCTCACGCTCGCGGCATTCCGGTGCTGGTCGACGGCTCCCAGGGCGCAGTCCACACCAAGGTCGACGTTCGCGATCTCGACGCCGATTTTTACATCATGACCGGCCACAAGCTTTATGGGCCGACCGGCATCGGCGTGCTCTATGGCAAGTACGACCTGCTCGCAGAAATGCAGCCGTATCAGGGTGGCGGCGAGATGATCGATACGGTCACCCTCGACAATGTCACCTATAACGAACCGCCGCATCGCTTTGAGGCCGGCACCCCGCCGATCGTCCAGGCCATTGGGCTTGGTGCGGCGCTGACCTACATGGAAGCGCTCGGCCGCGACGAGATCGCTGCGCACGAGCACGATGTCGCCGCCTATGCCCATGAAAAGCTCAGCCGCATCAATTCGCTACGCCTGATCGGCACCGCGCCGGGCAAGGGCGGCATTTTCTCCTTCGAGATCGCCGGCGCCCATGCCCACGATGTCGCAACTATCCTCGACCGTTACGGCATCGCTGTCCGTGCCGGCACCCATTGTGCGCAGCCGTTGCTGAAACGATTTGGCGTCACCTCTACCTGCCGGGCTTCCCTCGCCCTATATAACGGCAAGGACGATGTTGACGCGCTCGTGGACGGCATTGAGCGCGCCCGTAAATTTTTCGCCTGAGAGACAGATGATGAGCGAAGACACGACACCTGAACTCGATACGCGCATCGTTCCGAGCATGCCCGATAATCTCGGCGACTCGGAAGTGACGCGCATCACCACCGATCTGATCGGGGCGCTGAAGACCGTCTATGATCCGGAAATCCCGGTCGACATCTATGAGCTGGGCCTGATCTACAAGGTCGATCTCGACGACGACCGCAACCTGACTATCGACATGACGCTAACCGCTCCGGGGTGCCCTGTCGCTGGCGAAATGCCCGCCTGGGTCGAAAACGCCGCCCGCGGCGTCGAAGGCATCCAGGACGTCAAGGTCAACATGGTGTTCGATCCCCCATGGGATGCGAGCCGCATGAGCGAAGAAGCGCAAGTTGCGTTGAACTGGTGGTAATCTCACGCGTTTAGTTCTATATATCGCAATGTACCGATAGAGGCGAACCACCCATGGCCTTCAAGATCATGTCGCTGTCCGATGCGGCAGCCGAACGCATCAAGGAAATCATGGAAGATTCCGACAAGCCGGTCATCGGCCTGCGCGTCGGAATAAAGACCGCCGGCTGTGCCGGCGTCGCCTATACCATGGACTATGTCGCCGAACCGCTGAAGGGTGACGACCACGTAACCGATCGCGGCGTCGACGTCTGGGTCGATCCGAAGGCCACGATGTACCTGCTCGGCACGATCAT
>NZ_JBEVLL010000172.1:0-7853 GCF_040509215.1 Devosia sp.
GGCTTCCTTCTTTTCCTCTCCCCATCGGGGAGAGGTGGCTCGGCCAAAGGCCGAGTCGGTGAGGGGGAGCTCGCCCCACCCACGATGCCACCCCCAATCCCCCCTCATCCGGCGCTACGCGCCACCTTCTCCCCGATGGGGAGAAGAATGGACTGGCGAGCAATTCTTATTCCTCGCCCCATCGGGGAGAGGGTGGATCGCGCGCAGCGCGAGACGGGTGAGGGGGCGGCTCTCCCCGCACTCATGGTCGCCTAGTGGCATTCACCCCTAAGGCTACTCCACCAGCCCAATATACCGTCTCTTCGACGGCTGCAGATGATCCACGCACAACTGGGCAAGCAGCCAATTATCCCGCCCACTCAGCATCTCGATCATCAACCGATGCTGGCTATGCGAAATGTCCAGCGCCGCCCGATCCGCCATCGAATTGGCCCGCACCGGCAGGCTGTAGCGCATATAAAGCTCGATGGTCTGCACCAGGTACTTGTTCCCGCAGGCCCCAAACAGCGTCAGGTGAAACCGGTCATTGGTCTCGTGCACACCGCGCAGATAGCCGCTTTCGATATGCTCGCCATGCTCCTCATGGATTTCGAGCAGTTCATCAATAAGAGCCTGCGGCGCCGGTAGCGGAATAAGCAGCGCCGCCTGCCGTTGCACCAGCTCGCGCACAGCATAAATCTGCCGCACCTCGTCCGGCGTCAGCGTGCGCACCATCGCACCCTTGTTCCGCTCGCGCACGACGATGCCCATCTGCTCGAGCTGCACCAGCGCCTGCCGCACAAAGTGCCGCGTCACCGGAAAGCGCGAGAGCAGGGAATCCTCGGTCAACCGCGCGCCCGGCGCCAATCGACCGAAAATGATGTCCTCTTCGAGCGCCCGCGCAATGCCCTCATGATCGAGGTCGGTATTTTCGTTTTCGTCAGCCATCAAAGAGCCCCGCAGGCAGTCTGCTTCGTCTTCTATCAGATAGTCACAGCCGGTTTAAATCCGCTCACGCTGTAGGCAGCCTCCACTAACCGCAGTGTTTCCAGATTATCCACCGCGCTCGTTTCAAACCCCTGCCCGCGCGTTAGCGCCGACACGAAATGCGCGATCGCCCCATCATAGGCAGCCTGATAGCTCACGCCGGGATCAAAGGTCACTTCCCGCGGTCGCGGCCCAAAAAGCCGTAACACCGATCCATCAAGATGCACCGTCCCCTCGGACCCAAAAATCCAGAGTTGATCGCTCGGCGCCGGCGCCGCTCCATGCACCGCCAGATTGCCAGACACATTCAGCGGCACACCATCGCCGCGCCGTCGCAAGCCCAATATGGCGCTGTCCTCACCAAGGATCTCATCATTGCTCCGCCACAGCCGCGCCGAAACGAGATCAAATTCCCCAAACAACGAGCGCAGCGTATCGAGGTGATGGATCAGCACCTCCATCACCAATAGCCGCTGCTCAGTCCTGAAAAACGGCTGCCGCACCAGCGCCGGCCGCTGCCCATCCGCCCCGGCAATCATGCCGCTCGAATGAAAATCGAGCCGGATGGAAACAATGTCTCCGACCGCCCCGGCCTCAAGCCACCCGCGCAATTCCCGATAATAGGGCCGAAACCGCCAGTTCTCATGCACCATCAGCGGCACGCGGTTCCCCACGTCTGCCACCAATGCTTCCGCCTCGGCGAGATCAACCCCCAACGGCTTCTGGCACAGCATTGGCAATCCCGCCGCCGCGCCCATCCTCACATTGTCCGCATGAAACCGCCGCGGCGTCGCAATATCGAGCGCATCGAGTTTTTCGCCCGCCAGCATCGCCTCAAAACTGGAATAGCGCCCCGCAATCCCAAAACCATCCGCCCGCGCCGTGAGCGCCACCGGATCGGGATCGCATATGGCCACCACCTCGGCGCCATCCACCTTCGCCCAAGCCGGCAGATGATATTGCGTCACCCACCCAGCCCCCACCAAACCAATGCGCACCGCAACCCTCTTATCAATAATATCACCAGACACGGTCCGTATCGGATTATCGGTGATTATGACGATTTCCCTGACTTTATGCGCATTTGAGCTTCCCGTACACCCACTTCTCGCAATTCGTCACCGCACATTATTGACAATAATCCAAATGGCTGTAGGAATGACCCAAGGATGCCGCACGCTATAGCGGCCGGGAGGACTATGGTGACGCGCGGGCTTCGCAGACGTTTGACGAGCTATGGCGACCAGGATTTTTCCCTGTTTCTCCGCAAAGCTTTCATCAAGGCCATGGGCTATTCCGACGACGCGCTCGATCGCCCTATCGTCGGCATTGCCAATACCTATTCCGACTACAATCCCTGCCACGGCAACGTTCCGCAACTGATCGAGGCAGCCAAGCGCGGCGTCATGCTGGCCGGCGGCATGCCCATGGTTTTCCCGACCATGTCGATCCATGAGAGCTTTGCTGCACCCACCTCGATGTTCCTGCGCAATCTCATGGCCATGGAAACCGAGGAAATGGTGCGCGCCCAGCCCATGGACTCGGTCATTCTCATCGGCGGCTGCGACAAGACCATTCCCGCCCAGGTCATGGCCGCGGCATCGAGCGAAGTCCCCGCCATCATCCTGCCCACCGGCCCCATGGATACCGGCAATCACCGCGGCGAGCGCCTTGGCGCCTGCACCGATTGCCGCCGCCTCTGGGCCCAGTTCCGCGCCGACACCATCGATGAAGCCGAGATCAACGAGATCAATGGCCGCCTCGCCAGTTCCGTCGGCACCTGCACCGTCATGGGCACGGCCTCGACCATGGCCGCCTTGGTCGAAGCCATGGGCCTCGCCCTCCCCATGTCCGGCTCCGCCCCGGCCACCTCGTCCGAGCGTTTCCGCCTCGCCGAAGAAACCGGCCGCGCCGCCGTCGCCATGACCGAAACCGGCCTCACCACCGCCGAAGTGCTGACGCCACAAGCGCTACGCAATGGCCTCGTCACCCTGCAGGCCCTCGGCGGCTCCACCAATGCCGTCGTCCACCTTGCCGCCATCTATGGCCGCTTGGGCAAAAAGCTCGACATGGCCGAATTCGATGCCATCGGGAAGCAGGTCCCTGTTCTTGTCGACCTGAAGCCATCCGGCAGCGGCTATATGGGCGAATTCCACGCAGCCGGCGGAGTCCCCCGCCTGCTCTCGGAATTGACCGACCTTCTCGACCTCACAGCCCCCCGCGCCTTCGGCGGCATTTTAGGCGACGCAGTCAGCAACCTGCCCTCGCGCTATGAAGAGCAGATCATTCGCCCGCGAAAGAATCCCATTTCCGCCTCCGGCGCCATCGCGGTTCTCTCCGGCAACCTCGCCCCCCGCGGCGCGGTGATAAAGCATTCGGCAGCCGATCCGAAACTTCAGGTCCACGAAGGCCGCGCCGTCGTCTTTGATTCCGTCCAAGACATGACCGAGCGCCTCGAAGACCCCACCATCACCGCCGACGATGTCCTCGTCCTCCGCAATGCCGGCCCCAAGGGTGCCCCCGGCATGCCCGAAGCCGGCTACATCCCCATTCCGCGCCACCTCGCCCGCCAGGGCGTGAAAGACATGGTGCGCCTGTCTGACGCTCGCATGAGCGGCACCGCCTTTGGCACCGTCGTCCTCCACATCACCCCCGAATCCGCCGATGGCGGCCCCCTTGCCGCCGTCCGCACCGGCGATCGCATCCGCCTCGACGTCCCCGGCCGCCGCCTGGAGCTGCTCATCAGCGCCGCCGAACTCGACGCCCGCATGGCCACCCTCCCCCCGCCACCGCCATCGCCCCCGCGCGGCTACGCTCAGCTCTACGATCGCCACGTCACCCAGGCCGATGACGGTCTCGATTTCGATTTCCTGATGGCCGCCCAAGAAAATGGCTGACGTGCTCGACGCCCCGCTCTGCCTGCCGCCGCGCCCGCTGCGCAATCCGGCCAATCGGCGCCTGCCGCAAAACACCTGCGACGCCCACTTTCATGTTTTTGCCCGCGAAGCGCCGCTGGCCAGTCCGCGCAGCTACACGCCGCAAATGCTGACCATCGAAAACTGGCTCACTCTCGCCGACACCTTTGGCATCGCCCGCGGCGTCCTCGTCCAGCCCAGCGTCTATGGCCTCGACAACCGCGTCCTGCTCACCGCCCTCACCGGCCATGGCGAGCGCCTGCGCGGCATCGTCGTCATCCCACCCGAAACCACCGATGCAGAACTCCTCCGCCTCGACGCGCTTGGCGTCCGCGGCGTCCGCTTTAACCTCCGCAACAAATCCGGCATCGGCTTCGACGCTTTCACCGAACTCGCCCCCCGCATTCGCGCCCTCGGCTGGCACGCCCAGTTCCAGGTCGGTCCCGAAGCCATCGCCACTGTCACCGAACTGACCGAGCGCCATGACATCACCGGCGTCATCGATCACCTCGCCTTCATCCCGCTCGACACCCCCGGCACAGCGCTCGACGATCTCGCCCGTGCCCTCGATACAGGTCGGGTCTATGCCAAGATTTCGGCGCCCTATCGCCTCCGTGACACCAAGAGTCACCAATTCTATCGCGCGGCACTCTCGAAGCTAACAGTCTGCTACCCAACCCGCCTCCTATGGGGCACCGATTGGCCGCATACGGAGCTCTTCGAAACCGTGCCCGAAGACGACGATCTGATCGCCTTGAGCCTCGACGCTTTGCCCGCCGAGAGCCATGCTGCGATCTTCGCCGACAATGCCCAGAACCTCTATTTCCAGCACTAATTCCCTGACCGGAGACGCCCGATGCCCTTGCTGACCGAAGCCGCCAAAGGCGTCTATGTCATTGCCGTCACACCATTTTTGGACAATGGCGATATCGACTGGAATAGCGTCGACCGCATGGTCGACTTCTACGAGGAAAAAGGCGTCACCGGCCTCACCATCCTCGGCCTCCTCGGCGAGGCGCCCAAAATGACCTCCGAGGAATCCAAAGCCATCGCCAAACGCGTCATCGGCCGCGCCAAGGTCCCCGTCATCGTCGGCGTCACCGCCCCCGGCCTCGCCCCCATGCGCGAACTCGCTGATTCCGTTATGGAATTTGGCGCCGCCGGCGTCATGGTCGCCCCGCCCTGGACCACCAAAACTGACGATCAGGCCTACGCTTTCTACACCTCCGTCGGCGACGCCCTCGGCAAAACCCCCTGGGTCCTCCAGGATTATCCGCTGACTACCAACGTCACCATCGCCCCCAAGGTCATCGACCGGATCGTCAAAGACGTTCCCACTTGCGTCATGCTCAAGCATGAAGATTGGCCGGGCCTTTCCAAGATTTCCGCCCTCCGCGCCTCCAGCGACAAGGGCGAAACGCGAAGAATTTCAATCCTTTGCGGCAATGGCGGCCTCTTTCTGCCCGAAGAAATGGGCCGCGGCGCCGATGGCGCCATGACTGGTTTCTGCTACCCCGAAATGATGGTCGGCGTTGTCGCCAACTATGCCAAGGGCGACATCGAACGCGCCCACGACATCTTTGACGCCTACCTCCCCCTCGCCCGCTACGAACAGCAGCAAGGCATTGGTCTTTCAGCGAGAAAGTACGTCCTGGCCAAGCGCGGAGTCATCTCCTCCGCAGCCCTCCGCAAACCCGGCGGGGCCTTGTCCCCCAAGGACATAGCCGACGTCGAACGCCTCCTCGCCCGCCAGGCAAAGCGTCTCGCGGAGATCGGCGCATGAAGCTCGGTCTTGAAGGCAAACGCGCCGTCGTCCTCGGCGCCAGCAAGGGTCTCGGCGCCGCCATTGCCCAAACCCTCGCTGCTGAAGGCGCCACCGTCGTCGGCGGCGCCCGAACCGTCGAAGCCATTGAAAAGCTTGGTAATAACATCATCGGCCTGTCGCTGGACCTCACCGATCCAACCTCCGTTCAGACCTTCCTCGAAGGCGTCCTCGCCCAGGGCGGCGCCGATATTCTCATCAACAATTCCGGTGGACCTGCCCCCGGCGAGGCATCAGCCCTTCCCGCCGATGACTACACCAAGGCCTTCAACGCCATGGCCGCCCCGCTGATATCCATAACCCATGCCCTACTGCCGGGCATGCGCGAGAGAAAATGGGGCCGTATCATCACGTTGACGTCGTCCGGCGTGGAGTCGCCACTCCCCCGCCTCGCACTCTCCAATTCTATCCGCCAGGCCCTTGTCGGCTGGAGCAAAACCCTCGCCGGCGAAGTGGCCGCGGACAATGTCACGGCCAACATCATCGTTCAGGGTCGTATCCACACGAGCCGCGTCGATGAACTCGACGCCGCCGCAGCCAAGCGGCTGGGCAAAAGTATCGAAGACATAAAGGCCCAGTCGATCGCGACAATTCCGGCAGGTCGTTACGGCCGCGTGGAAGAACTAGCTGATGTGGTTGCCTTCCTCGCCAGCGAACGTGCCTCCTACATGACTGGCAGCATGATCCG
Source organism: Devosia sp. (assembly GCF_040509215.1). GTDB lineage: Bacteria > Pseudomonadota > Alphaproteobacteria > Rhizobiales > Devosiaceae > Devosia. Next base: position 6,392 of record NZ_JBEVLL010000172.1, read on the forward strand.
TGTAGATGGCGGAATGATCCGCTCGATCTAAAACCCGGACCAACGCTGGCAGCGGCCGGCGCACGGCCGCCGCGTCAAACCTGGGTTAGGCCGGCCCGATATTGCAGCGGCGTTTCTCCCAGCACCTGGCGAAAATGGTGATGAAATGCTGCTGGCTCGAATATCCCAGATCGTAGGCGATGCCGACCCAGTCGGGGGCATCGCTGTCACGAATCAACTCTGCGGCAGCCAATAGCCGTCGACGTTGCAGGAACCACTTGAGGCCGATGCCAAGATAGTCCCGAAACAATTGCTGTACCCACCGCTCGCTGCGCTCGAAAGCGCCCGCAACTGCGGCAACGGTGGTAAGCGCCGCGTCAGCCTCGATGGCCGCGATGATCGCGTTGACGAGGACGATATTCTCGTCCGGCTTTGGATTGCATGACACCAACAGATCCGACAGGGCCGCCAACGCCTCTTCGTCACTGCCAGCCAGCAAAGTCGTTGTGCGCGCCCGATCCAAACCCGAGAACACGCGGTCAAGCGGAAGGATTTGATCCTGAATATTGGACAATTCCTCACCCCAGAAGGCGTGGAATGCGCCTGGGCGAAACCGCGCACCGACAATGCGGCCGCTGCCTGACGCGGGATAGACCCGCTTGCCCCGGAACGTTCCCTGGATGCCGGACCGGTCGGAGGCCAGGAACACATCGACATAGGGTCGATGCATTACCTCGGCCGAGTGATAGGTGCCCTCAGCCACATCCCAGCGGATGACCCAGAAATGCTCGATGAAGAGTTGCAGCGCTTCGACAGGTGCCTTGGTGGTGAAACGAACGTGCCGCGCAAACCCGGCGGGATCGAGCCTGCCACGCGGATCGTAAGGCTCTGCGGGTTTTTGAAATACACCAATGTCGTCCCGCGCCATCATGCCTCCATCAACAACGCGCAACATCGAGCACACAGATGAGCACCAAGCACTTCCTCCGCGGCATGGCCACCGTCAACTATTTCGCAGACAATGTCGTCGCTGCCCGCGACTGGTATTCCGAGCTTTTCGGCGTCGAAGCCTACTTCCAGATGCCAAGCCGCGACAACCCGGCCTATATCGAGTTTCGCGTCGGCGATGATGCCGATGAGTTCGGTATCATCGACCGCAAATACGCGCCGGAAGGCATGCAGAAGGCCCCCGGCGGCGCAATTCTACTCTGGCATGTCGATGACATCGAGACTGCCTTCGCTCGCCTCAAGGCTTTGGGCGCAACAGAATACGATCCGATCACCAAGCGCGGTGAGACGGGGTTCGTCACAGCATCGGTCGTTGACCCGTTCGGCAACGTCTTGGGGATCATGTACAACCCCCACTATGTCGAGCTGCACGGAGCTTGATAGCGCCCCAGATGTGGGCCGGTGCTGGGGGGCGCCCGCGAACTGCGCGGCTCTCGGCGGTGAACTCGCCGGGAAGAGTTGGGCGCCGCAAATT
>NZ_JBEVLL010000173.1:0-12716 GCF_040509215.1 Devosia sp.
TGTCCCGGCTGGTCCGGCACAATCCCTGCAATATCGACCACTGGCAGCGCCCGCGAAAACACCTCGCCGGCACTGGCAGGCGAGGTCGCCACAACCTCGATATCGAGCCCCAGCCGCTTCGCCCGCTCAGCCAGGAATCCGGCATGCCCGAACACGACGAAAGCCGGAAGCCCAAGCTCCTGCCTCTGAGCAAAAAGGGAAAGAACAATGTCCGGGCCGATCCCCGCAGGCTCGCCCATGCTGATCGCCAGCGGCTTCATCAATGCCCCCAAAGAAAAGCGGAGGCGCATCGAATGATGCGGCTCCGCGAGCTGTTCTCAATCCTGAGCAAGAAGCGCGAGGCGCTTTCGCTTAGTTGTAGATGATCTTGGCGTTCTTGCGGAGCTGCTCGAGATAGGCGGCAGCTTCCTTTTCCATATTGCCGTTGCCAACTTCGGCGCGCACTTCATCCTTCATGAAGGTGAGGTCCTGCGCCTGGGTTTTTTCGCAGATGGCGAGCATGGAAACGCCGGCTTCGACAACGCGCGGCTTGGTGATGCCGCCCACATTCATGCCAGCCAGTTCCTTGGCCATGGCTTCGGGAAGCTGGGTCGCATGGCGACGGCCGATATCAACCACGGCCGCGTCAGTATAGGCGAGAGAAAGCTGCACGGCGCTGTCGCACCCGGCAAAGCTCGAACGATACTTGTTGGCCTGGGCCGTACGGCCGCTGGCGCCTGCACCCACAAAGACGATCTCCTTGAGGATATAGTCAAAGCCCTGATAGTCGGCGAGGCGGGCCGCAGCCTGCTGATCGAGTTCGAGGTCCGAAATCTGCACATTGGGAACCACGGCCTGCTGGGCAATGGCGTTCCAGGCGATGGCCGCGCGGAGTCGATCCTTCAGCGTGTCGGCACCGACGCCGCCCTGGCCGAGCATTTCAAGCAGCCGATCCTGGCTCACCTTGAGATTACGCGCGATCTGCAGCAGCGCTTCGTCAACCTGTGCATTGGAAACATTGATGCCGAGGCGCTTGGCTTCGTTCATCTGGATGGCTTCGGTGATGAGCTGATCGGTCGCGCCCTTGCGGCCGGTCTTGTTGCCTTCCATGTTGAACAGGCGCAGGCGCTGTTCGACCTGTACGTCGGTCACTGGCGTGCCGTTCACAGTTGCAATGGTTGCCGCGAAGCTGGGCAGGGCCGATGCCGTCGCCAGCACGAGGCCGAGGATCATGGCGCCGGTGGCGCGCCGCATAAATGCAAAGGTCATCGTCAGGTCCGCATTGTAAAGTTTGCCGCATCAATGCGGCTCGAAACATGTGCTGTCAATTGCCCAAACAATACGGCCAAAATCCGAGTACGGCCGATCAGAAGTTGGGCGTCGGCACCGCACCACTATAGCCCACATTCAGCCCGGCCGGGGCCTTGATGGCAAAAGTAGCGAGCACGCTGGTTGAATTGGGCGAAGTGTGGGTCGCCCCATTGCGCTGCGCATTGGCGCCGAATGTCAGGTAGCCGTCGTCATAGACCACGCCGCCACCCACCTGCAGCCAGCTATTGGCGCTGAGGTCCCAGGCGGCATTTGTCTTGAGGCTCCAGTAATCCGCCACCGGAATAGTCAGCCCGCCCGTGATCTCGTGCTGGTCGAGCAATTGCCCCAGTCCCGGATTGGCGCGGATATAGCGGTAGTCGAGCGTTGCCCCATAGCCGTCAGCACTGTAGCTCGCCCCAGCCCCAAACCGCGCCAGCGTCCAGGCCGAAGTATCGAGCTGCGTCTTGGCGCCAAAGGTCAGGCCCGGCGTGAAGGACCCGTAGGCGCCCAGCACCGCATAGGACGCGCTGTTTCCAAGGCCGCCACCAACCCCGGTATTGGCATGGTCGACGCTCGAGAACGCATTGGCCCCGGCCAACTGGAACGACTGCCCGCCAATCAGTTCAAGATAGCTGCCATTGTCGAAATTGGCCTGGTAGCGCCCGCCGATATTGGCGCGCAGCCCCGTTTCCTGCCGGTCGTAGCCGGAGAAGCGGTTGTAGCTGAACAGGTTCGTATCGTCGAAAACGAAGCTCTGCGCATCATCGTTGGTGATGCCCAGCATGGTCGTGTCCGACCCGCGATAGACCAGCTGCGCAATCGGCTCGATGATATGCACATCCGCGCCATTGCTTGCCATCAGCGGATAGCGCACGTCGATGGCTGCGATCGGGGTCGCACTCAAAAGGCTCGCTTCGCCCGGCAGCAACACGCTCTTGCCGTCATAATACGAGAAGTCCGCTCGGCCGCCGACATAGGGCGTGAAGACGAAACCGCCGCCGCCTACGATCTGCTTCTGCCAGCTCGCCTGCAGCGTCGCATGCGTCTTGGTGCCCTGGTAGCCGTAGACATAGTTGACGCCGTTGACGGCGGTCGTGCTGTTGGCATTGCGCACCACATTGCGCAAATGCCCTTCAAAGGCCAGCCGACCCATATCGTCTTCGAGATCGATGATGTGCTCGAAGCGCGTAACCGGCAGGTTCGCGCCCTGCTTGTTCTGATCTGCGTCGGTAACTGTCACGCCCAGTTGGTTGAACTGCTGAAGGCGGATGTCGAAGTAAGTCTGCTCGCTGACATGGGTCGCGTAGACCTCATTTGTCGTCGATTTGGCGGTCGTCAACGCATAGTCTTCGAGATAGCCCGCATCGCTAAAGGCGGTGTAAGACCAGCCCGTCTCCCAGTTCTCGATCGGGGTAAACGTGCCCGAAGTCTGAATGGCCCCGCGCCAGTCACGATTTCCGACTTCCGTGCCAAAGGCGCCGGGGTCCCACTGATTGATGCCCGAGGCTCTGACCCGGAACGACCCATTCTCGAACCGCTGTTCCCATTCCGCTCCAAGCAGGAAACCCTGCCGCGAGAAGAATTTGGGGCTCAGCCAGACATCCGTCCACTTGTTGCCATAGACGTTGACAGACACGCCAACGCCAACGCCGGTATCTTCGGCATAGCTGACGCTTGGCCGCGGTGCGCGCGACAGCGCAGATTCGCTGAGGTCCGGCAGCCACAGATAAGGCACCCAGGCGACGGGAATGCCGAGCAGGTAGAGCGTCGAATTCTCGAGCGTGACCGAATTGTCGTCCGAACTATGCACGATCTTGCTGGCATTGACCGACCAGCCGATACGGCGGCCCTTGCCGTCAATGCACTCGCCGCATGGCGCGTAGCTGGCATTGTTGTAGATGCTCTGCAGCACGGAATCATAGTCGGCACTGTCAGCGGTAATCCGCGAACCGTCATAAGCCGTGATCGTCAGGGCGTTGAAAAAGGCCTGCTTCATCCCCCCGGTGATGTCGAGATCAGTCGTCTCCATCACATTGCCCGAAGGGTCCGTCACCGTCACGGCGCCAGCCATCTTCACTGAATTGGTATTGCGGTCATAGATCAGCTTCTCGCCGGTCACGATATAACCGCTCGATTTCAGCACCACGCCGCCAGACGCCTCGACGGTATTGGTCTTGGCGTTGAAGCTGAGCACATTGGCCTCGACTCCAGTGGGGGAGGCCGGATCGATCGGCGCATTGAAGAAGTCAGTGGGAACAAGACCCTGCGCAGCAGCGGGCAGCGCGAATAGACAAAGCGACGCCCCGAGCAGCAGGGCGCGCAAGAGGCCTCGTCCATGTCCCTGGCTTCGCGTCACGTCCGTCCGTCTTCCTTGTGCAGTAGCACCGTTACACCAATCACAATGGCTACCAATGCCGGTCCGACTGCCGCGAAAGTTGGATCGAGAACGCCAGTCGACCCCGCGCGGTCGGCCATCTCGGTAATCACGAACACGACAAATCCGAGCACGATGCCATAGAGGACCGCAGGACCTAGACTAGTGCCCCTTCGATAACCTGCGGTAAACGCAAAGGCAATGAACAGCGAACCGCTAAGCACAAGTGGAAGCGAGAGAAGTTTGTAGAGCCGCATCGTCGCCGCCGATTTGACCAGCGGGTCCGCCACGCCCTTGCCCAGCAGCTCAACGATGTCGAAGAAGGTCATGTCTTCCACAGAGGCCAGTTTCAGGCTGATTTCTGCCGCGGTGGACCTCGTCGATACCTCGTAACCGTAGAGCGTGTAAGGCGGCTTGTCCGGCGTCCGTGCCGTCGCAACCGGCATGTGCCACTTGCCGTTTTCGAGCAGAGCCTGCTGCGCCTCGATCCGCGGAACATCGGTCCTGCTCATACGGAACAGCGTCACGTCGTTGAGCTCGGCGCCTCCCGGCGCCATCGAGCGCGCCAGGATCACATACTTGCCCTCATCGCCCTCCTGCTCGAGCCAGATTTCGCCCGGCGGCGTCAGCAGCGCGGCGAGCCCCGGTGGGGTAGGGTAGAGATCGCGATTGATCTGCGTGCTGACCGTTTCCGCCCCGATGGAAATGACGAAACTCACAAGCAGCAGCACCACGGTTGGCGCGCGTACCGCCCGCCAGATGGAAATGCCGCTGGCCTTGATCACGGTCAGTTCATGCCGAGCCTTGAGGTCTGCCAACCCCAGAATCGCTCCCATCAGCACCGTCACTGGCAGCGTCTTGATGGTCCAGCGCACCGCGCTCATGGCCACCATGACGAGGGCCATGACCAAACCGTCCCGTTCGGACACGACGGTGAAACGCCAGGTGTCGAGAGACTCGACCAGCGCGATCAGCCCATAAAAGATGAAGACCGTCATGCCGATGCGGCTGCCAAGGCGTTTCAGCACCAGCCAATCGATTCTGGTCATGCCATCACCAGCGGAACCGGACGTCGCGGCCAAAGTCGGAAGGTCAGGACCAAGCCCGAGAAGATGATGAGCAGGACCGACCCGGTCCCGATCCCCAGCGGGCTATAGGTACCCACGCCACGTTCGGCGAAGGCGACCAGCAACACCATGGCCTCGATCGGCATGGGTATTCGCGCCCGCGAGCCGCTCGGAAAAGCCCCAATGGCCAGGGTGAAAAGCCCGATGGCGATCACCCGGAGCGCCTCGGCCGAGCGGTCGAGCAGCCGATTGCCCGCCTCCTGCGACAGGAAACCGGTGTTTATCGCCTCGCTGATGAGATCGACACTGTTCCGTTCCGCCATCGAGTCGCCGCCGGCAATGGCCTGCGAGATACTGGCGACACTGAGATCGTAGCGGCTGAAGCGCACTTCCGAATAGCGCCCGTCATCCTGCACATATTGCAGCATGCCGTTGCGCAGCTCGAGCACGTAGTTTTCCCCGTCGCTCGAAACCCGCGCCGTCTCGGCAATATAGGTGCGGCGCGAGTCGGGCAGGCGCCGATCGTCGGCAAAGAAGTCGGTGATTTCCCCACCCGCCTCGCGCCCGCCGATCAGGAGGATCACCCCGGGCGTCACCTGGGTAAACCGCCCCGGCCGCAGCGTCGAACTCACGAGGTCGGCCGCAACGCTCGCCGCCAGTTCGGTATACTTGCGATTGGCCCAAGGCTCGAGCCAGTGCGACAGCAGCATGACGACGACGATCCCGCCCATGATCACGGTAGCCGCACCGCGCCAGATACCGCTCGTAGAGCCCGTGGCGTGGATGATGTGCAGCTCGCGGCTCAATTGCAGCGCGCTCAACGCGCGGATCATGCCGATGCCGACGCAGATATAGAAGAAAGCCATGGCCAGCGGCGGCATGGTGTAGAGCGCCTGCACCGCCAGCGTGCCGAATCCCTGACCCTTCACGGAGATGAGTTCGAACTGCCTGAGGCAATTCACCAGCCACAATAGCACGCACAGGATCGCGGTGAGGATCAACGCATCCGTGGCAAAAAGCCGGGCCAGATAGGTAGTCAGGCGTCTCATGCCGTTACGCTAGAATCCTTTTGCGGCGCACATTTGGCCGCGTTTTGCGAACAATGATGCAAACAAGCCTTCGATACAATTGCGCGGATTGTGCACACCGCGATTGGTGCAAGCCTGTTGCTCGCTTGCCGCGCTGGCGCTCCTCGCGGCGCCCGGATAATGTCGCGCCATGGCCGAAGTTCTCTTCTATCACCTCGAAGTCCGCCCCCTGGAATCGGTCCTGCCGCAGCTTCTCGAAAAGACGCTGGAGCGGGGCTGGCGCGCAGTCGTCGAATCCGGATCGCGCGAGCGCGCCGAGGCGCTCGATTCGATGCTCTGGACGTTTCGCGACGATTCCTTCCTGCCCCACGGCCTTGCCGGCGAACCCAGCGATCCGCACCAGCCGATCCTCCTGACCACCGAAACCGATAATCCCAATGGCGCCGTGGTCCGCTTTTTCGTCGATCGCGCCGTGCCCCAATCCGCCGATGGCTACAGGCGCATCGTCTACATGTTTTCCGGCCACGATCCCGATGCCGTCAACGAGGCGCGCCAGGCCTGGCGGGCGCTGCGCGATGGCAATGAGGTCACCTATTGGCAGCAGGAAGGCGATGGCCGCTGGGTGAAAAAGGCATGACCTCCGACCTTGCGACGCCGAGCCGGCACACTCTGCCCGAAGACCTCTTTGCCATGCTCATCGGCACCATGCTGGTCTCGCTCGGCATTGCCTTCTATTCCGAAGTGCAATTGGCGACGGGCAGCACCGCGGGTCTCGCGCTGCTCCTCCAATACGCCACCGGCATTCCCTTCGGCTGGTTGTTCTTCTCGATTAACCTGCCGTTCTACGCTCTGGCATTCCTGCGCATGGGCTGGCCCTTCGCGGTCAAAACCATGATCTGCGTCGGGCTCGTATCCTATTTCTCAAGCCAGATTCCGGGCTGGATCGGCATCAGCGATATCCACCCGCTCTTTGCGTCGCTCGTCGGCGGTGGCCTCATCGGCCTCGGCATTCTCTCGCTCTTCCGCCACAAGGCGAGCGTCGGCGGCATCAACATCCTGGCGCTTTACCTCCAGGAAAATTTCGGTCTCCGTGCCGGCTATTTCCAGCTCGCCGTCGACGCCGCCATTCTCTTTGCCGCCTTCTTCATCCTGCCGCTCGACCGGGTGCTCTATTCAATCCTCGGCGCGCTGGTCCTCAACTTCATCGTCGCCCTCAACCACAAGCCCGGCCGCTACGTCGGCTTCAGCTAGCCTCTATTCTGCCGTGTCGCTCCAACCGGCGATGTCATAGAGGTAGAGATAGAACATCTGCTCGGCCAATTCGTAGCAATAGGTGATCTCCCGATCGCCGGGCGAGAAATAGGCATTCGCCTCGCCGCACTGCGCCGCCCGGAACGTCACATTCTCCGGCAACACATACCAATCCATCACCAGCTTGGCCGTATGTTCGAGAATGCCGCGCGCCTTCAGCTCCTCGGCAAATTCCTCATACTCGCCGGCATCGTCATAGATGACCTCGATCTCGGCGCCCTGTTCCCCATCGACCAGATGCGGTTCAAGCAGCGCGTCCCATGAGGTGACAGCCTGCTCATAGGTATCGGCGCAGGCCTCTTGCTGGTCGGCGTCCATGTCATAATTGTCGGCCGTCTCGCCGAACACGTCCGGCTGCGCGCCCACCATCATGCAGACCATGGCATAGGCCCGCTGAATATCGAGGCTATGGTCATCGTAGTAGGAAAAATCCTCGACGCCTGAGCCGGTCGAACTCACCGCGTTGAAATACCAGCCGTCAGCCGCGTCGATCAGCGCATTCCAGCTATCGTCGTCGGTCTCGTCGGTCAAAAGCCAGATGGTGGCGAGGGAATCCGCCGCGTCCTCTTCCTTGCCCAGCACCGGGAGCCCGAGTTCGCCCACCAGCATGTGGCCGACCTCGTGATACATGGTGTAGAGCGCGTCATGCATGGCAAAGTCCATGGAATCGGCGAGCACCTGGTTCTCGTCCTGCGCCATTGCCGGCGCGGCCAAGAGTGCCAGACACAGTGATACGGCTGCAGTCTTGCGCAGCGAAATCATGGGAGAGAACTCCGAAAGGGTTTTTGGCGTTTCAGTCCGCTTCCGGACCGGCGAGCCAGATAACACGCTTCCGGTTAAAAAAGGCGATCAAGCCTAGTTCGAGCCGCCCTTGTCCTTGCCCGCGCCCGAAGGTCTTGGAGCCGGGTTCACCGGGTCCGGCAGCTCTGCTGCATAAAGCTCCATGAAGTCCTTCATCAGCTCGTAGCAGAAGATGATCTCGATCGTGTCCGGATCATAATAGGCGTTCGCCTCGCCACAGCGCCTTGCGTTGAATTTCACCGGCCGGCGCAGGTTGTAGTGGTCGCGCACCTCGGCGGCGACCTCGTCAAAAACCCCGCTCGAGCGGAAGGCATCGGCGGCAAATTTCAGCCGCCCGCCGGCATCGTGATAGGTTACGTTGACCTTGGAATTGCCGGCATCGGCCGTGTGCTCCTCGAGCACGCCCTTGAGGCTCCGGTCCACCAGCTCATATTCCCAATAGCACGAATCCTGCCGGTCTCGGCCGATGGCATATTGATTGGCGATGGGCCGGAAAGCGGTATCGTCGCTCCCCACCATCAGGCACACGATCTGATAGGCCCGCTGCTTGTCGAGGCTGTGCGCGGCCGCGAAGTCTTCTTCATACTTGCCACTGTCATAGGCAACGCCGGTCAGCAGCCACCCCTCGGCGGCGTCGGCGAGGGCCTTGTCCGATTCCGGCGTGCGCTTGTTCAGCAGCGTCCAGGTCGCCACATTGTCGGCCGCATCTTCCTCGCGCCCGAGCACCGGCAGGCGGAGCTGGTCGACAAGCAGGTGCGCCATTTCGTGATAGAGCACGAAGAGACTGTTATTGGCGGCAAAACGGATGATTTCGGCGCGCTGCTGCTTGGAAAAGCCCGCCATGTCCTGTGCCTGGACTCCACCCGTCATCAGGGCGGCAAGTGCCAGCAGGATCGGAAACAACAAGCGACGCATGAACTGCCTTTCGGCTCACTGATAGCTTCAACAAGATGCCAATGCCGCGTCCCTGTCAACGCGGCCCCGGCGCCGTCGTTAATGCCCCGGTGCCCAGCCTTTCGCGGCCATTTCAAAGCCCGAGAACTGGAAGCCCGGCGCCACGGTGCAGCCCACCAGCGTCCAGTCTCCCAGTGATTTTGCCGATTGCCACACCGCCCGCGGCACCACCACCTGCGGTCTCTGCGCACTGTTGAGATCGGATCCCAACACGTGCGTGTCGACCGTAATTCCGTCCGACAGGTTCAATTCTATCGGCGCACCGGCGTAATAGTGCCACACCTCGACGGCATCGACCCGGTGCCAGTGCGACAGGTCGCCGGCCTCGAGCAGATAGTAGATCGCGGTGGAATGCGCGCGGCCCGTCTCGCCCTCGATGTCCACAAACGTCTCGGCATACCAACCCCCCTCGGGGTGGCGTTCCATGCCGAGCGTATAGATGACGTCCTTGGCGGCGAGCCTGTTCATGCGCGCTCCGCTTCCTCCAGCTCGGCGCTCAGCGCCAGCCATGTTTCTTCGGTAGTTTCGAGGTCGGCGCCAAACCGCGCCTTGTCTTTGCCGAGTGCAATCAACCTGTCGGCAGGTCCGTTGTAGACCTTGGGATCGGCCAGTTGCGCCTCGATCTTCTCGATTTCCACCTTCAAACGGGAAATCTTGGTTTCCGCATCCTTAATGGAGGTCTTGAGTGGCGCCAGCTCGGCCCGACGCGCCGCGGCCTCTTGCTTCGAAAGCTTGCGCGCGCCCGTGCCGCCGCCGCCGCTTTTGCCTTCCTTGTTGGAGGTAATGCTGCGCTGGTAGCTGTCGAGGTCCTCGTCGAGTTCCTTGATCGTGCCGCCTTCGGCAATCCAGAGCGTATCGCAGGTCGCTTCGATCAAGTGGCGATCGTGGCTGATGATCAGCACCGCGCCTTCATAATCATTGAGGGCATGCACCAGCGCGTCGCGGCTATCGATATCGAGGTGGTTGGTCGGCTCGTCGAGGATCATCATCCCCGGCCCGCCAAAGGTGATGAGACCCATAAGCAGACGCGCTCGCTCGCCACCCGAAAGGTTCTTCGCCTTGGTATCCATGCGCGACTTGGTCAGCCCCATCTGGCTCAGGCGCGAGCGGCGCTTGGCTTCGCTATCGGTCGGCATCATGTCGACCACATGCTCGAATGGCGTCCATTCGGGCTTGAGCTTGTCCATCTGGTGCTGCGCAAAGTGCGCAATCTCGAGCTTCTTGCCCTTGCGCAACTGCCCGCCCATCGGCTCGATATCGCCAGCCAGCAGCTTCGCGAAAGTCGACTTGCCGTTGCCGTTGACGCCGATCAGCGCAATCCGGTCATCGGGGTCGATGCGCATATTGATATTGCGCAGAATGGTCTTGTCGCCATAGCCGGCCGAAACCCCGTCCAGCGTCAGCATGGGCGTTGCCGCCTCGGCCTTGGGCTGCTGGAATTTGAACGGCGCCGAGAATTCATCGAACAGCGCCGCCGGTGGCTTGAGCTTTTCGATCATCTTCATGCGCGATTGCGCCTGCTTGGCCTTGGTCGCCTTGGCCTTGAAGCGATCGACGAATTTCTGCAGATGCGCGACCTGGTCGAGCGCCTTGTCGCGGCTCTTGTTGTGCAGTTCCATCTGCATGCGGCGCGTATTTTCGAACGTATCGTAATTGCCCTTGTAGAAGGTCAGTTTGCGATGCTCGAGATGCACGATCGAATTGACCGCCTTGTTGAGGAGGTCACGATCGTGGCTGATCATGAAGACGGTATAGGGATAGGTGGCGAGATACTTCTCGAGCCACAGCGTGCCTTCAAGATCGAGATAGTTAGTCGGCTCGTCGAGCAGCAGCAGGTCGGGCTGGCTAAACAGCACCGCCGCCAGCGCCACGCGCATGCGCCAACCACCAGACAGCTCGCGCGTCGGCCCATTCTGCCGATCCTGCTCAAAGCCGAGCCCCTTCAAAATCGAGGAAGCCCGCGCCTCGGCCGAATAGGCGTCGATATCGGCAAGCCGCGTATAGACCTCGGCAATGCGATGCGCGTCGGTCGCCGTCTCGGCTTCTGCAAGCAGCGCCGTGCGCTCCTTGTCGGCCGCCAGCACCACGTCGAGCACGCTTTCCTCGCCGGCCGGCGCTTCCTGCGCCACGCCACCGATACGCGCCTTCTTGTTCAGCTCGATGTTCCCTGAATCGAGGTGAATATTGCCCTGGATCAGGTGAAACAGCGTCGTCTTGCCCGTACCGTTCTTGCCGACAAAGCCGGTCTTCGAACCTGTCGGGATGACCACGGAAGCCTCTTCGAACAGCTCGCGGCCTTCGATGCGGTAGGTGAGATTGGAAATGGTCAACATGGCGGGAAAATAACTGTCCGGACAAAGAGGCTACGCAGGCAACGCGTCCTGCATGGGGCAGGGGGCCGCGACAAATGGTTCGCTGCTGGATAGAGTTAAGGTATGCTTATGGCAACTGGCTTGGGGGAAGACGCGCCAATCTGTCGCCAGAATCTGCGCATCAAATATCCAGGACAGACATTTCTGCATCAGTCACCGAGCCAAAAAGGACGCCCCCATGTTTGACGCCCGCTTCGCTTTTGCTGTCATCGCCACCATCGGTCTCGCCGCTCCTGCCCTGGCGCAGGACAATGGACAGCCGCTCGAGGACCTCGACGCCACCCGCATCAATCCCTATCAGATCCTCATCGACTTCGAATTCGACGGTGGCGCCTGCGACGCCATTGGTCGAGCCGAGCTCGGTGACCTCGTCGACGGCACCCTAGCGGTGAACTTCCCCGTCAGCTCCACCGCCGAAGTCTGCACCATGCAGATCGTTGAACACGACGTGAAATACGCCATCGAAACCGAAGATGAGGCTGTCACCCGCATCGACGTCACCGTAACAGCCGCCGATGGCCGCATCATTGGTACCGGCTCGGCGAACGTCGAGCGCGACTAGGCGGAAACCTTCACGCCCACCGATCGTCATCCTCGGGCTTGACCCGAGGACTTTTCACTTGAATGCCGCAAGAGAGTACAGCGCCTTCGGGTCAAGCCCGAGGGTGACGCAGGGGAGTGTTGCTAGGGGCTCACACCCCGTCCGGCACCCGAACCACCATCTCCACCTCGATAAGCAGTCCCGGGCCCGCCAGTGCGCTGACGCCAATGCCGGTCAAACTCGGCTGCGCTCCATTCAAAAACTTCCCGATCGCCGCCATCCCGATCCCCATGCTTTCGGGATTGAGGTCCACGGCATAAATCCGCATCTGCGCAATATCCTCTGTCGTCGCCTTCAGCGCCACGAGTGCCGCCGACAGGTTTTCGGCGACGATTGCCACCTGCTCGGCCAGCGTCCCCGGCACCGGCCCGCCATCGCGCTTCCATGGCACCTGTCCCGAAACGAACGCCAGCCGTCCCGGCTCGACAACGGAAATCTGCGAATATCCTGCCTGTCCGGCGTCCGGCAGGGTTTCGGGGTTCATGCGCGTGATCGTGTTGGTCATGGCGAGCTCCGTTGAATGATGGAGAACCATCCAACGGGGCAGTGACCGATCCTGTCAGGAGCCAGCAGGGTGCGCCGACCGACCAATGATCTGGCCCACGTCGATCCGGTTGCCATCGGGATCTTCGAAGACGAAGGCCCGCAGGCCATAGTCCTTGTCCTTCAAGCCCTTGACGATGCGCAGCCCCGCCTGCTGGCAGCGCCGGAACAGAGCTTCCGCATCGTCTACCAGCAGATGCGCGACATTGAAGTCTGCTGCCTCGTGCTGCGGCTGCAGCGTAAGATGCAGCTCCCCGTCGTCGCGTTTCAGGATCATGAACCCGACGGGATTGCCGTTCTCAAAAACCTTCTTGAAGCCGAGAACGTCCTCATAGAACGCGCAAGCCCTGGTCATATCTGAAACGGGAAGCATTG
>NZ_JBEVLL010000174.1:0-4802 GCF_040509215.1 Devosia sp.
CGGATCGGCAGCACGTTTTCAGCGGGCGGCAGCGGGCAGACGGCATGTTCGGTGAAGGCGCAGGGCGGGTTGAGCGCCTTGTTGAAGTCGAGGACGATGGTCTTGTCGGTGACGTCTTCGCCAAAGACGAAGCGGCAGGCGGCATAGGTCGAGTCACGCGAGGTCTGGTCGCGGATGACGAATTGCGGGGATTCCGCCGTGCCATGGGTGGCGAGCAGTTCGTAGGTGACGCCGTCGCGGGTGAAGACAGCCTTGTGGGTTGCTTCGACCTCGGTCTGGATCGCCTTGGACGTGCTGATGGTCAGGCCCTTGGGTGCTTCGAAGGCAACCCAATCGGCGGTGATGCGCCACGTGGGGTCCAGCGGGAAATATTCGAGCGGCTGCAACTGGTTGGGTGCGTCCGATGTGGTATCGCGTACGCGCAGGGCATTCTCGCCATTGAGCGAGGTGACTTCCAGCAACAGGTTTCCGGCGGTGAAGCGCGGCGGGCTGTACTTTGAGAGTTTCAGCACCTGGGCGGCGCTGCCATCGGCCGGCGTATAGGTGACCTGGCCATCTGTGTCCTGGGTCAGGCTGCCGACATAGGACGGGCCGGAGGAGAGGATGATGTCATTGTCCGCGGCGGCGCCGACAGTGACGGTGCCTTCTGCCAGCCAGACGCGGGCGATGATGTTGAGCCAGCCATTGGGCGCCTTGAGCGCGGCGAGGCGCTTGGCCTGCCATTCGGCATATTGGGTTGGATAGTCGGTCATGACGGCACCTTGTTCAGTGTGAGGCGCGGCACGCTGGCAAGCAGGCGCTGCGTATAGGGATGCTTTGGATTGGCGAGAACTGTGGCCGTGTCGCCGGCTTCGACGATGCGGCCTTTTTCGAGAATGACGATGCGTCGACAGAGCGCGGCGACGACGCCGATATCGTGCGAGACGAACAGCAGGCTCATGGTTTTGCTGAGGCCTACCAGGAGGTCGACGATGCGGATGCGGGTCGTCAGGTCGAGGGCGCTGACCGCTTCGTCGGCGAGCAGCAGGCGCGGGCCGGGCACGATGGCGCGGGCAATGGCGATGCGCTGGCGCTGGCCGCCGGAGAACTGATGCGGGAAGCGAGTGCCGACGTCGCGGTCGAGGTCGACGGCTTCCAGGGCATCGCTGACCATTTTCGCGTGATCGCCGGGGATCTTCAGCGAACGCAGGGGCTCGGCGATGATGGATTGGATCGTCTGGCGCGGATCGAGTGAGGAATAGGGGTCTTGAAAGACCACCTGCGCCTGGCGGCGGAAATCGCGCATGAACGTGCCGTTGCCGGGGTCGAGTGGTTTGCCATCGAAAGTGATGGTGCCGCTATCGGGGTGGGCGAGGCCGAGCAGGAGGCGCAAGAGGGTCGTTTTGCCCGAGCCGCTTTCGCCGACGAGGCCGATAGTGTCGCCGGGAGCGATCTCCAGCGAGACATCATCGAGAATGCGGCGGTTGGCGGTGTAGCCGAAGCTGACGTGGTCGACGCGGACGAGGCTCATGCGCGGCCCTCCATGGCATCGTCGAGGCGGCGGGCGGCGGCGAGGAGGCTCCTGGTGTAGTCGTGGCGTGGGTTAGCGAAGACGTCGGCCACGTTGCCGGCCTCTACGGTTTCGCCTTGGCGCAGGACGACGACTTGGCTGACAGTGTTGGCGACGACGGGCAGGTCGTGGCTGATGAACAACAGCGCCATGTTACGCTCGCGAACCAAGCGGTCGAGGAGGCCGAGGATTTCAGATTGGGTGGTCACGTCGAGAGCTGTGGTGGGTTCGTCGGCGATGAGCAGGTCGGGCTTGCAGGCGAGGGCCATGGCGATGGCGATACGCTGGCGCTGGCCGCCGGAAAGCTCGTGCGGATAGGATTTTGCGATGCGCTGCGGTTCGGGTAGGGCGACCTCGTCGAGGAGGGCGAGGACGGCCTGATCGAGGGCTGTGCCGGACAGCGGGGTACCATCGCGCTTGGCGCGGCGGGCGAGGGGTTCTGCTACCTGCTTGCCGACGCGCATCAGCGGATCGAGGGCTGTCAGCGGCTCCTGGAAGACGATGGCGACGGCAGTGCCGCGCAACTGGTTCAGCTCGCGATCCGGCGCGCCGATGACTTGCTTCCCCGCAAGAATGGCGGAGCCAGAGGCCGCGAGGCCGGCCGGCAAGAGGCCGGTGGCGGCCAGCGAGGTCAGCGATTTGCCGGAGCCGGATTCGCCGATCAGGCCCAGTCGTTCGCCGCGATTGAGCGAAAGAGACAGGTTCGAAACCAGCGCCTTGCTGCCGGCATGGACGGAAAGATTTTCGAGGGAGAGAAGAGCGCTCATCGGGCGCGCCTCGTCGGGTCGATGGTGTCGCGCAGGCCGTCGGCGAGGAGATTGACGCCGATGGCGAGGGAGACCAGCGCAATGCCGGGGGCGATGGCGCCGAGAGGGGCTGTGTACACCGTGCCCTGGGCTTCCTGCAGGATGCGGCCCCAAGAGGCGTTTGGCGGCGGGGCGCCGAGGCCAAGATAGGAGAGCGAGGCTTCGGCGATGACGGCAAGGCCGAATTGCAGGGCGAAATTGACCGAAAGGGTCGGCCAGATATTGGGCAGGATGTGGATGGCGACGATCTTGGGCCACCCACTGCCCGAGGTGCGGGCGGCCGTGATGTAGTCCATCACCAGCACGCGCTTGGCGAGGATGCGGGTGAGGCGCGCGACGATGGCTGAAAGGGCGATGCCCAGGGCAACGATGGCCGACCAGAGATTGGCCGTGTCGCTGGCTGCGACCACCAACATGGCGATCAGCAGGGTGGGGAAGGCGATGAGAATATCGAGTGTCGCCGCCAAGGCGTCGTCGAGCCATTTGCTGGCAAAGGCCGCGAGAAGGCCGAGGGTGACGCCGATGACAGCGCCGATGGCGACCGCGCCGACGCCGACGACCAGGGCGATGCGGCTGCCGATCATCATCTGGGTGAAGAGATCGCGGCCGAGGCGGTCAGTGCCGAGCCAGTGGAGGAGGCTCGGCCCCTCGAGGCGGCCACCGGCCATGGCGGTGGGGTCGTAGGGCAGCCAGACGAGGGTAAGGAGGCCAATGGCGACGTGAAGGCCGACCAGAAGTATCCCGGCCTTGAGGGCCAGGGAGTGGGATTTCTTGTCGGCAGGAGCGGTCATGGTGGTCGTGCTCATGCCGGCGCCCTCCCGCGGCCGCGGAGGCGCGGATCGATGAGGCGCTGGATGATGTCGGCAGCAAAGCCGATCAGCAGAACGAGAAGGGTCGAAATGAAAAGCACGCCCTGCACGTTGGGATAGTCGCGCTGCTGGATGGCGAGGAGCAGCATGGAGCCGAGGCCGGGCAGCGAAAAGACGCGCTCGATGACCACGGCGCCGAGGAAGGTGCTGGCGAGTTCGATGCCGAGGATGGAAATGACCGGCACGGCGCCGTTGCGCACGCCATGGCGTATCAGCGCCTCGGGGAAACTCGCGCCGAGGGCGCGGGCGGTGCGGAGGAAGTCGCTGCCCAGAACGTCGAGCGTGGCGGCGCGGACATAGCGCAACAGGGACGCACCCATGACTAGGCCGATGGTGAGCGAGGGCAGGATCATGCCGGTGATGGCTTCGCCAAAATTGGCCCAGCCCTTCAAGGGGAAACCGCCCGAGGGAAGCCAGCGCAGATTGATGGAGAAGAGCGTCACCAGCAGGATGCCAAGCCAGAAGACGGGGATAGCAATGCCGAGCTGGGAGACGACGGAGATGGCGGCGCCATACCATTTGTCGGAGCGGACTGCGGCGATGATGCCGAGCGGGATAGCGAGGACGAGGGCGACGAGGAAGCCGAAGAAGGTCAGCGGCAAGGTGACGGCCATGCGGTTGCCGATCTCTCCCAGCACCGAGGCTTTGCTGACAAAAGAGGTGCCGAGGTCGAGGCGGGCGATATTGCCGAGAAAGCTGACGAACTGGACATAGAGCGGCTGGTCGGAGCCGACCTGGGCGCGGGCGGCGGCGATCTGTTGCTCGGTGGCGCCGACGCCAAGGAGCGCATTGGCCGGATCGCCGGGGAGGAGGCGCAGCAGCACGAACAGCACAACCGCTGCGATGAACAGCGAGGCGATAAGGATCAGCGTGCGGCGGATGGTGTAGGCGAGAATGGTCTTAGTCCTTGCGCGATATCAGGCGCGACAATAGCGGGGCCGTAAAGGCAAAGCCACCGGCCGATAGGCCGGTGGACAGAGTGTTCAACGGGAAATCCCGGTTGCCGTCATCACCGGGCTTGTCCCGGTGATCCATCGCTCGTCGAGGTATGGATTGCCGGGACAAGCCCGGCAATGACGACCCGAGAAAATCCAGTGCTATTCGCTCTTCTGGATGTCGTAGGCGAAGAACTGGGAGTTCAGGCCGTTGATCGGGTAGCCGGTGACGTTGGCGGCCGAAACGACGATCTGCGGGTAGAGGTAGAGCCAGTTGCCGGCGGCGTCTTCGGCGATCTGCTTGTTGGCTTCGGTGAGCTTGGCGACCTGGTCGGCGTCGGTGGTGGCGCTCTCGCTGTCGGCGATCAGCTTGACGACGTCGGGGTTGTTGTAGCCCCAGTAGAAGTCGGGGTTGCCGTAGAAGACGATGTCGCGGTGGTTCACGTGCTCCTGCAGGGTCGCCTGGAAGTCGTGCGCCTTATAGATCTTCTCGTACCACTCGTTGGCGGTGATGATGTTGATGTTCACCTTGACGCCGACCTTGGCGTATTCGGCCTGGAGGAACTGGGCGACGATCGGGTGCGGGTCGTAATCCGGGGTGTCGAGGGTGAACTCGAAGCCATTGGGGAAGCCAGCCTCGGCG
>NZ_JBEVLL010000175.1:0-13330 GCF_040509215.1 Devosia sp.
CTTCGACGGCGACCACGGCAAAGCCCTTGCCTGCTTCGCCAGCGCGCGCTGCTTCCACCGAAGCGTTGAGGGCAAGCAGGTTGGTCTGGAAGGCGATGTCGTCGATCATGCCGATGATGTTGGAGATCTTGGAGGAGGACTGGGTAATCCGCTCCATGGCCGAATTGGCCTGGCCCATCACCACAGTACCATCCTCGGCCGAACGGGACACCAAGCCTGCCTTCTGGCTGGCATCGGCGGCTTTCTTGGCGTTCTCGGTGACCGTCTGCGCCAATTGCTCCATCGAGGCCGAAGTCTCTTCGATGGTGGCCGCCTGACGCGTGGTGCGTTCGGACAGATCGTTGGCGCCGGAGAGGATTTCGCCGGTCGCGGTTTTCAGCGTGCCCGAGGTGCCGCGCAACTGGCCAACGATGTCGGTGAGTTTTTCGGCCACGGCATTGATATCGGTCTTCAGTTTGGCGAAGGCGCCGTGATGCTGACCGTTCATGCGGCGGGTCAGGTCGGTATTGGCAAGGGCCGACAGCACCGAAGCAGTCTCGGTCAGGCCATGATCGACGCTGTCGACGAGGCGGTTGACCGAATTGGCGAGATCATTGAGTTCGGCATCGGGGAAACGGGCGGGCACGCGATGGCTGAAATTGCCGTCGACGGCGGCGTCGACCACGTCGCCAAAGGCGCGCTGCAGTTCCACCATCATCTGCTGCCGGGCTGCGGAATCGCGGATGATGCGGGCGGCTTCCGCCTCGGTCATCTCAGCCACCTTCAACCCGTTTTCGCGGAACACTTCCACTGCCCGGGCCATGGCGCCGATCTCATCCTTGCGCTCGGCCCCGAGCACGTCGGTTTCGAACTGGCCGTCGGCCACCTTGCCCATGACGCTGGTGAGCCGCGCGATCGGCTGGGAGACCAGCGAGCGCAGAACCAGCCATATGACGAGAACCGACAGCAGGGTAACGAGAACGGTGACGCCGAAGAGAATGCTGCGCGCTTCGGTCAGGGGCGCAAAGGCTGCGGCCTTGTCGCGGTCGATGCCGACATACCACTCGACGCCCGGCAGGCCCGGAATCTGGGCAAAGCTGACCAGAACCTCGGCTCCGGCGGCACTGGCCACCATGGGTTCGGTCGAGAGTGCGGGCGCCGTGCCGTCAAAGGCGTCGGCGAGGGTCTTGCCGACCAGCTCGGGATTGGCATGGACGAGGATCGTGCCATTGGCGCTGGCGAGGAAAATCTCGCCCTTGCCGCCCAGGTCAACCTCGGCCAGCATGGCAACGATGGCGGCGATGGAGAAGTCCGAGGCGACAACGCCGGTCACATGGCCATTGACCGAAACCGGGGTGGCGAGGGAGACGATCAGATCGCCCGAGGAGGCGTCGGCATAGGGCTCGGTGAGAACCGTGCTGCCGGCAGCAACGGCGTCCTGATACCAGGGGCGCACGCGCGGATCGTAGCCTTCGGGCAGTTCATTGGCCGGGAAGGTGTCGAACTGGCCGGTGGCGGCATGACCGAAATAGGTCGAGATGAAATTGTTGATATAGGTGTCGCGGTTGAAGGTTTCCGAGACATTCTCGCCGACGGGGAGCTTGGCGACCGACTGCATGGCCGCCTCGATCAGCAGGGTGCGACCGCCGAACCAGTTGCCGACCGAACGCGCGGTCGAGGAGGCGACGCTGCGCAGGTCGGCTTCGATATCCTGCTCGAGCCGGCGGCTATCGCGCCAGTCCTGATAGAAGGCGAAGCTCGCCATGGTGACGAGAACGATGCCGATCGTGGCGATCAGCACCTTGGCAGCGATGCTCGATCGCATGGCCGCCAAGGGATTGGTAAAAAATGCGCGCATGTCGCCCCCGACTGAATGTCAGGGGAAACCTGCACGATTAAGGTAAATAACCGATAAAAAGCCCGCAAAAGCGGGCTTTTTGAGAGGTGTCAGGAGCTTAGTAGCGGTATTCGTTCGACTTGAACGGACCGTTTTCGCTGACCCCGATATAGTCGGCCTGGGTCTTCGACAGCTTGGTCAGCTTGGCGCCAAGCTTGGCCAGGTGCAGTTCGGCGACCTTTTCGTCGAGGTGCTTGGGCAGAACGTGCACCTTCTTTTCGAGCTTTTCGCCCTGGGTCCACAGTTCGATCTGGGCCAGTGTCTGGTTGGCAAACGAGGCCGACATGACAAAGCTGGGGTGACCCGTGGCATTGCCGAGGTTTACGAGACGACCTTCGGACAGAAGGATCAGGCGCTTGCCGTTGGGCTGCTCGATGAGGTCAACCTGCGGCTTGACGTTGGTCCACTTGAAGTTGCGCAGACCAAGCACGTCGATTTCATTGTCGAAGTGGCCGATATTGCAGACGATGGCCATGTCCTTGAGGTTGCGCATATCGTCGACCATCAAGACGTCACGGTTGCCCGTGGCGGTGACGACGATGTCGGCGCGATGGGCGGCTTCTTCGAGGGTGACAACCTCAAAGCCTTCCATGGCGGCCTGGAGAGCGCAGATCGGGTCGACTTCGGTGACGAGCACGCGAGCGCCGGCGCCGCGGAGCGATTCAGCCGAGCCCTTGCCCACATCGCCATAGCCGCAGACGATGGCGACCTTGCCGGCCAGCATCACGTCGGTGCCGCGACGGATGGCGTCGACCAGCGATTCACGGGTGCCGTACTTGTTGTCGAACTTGGACTTGGTGACCGAGTCATTGACGTTGATGGCCGGGAACGGCAGCTCGCCCTTGGCGTGGAGCTGGTAGAGGCGCATTACGCCCGTGGTGGTTTCTTCCGAAACGCCGCGGATCGCGTCCTTGATCTTGGAGAAGAAGCCCGGCGTCTGGCCGAGGCGCTTCTTGATCGTGGCGAAGAAGATTTCCTCTTCCTCATTGCCTGGCTTGTCGAGAATGGAAATGTCCTTCTCGGCCTTGGCGCCATTGAGGATGTACATGGTGGCGTCGCCGCCATCATCGAGGATCATGTTGGGGGTGAGGCCATTGCCCCAGTCCATCATGCGATCGGTGAACTGCCAGTATTCTTCGAGCGTCTCACCCTTGTGGGCAAAGACCGGGATGCCGGCGGCAGCGATGGCCGCAGCAGCATGGTCCTGGGTCGAGAAAATGTTGCACGACACCCAGCGCACTTCGGCGCCAAGGGCGACCAGCGTCTCGATGAGCACGGCGGTCTGGATGGTCATGTGCAGCGAGCCGGCGATGCGGGCGCCACGCAGCGGCTGGGCCGCGGCGTATTCCTCGCGGATCGCCATCAGGCCCGGCATTTCGATCTCGGCGATCTGGATTTCCTTGCGGCCGAATTCGGCCAGCGAAATGTCCCTGACCGCGTAATCGGTCGTCTGACGAGTCATGCTCGGTCTCCGGAAGAGTTTTGCGTGGTCTTCCTATACGCAAGAGATCGGTCGCATTCAACCAGGGATATAAAGGTATGTTTATGTCTTATGAACGGTAATAGAGCCGCCGACGGCGAAATGGCAGGGAACAGAACCGGATGAGTCCGGACAGGACCAGATAGCCAAGCCCGAAGCCGGCAGCGGCATAAAAGAGCCCTTCCATGGTCACGGGCACGGCCGGTTGGTAGTTTTCGAGCGTCCTTCTGCCGATATCGGTATCGAGGAAAGACGGCAGGTTCCGGAACCTCTCGATGGGATCGGCGCCCTGGATTTTCTCCAGCGTCTGGGTCAACTGATCATAGCGCACAAAGGTGCGCTCCATGCTCTCGCCGCGATCGGCAAGGAAAGTATCGCTCGAGGCCTGATAGCGATCGAGCGCCCCGTCGCGATCCAGCCCCGCCTCCTCGGCCGCGTTGTCGAAGTCGGTGGTGACGATCCGCAATTCATCCACCGCCCCACCGAGGCGCTGGGTATATTGCTGCGCATATTCGGGAAACTGGCTCAGCATCACCGCCAGCCCGACCCCACCGACACTGGCCAGCATGCGCCGCATCGCATCCCCTTCCATTCCTGCACCATCACAGTGCACGACCCGCTATTCGGCGGCAACCTGTCGTGTCTGCGTGTCAGAAACGGGGCGATGGGCCGTCTTGATCCAATCAAACGGTTTTAGGGTTAAATCAATGAGTGCCCGCAGCGTCGCCCAGGCGATGGCTATCCAATAGAGCGGCAGCAATAGCTGGAAGATCAGCAGTCGCCGCTGGCCGGTGCGGATGAGCCCGAGGATATGGATGGCAAATGCGATGCCATAGCCAAGAGCAAAGACCGATAGGCAACTGGCCGTCCAGAGATCGAGCCGCAAAAACTCGATGTGCCCGGTGAGGAGCGCGACGAGGCAGGTGAGCATGAAGCCGGTGTGGAGAAGCGGCGACAGGATCATGCCGAACACCACGACCTCGAAGACGAGAAAGCGCCACCAGCCGAGATCGCGGATC
Source organism: Devosia sp. (assembly GCF_040509215.1). Taxonomy (GTDB): domain Bacteria; phylum Pseudomonadota; class Alphaproteobacteria; order Rhizobiales; family Devosiaceae; genus Devosia. Next base: position 4,376 of record NZ_JBEVLL010000175.1, read on the forward strand.
AACTGGCCGGCATGGCGATTATGGACGACCACCGTCTGCATCCAGCCCTTCATCCAACGCCGTCTTTGTCCGATCCAGACGCGCAGCGATTCCGGCGCATCCTCAAACGTGAGGGAACTGCTGGTGCCACACCCCAGCCCCCGCCGCGCCAGCCGGACGCCGAGATCGGCATCTTCGGTGACATTGTAGGCGTCCCAGCCGCCGATGGCGCGGAGGCTCGCGAGCCGAAAATGGTTGGAGGTACCGCCAAGCGGCATCACCATGCCCCAACGCCCCAAAGCGGGCAGGAAAACCGAAAAGAGCGCCGCATATTCGCCGGCAAAGAGGGCGGGAAGCGGGCCCTTTGCGCCGTTCGCGATGACCAGCCGCGCCTGGATGCAATGAAGATGCGGCGCCCGGCGGAACTGATTGACGACCTGGCGAAGCTGCCCCGGCTCCGGCCGGTCTTCCGCGTCGAAGACGACAACGAACTCGCCCCGACAGAATGGCAACGCGAAATCGAGCGCCTTGGGCTTGGTCAGCGGCAATGCATGGGGTACTTCCACCAGCGAAAAGCGCGCATCGCCCAGATGCCGGCGCACGGCCGCCACCGTTTTGGGGGAGCGCTGTTCGACAACGAAGATGATGTCGAGCCGATGGGCCGGATAATCGAGCGCCAGGAGGCCACGACAGAGTTGGTCGACCATGTCGGCCTCGTCGCGCAGCGGCACCAGCACGGAATAGAGCGGCAGGTCCTGCTGATCGACCCGCGCCTCGGGCGGGGTCGCGCGATTGGGCATGAAGAGGGCGGCGAGGCGCACGAGCCCGGGCAGCAGCATTACCGCGGCCCAGGCCGGCATGGCCCAGGCGGCCGCCAGATAGGGCAAGGCGAGGAGCGCTGCCACCAATGTGAGCACCAGCGCGCCAAAGGCGAGCCGTACGCCGAGGGTCAGTTCAAGGCTGGCCGTCGCGGTTGGCCAATGCCGCGTGAGATTTTGCCGCGCGGCTACCAGCAGATCGGGCGCGGCCTCGGCGGCAAGGTATTGGCGCAAGGCGGCGGCGGGCACTATGCAAAGCCGTCTCGTCAGCGCCGGATCGGTATCGTAGAGCGCGCCGAGCCGCATGAGGCCGTTGAAGTCGGGCGCGGCATAGGCAACTTCCTCGCCCAGCGTCGTGGCGCGCACGAAATGCACATCGGCGAGCCGCTCGATCCGCAACGGTCCTGCCGAACTGCTACCGCCGGGAATGACATCGAAAAAGGTCAGACCAAAGGCCGTGGCGCCGCGTTCGAGCGCCGTGGCAATATCGATATTGAGCGAGAAGGCGGCGTGAAGAAGTGGGTCGATTTCGGTCAGCAGCGCTTCTTCGAGGAGGCGCCTTGCCACCGCCTCGTCGCCGTCTGGCCCGACGATGGCCCGCATGAGCTTGAACGCGCGCGGCATGGCGCTGCCGTCAGGCCGTCAGAACCCCGCTCTGACCTCGTCGCAGCGCGGAGGCCGGGATGAGCGTATGACTCATCCCGGTGGCCCGCCGCACATTGTAGAGGGCCTGCTCGGAAACCTCGATCCAGGCGGCGACAGTGGCCTTGCCGTCAACCAGGACAGGTGCCCCGAGCGGGGTAATCCTCCAGCCCACGCTGGTGCCGTGCTCCACCATGGACAGAGAGGAAACGAAGGTAATGAAGGTGAAGCCCTGTTTTAGGGCATATTCCATCATCGCGCAGAAAAGGGCTGCAGACTCGGGTGCGCGCCGCCGGCCTTCGCGTCGATCTGGACGAACATAAAAGCGCGTCCAATCGGCCCCAAGCGAGGGGTCGGCGGGGAGATTTCCAAGCACAAGACCGTTAAAGACAGTCTGCAGCAAGTTCGGTCTGTTGAGTGGGGTGATGCGCGAGCCGCCAACCAGCTCGTCGCCATCGGTGAGCAGGATATGGGTTGCGTCCGCATTGTCGAATTCATCGACATCGCGCCCATCGGGCCGGCGCAATTCGCTCCACCCCTGGAGATCAACAAAAATCTTGTGACGCAGGCGGTAGTTCTCTTCGAGAAGTTGAGGAGTTTCACCGCTGACCGGCGCGCGGATGATATGCACTTGCATTACCTTGCCCCCAAAGCTGCCTGCATCGTTACAAGGCATTTGGCACGGCGGTTACGCGGCTGAAAATCGGCAAATCTCCCAATAGGCAGGAGGCCGTTTCCGGCGAAAATACGCAGCTTTTTCTCGCGTTTGAGTCGGTGGAAGGCGCGCTCCGGCGAGCACGCTGGGGATGCAAAAGCAGAGCGCTTTCACGTGGCGCTGGAATCTACCCAATCTCGATTGTCATCCCGGCGAAGGCAGGGACCCATCTTGGGATCTCAGGATGGACCCCGGCCTAAAGCCGGGGTGACAGCAGGTGGATGAGGAAAGCCCGTGTCAAACCTATTCCAGTGGATGGAAAGTCCCTAGAGGACGATCAGCTTCTGGCGCAGCGCTTCGACCACGGTGTGGAGGCGATTGTTGGTCCCGAGGCGTTTTTGGGCGTTTTCGCAGTGCTGATTGACGGTGCGGGAGGCCATGCCGGTGATATCGGCAATCTCCGAGGCGGTCTTGCCCGCCGCAACCCACTTCAACACCTCGGCCTCCCGGGGCGTGATCAGCCGTCGGGCCGGCGGCTTGCCGATGGTATTGAGAAAGCGCAGCCGGCCATGGGCGTAGAGCGCCAGCATATGCAGTTCGAGCCGCTGCTTTTCATCGAGCCAATCGGTGCGCCCCACCAGCGAGACGACGCCCTGCATGCCGCCTTCGAGATGGACGGGAACGCAGAGGCCTTCATCCATGCCGAAATCGCGGGCTTCGTCCATGACGCGCCGCGCCGAAACGTCCTCGACACGGTCATAGGGAGCGCTCGACCAATCAAAAGGCAGGGTGGTGGCAAAGCAGTTCCGCGCCACGGGATCGAGATGGACGTAACCGAGACCGGTATAGCGCTGATACCATTCGTCGTCCCAGCCCGAGAGCAGCACGAAGGGCCGCACATCCATGCCGCGATCGGGCAGGCCCGAGACAATGAACTTTTCGAAGCCGTAATCGCGGATAGCGGCGAGGACGGTGGCGTGGACGCCTTCGGAGCTGTCCTGTCCCTGCAAGGCCTCGATCGTCAACATCAGATCGGTATTCATCTGGATTCAGCTCCCCCTGCTGACCCTTATGAATACAATTTTGCCGAGACCCGAAAAATTTGCAAGCAGGCGCCGGAGAATGAAAATTCTTCCGACGCCTGAAAAGTTTAGTGCTTCACCTGAAACTGGTGCGGGTTGAAGCGATAGGCAGAAGAACAGAACTCGCAGACCACTTCGATCTCGCCATTGACGGCCATGTCCTGCCGCTCTTCATCGGAGAAATTGTTGGCGAGCATTTCCTCGATCCGGTCGGCCGAGCAGGTGCAACGCTCTTCGAGCGGCAGCGGCGGGAACACCCGAACGCCGGTCTCGTGGTAGAGCCGGAACAGCAGCCGTTCGGGCGAGACTTCGGGATCGGCCAATTCCACATCGGCAACGGTCGCCAGCATGGAGCGCGCTTCGGCCCAGCCGTCGGCTTCCTTGAAATCGGGATCGAGATTGTCGAAATTGCCGTCGCCCGGCAGATCCGCCATCCGCACCTGGCCGCCTTCGGGCAGATGCTGAATCAGCATGCCGCCAGCGCGCCAGCGCGGACGATGGTCACCCTTGACCGACATCTGCGCCACTGCGAGGCGCACCTGGGTCGGGATCTGCTCGGACTGCAGGAAATAGGTATGGGCGACGTCCTCGAGGCTGTTGCCGTCGAGCGCCACGATGCCCTGGTAGCGCTCGGTGTGGGAGCCCTGGTCGATGGTCATGGCAAGGTGGCCCTTGCCGAGCATTTCAGCGGGGCTGGTGCGCCCTTCCTCGGCGGCCTTGAGCACCATGTCATGGTCGAAGCGGGCATAGCCGCGCATGCCATCGGGCGCGTCAAAATCGACGACGATCAGATTGACCGGACCATCGGTCTGGGTCTGGAGGATCAGCTTGCCCTGAAATTTCAGCGACGACCCGATCAGCGCGGTCAGCACCACGGCTTCCCCGAGAAGGCGGGCAACCGGGGCGGGATAGTTGTGGCGCGACAGGATAGCGTCGAGCGCCGCGCCCAGATGCAGGATGCGGCCGCGGGTATCGAGCTTTTCGAGGGTGAAGGGCACCACGGCATCATCGCCGGTCTCGGGGCGATCAAGGCCCATGGCGGAAAGGAAGCTGTCAGTCATGGTCTGTTCCGTGGTCATTCGGTCTGGCTTTCGCTTGAGGCTACGCCCCGGGAGCAAAACGCGCCACTCTCCAATCCTGCAAAGCCATCATGTCCGCGAAAGCGGAAATCCCCGCTCTCGCGGGGATGATGCTCTTGAGTAAAGGAACGGCGGCGCGAAACCGCGCCTAGTTCGTTTCAACCCCGAAGGCCCAGCACAAAATGGCTTTCTGGGCGTGGAGGCGATTTTCGGCCTCGTCGAACACTACCGACTGGGGACCATCGATCACTTCGTCGGTCACCTCGTCGCCGCGATGGGCGGGCAGGCAGTGCATGAACAGGGCGTCTTTGTTCGCCAAGCCCATCAAATTGGTATTCACCTGATAGGGTTTCAAGACCCGGCGGCGCTCGGCGGCGTCGACGTCACCCATGGACACCCAGGTGTCGGTGATGACGAGATCGGCGCCTTCGACGGCTTCGCGAGGGTCTTCGATCAGCTTTGCGAACTTGCCGGCCCGGGTGATGTCCTGCATCAGGTCCTTTTCCGGGCTGTATTCGTCCGGCACGGCAATGGTCAGCTCGCATTCGAACAACTCTGCCGCGTTGACCCAGGAGTGCAGCACATTGTTGCTGTCGCCCACCCAGGCGATCTTGGCGCCGCGAATGTCGCCGCGGTGCTCTTCGAAGGTCATGAGGTCAGCCATGATCTGGCACGGATGCGCGCGGCGCGTCAGGCCGTTGATGACCGGCACGGTCGCAGCCTCGGAGAGTTCGAGCAGATCGGCATGGGACAGAATGCGGATCATGATGGCATCGACATAGCGGCTCATCACCTTGGCCGTATCGGCCAGGGTTTCTTCGCGCGAAAGCTGCATTTCCTGGCCGGACAGCATGATGGTCTCGCCGCCAAGCTGGCGCATACCGACGTCGAAGGAGACGCGGGTGCGGGTGGACTGGCGTTCGAAGATCATGGCCAGCACCTTGTCCTTGAGGAGCTGGGGCCGGTCGCCGTCCTTGAGGCGGGCCTTTAGCGCACCCGCCTGGTTGAGCATGCCGCGCAATTCGGCGTAGGAAAGATCGTCGATGGAAAGAAAATGCCTGGGGGTACCGGTCGAAGACATGGGCCGGGTTCCTTTGTGACGCTTATGAAATTGAGACGGCCGCAGCCGCGGGTTTGCACTCTGCCCTAGTTAGGCGGAGGGAACAAACCGCGTCGGCGACGCCCAAAATGATAAAACGTCAACATGACGATCAGCTCGCAGTCGGCGCCGCAGCCGCTTCCGCCTCGATGGCGTCGAAGGCCGCCGAGATTTTTGCCATGGCGAGTTCGATATCGGCCTCGGAAACGATCAGCGGCGGCAGCAGGCGCAGCACATTGTCGCCTGCCCCGATGCAGAGGAACTGATGATCGTCACGCAGGCGCGTGACCATGTCGCGCACCGGCGTCGAGAGCTTGATGCCCGAGAGCAGGCCCTTGCCGCGCAGTTCCAGCACATAGTCGGGATACTTCTGCGCCAACTGCTGCAAGTGCCAGGAAAGGCGCTGGCCCATGGCGTTGACATTGTCGATGAAGCCGGGCGCGAGGATGCGGTCGAGCACGGCATTGCCGACGGCCGTCGCCAGCGGATTGCCGCCATAGGTCGAGCCATGCGTGCCGGGCACCATCGAGGCCGCGACATCGCCCTTGGCAAGGCACGCGCCGAGCGGAAAGCCGCCGCCGATGGCCTTTGCCACCGCCACGATATCGGGCGTGATGCCACTCCACTCGTAAGCAAAGAAGCGCCCGGTACGGCCGAAGCCGCACTGCACTTCGTCGAGAATGAGCAGCATGTCATTGTCGTCGCAAAGCTTGCGCAGGCCCTGCATGAATTCGCTCGACATGGCGGTCACCCCGCCCTCGCCCTGCACGGGCTCGATGAGGATGGCGCAGGTCTGGGGGCTCACCAGCGCCTTGACGCTGTCGAGATCGCCGGGCTTGGCATGCTTGAAGCCGGGAGCCGGGGGCCCAAAGCCTTCGAGATAGTCGGGATTGCCGCCGGCCGCGATGGTGCCGAGCGTACGGCCATGGAAGGAGCCGGAGAAGGCGATGACTTCAAAGCGTTCCGGCTGGCCCTTGGCCCAGAAATAGTGACGCGCCGTCTTGATGGCGCATTCGATGGCCTCGGCGCCCGAATTGGTAAAGAAGACGGCGTCGGCGAAAGTGGCATCCACCAGCCGCTGCCCAAGCCGTTCCTGCTCGGGAATAGTAAAGGTATTGGCCGTGTGCCAGACCTTGTCGGCGGCAGCCTTGAGCGCGCTCACGAGATGGGCGTCGCCATGGCCGAGCGCATTCACCGCCACGCCCGAGTGAAAGTCGAGATATTCTCGTCCATGCTGATCGAAAAGGCGCATGCCTTCGCCGCGCTCGAACGAAACTTCGGAACGGGCGTAAGTGGCATAGAGCGCAGACATGGATATCTTCCCTTTCAGGTTCGGGAGGTGGGATCAAAAAGCGTGGCAAACCTGCCACACAAATCAAAAACGCTGCTCTGGGGCAGCGCGTTTGGTGCGAAGAAATAGGCGGTTTTTACCCGTTAAGTCAACGCTCTCCGGGCCAAGTGCCTGATTTGACTCAATGATTGTTAGCGTAAAATTAACCACTGATTTTTGGGGGGAAAATGCCCCCGACTCTTGATCCCGATTCCTACGATGTCGTAGTGTCTAACTCGTTGGGTAACACGAGATATCGTGTGGCGGACCCACTCAGCATACGAGCTGTAGAGTCGAAAAAGGCTGCCAGGCCACTTTGGCGGCATGAGAGAGGATTCTAAGTTGACGATGGTTACCGGAGCGCAACCCAATGGTTGGACCGACGAGCGTGTCGAGCTTCTCAAGAAGCTTTGGATGGAAGGCCTGAGCGCCAGCCAGATCGCCGGCGAACTGGGCGAAGGCGTCACCCGCAATGCCGTTATCGGCAAGGTGCACCGCCTCAAGCTTTCGGCCCGCGCCAAGCCCACCAACACCACCCCGCGCGCTCGCCCTGCCCCGCGCCAGGCGCCGCGCCGTCCTTCCGGCCCCAGCATTTCTGCCGGTGTCAGCACGATGGCCGCCGCTGCCAAGCCGCGCCCGCAGGTCATGCAGCGTCCGCAGGTCATGGGCGCTACCGCCCTTGCCATGTCGCCGCAGATGGACACGGAACTCTATGTCGCTCCGGCGAGCCAGGAGCTCTTCATCCCCGAAGACAAGCGCCTGAGCCTGCTTCAGCTCAACGAGCACACCTGCAAGTGGCCGATCGGCGATCCGCTCAGCAAAGATTTTTATTTCTGCGGCCAGCATAGCCTCGAGACCGGCCCCTATTGCGATTTCCACTCGCGCCGGGCCTATCACCAGCTGGACAAGAAGAAGCGCTGAGTTTTCGGCAGCTTTGAAAAACAAAAGGGCGCCTGTGTGGCGCCCTTTTTTGTTCGACTGTATCCGTGAGCTAGATGGCGTTGGAAGCCAGGTCCTGCTGCGCCGGGTCTACCCCCACCACCACCGGCAGGCCGTGTCTTTCGGCAATCGTACGGCGCCCGAGATAGGTGAGCCTGAGGCCCCTTGGGGTAATCTCCGCCAGCCCGTGAAAGCAGAGTGCGCGCTGGATCAGCCACTCAACCTGTCTTTGCGGCTCGACCGTCATGGACATCATCAGGATGTGTTCGGGCAGCGTCAGTTGCTCCCAGCCGATCTGCTCCGCCTTTTGAAAGAATGCCATTTCGTCCTCCGCAACAACGCCAGATGAGTGCCAAACGTGCTGAGGTGCGGGTGGTTGCGAGACGATTTCAGTTCTTCTTGTCGAGAAGAAAGCCAGCCATGAGGGCCGCAACCTCTCGGGCATGGGTTTCGAGCAGGAAATGTCCGCCATCGAGAATATGGCCTTCCATGCGCGGCAAGGCCTTCATCCAGTCGAGCACCTCGTCGATCTCGAAGAAGGCATCGTGCCGTCCCCAAAGCATCAGGGCGCGCGGCTGCGAGGCGGCGAGATAGTCATTTATGGCGTCGAATTTCTTGGTGTACCGGCCGTAATCGCGAACGAGGGCCCGCTGCGCCGCCATGCGACAGGGCATCTGCATCACCCGCCAATCCTCATCCCAACTGGCGGGGGATATCCGTGCCGCGACGTCGTCGGGCACGCCGCCGACATATTGGTCGCGCGTTCCCTCATGGGTCAGGTGCCGGGTTGCCCTGGCCTCATTTTCCGGCGTCGGTTCGGCCCAGAATTTCTGCGTATCGGCCCAGCCCGGCCCCTGACCGGAGCGGTGCGCATTGGCGTTCTGCACGATCAGGCCGAGCACTTTTTCGGGCTCCGCCATGGCGATTTCCAACCCCACCGGCGCCCCGAAATCATGGAGGTAGATATAGCGCGGACCGATGGCGAGATGCGCCAGCAGTTCGGCGACTGCCTCGGCCATGCCGTGAAACGAGGTATCGAGCAAAGGCTCGGAGGCGCCAAATCCGGGCAGGTCGGGCGCAATCACATGCGCAATCCCGGCAAGCTCGGGAATGACATCCCGAAAGGTCCGGGACGAACTGGGAAAGCCGTGCAGCAACAGGAGGGCCGGTGCCGCAGGGTTGCCGGCCGTGACGAAAGCGAGCTCGGTGCCGCCGGCAAGCCGTAGCGTCTGCGGGGAAACAGGCTGCATGGAACTCTCCTTGTCGGGTCGATTCCCAACGCTGCCTGGGGCAACGAGTTGCAGCCGGGCGATGCCCGCGGGCCTGCTCCAA
>NZ_JBEVLL010000176.1:0-4159 GCF_040509215.1 Devosia sp.
AACCCGCCGCAAGGTGCTCGAAGCAGCCGGCGAGCTTGGCTATCACGTCAATCACCTCGCCCGTGGCCTGCGCGAGCGCAGCAACATCGTCTGCCTCGTCGTCGCCGACATGACGACCCCCATCCGCGCCCGCCTCGTCGACGTGCTGACGCGAAAATTGCAGGCCGCCGGCAAGGTGATCATGATCATCAATACCGGCACCGACGAGGAAAGCGTCGCCGCTGCGCTGCGCCAGACCCTCAACTATCGCGCCGACGCCACCGTCGTGCTCTCGGGCACCCCCTCGGCAAAGCTGATCGAAACTAGCCTTGCCAATGGCCAGCAGGTTATCCTCATCAATCGCGACGATCCGCTCACCGGCTGCCATAATCTCAGCGTCGACAACGAAATGGCCGGGCGCGAGGCCTTCTTTCTGCTCCGCCGCGCCGGCTGCAAGCGCCTCGCCCTCGTCACCTCGACGGCCAGCACGGCAAGCCTTCTCGAGCGCGAGCGCGTCTTCGTCGAGGTCGCCAAGGAAGCCGGCATGGCCGTCACCGTCATGGCCGCCGGCCCCACCAATTACGCCTCGGGCTACGAAAGTGCCCGCCGACTTTTCGGCCGCTCCGATGGTCCCGATGGCGTCTTCTGCGTCACCGATCTTCTGGCTCTGGGCTTCATGGATGCCGCCCGCCACGAATTCGGCCTCTCCCTTCCGAACGATCTCTGCCTTGTCGGATTCGATGATATCGATGAAGGCGATTGGCAATCCTACAAGCTCACCACCTTCGCCCAGCCCTTTGCTGCAATGGGTGATCACCTTGTTGAACTGCTTGGCGAGGCCAGTCCGGCCGAAGCCGGCCGGCGGATTTTCGAGCCCGTTCCGATCTGGCGAAAAAGTGTAAGGCCATCAGCGGACTAACCCGTCCGATCTTCCGCTGACAGGTCCCTCCACAGCGTTGCACACGGTCGCAATGAGTGGGCTGTCATGAAAGCGTTATCGAAGCCAAATATCTAGCTTCGCCGACAGAGATGCAAATGCACTTGTGTGCAAGCGTCATTCGGTGTTGTCTATGCACGCGCTCTGCGTGGTCCCGGCAATATCCGACATAGAATCGGAATTGCCCGCCGCGCTGCAGCAGTGAGGAGGGGAGTTCCATAGAGTTTGCGGATGCGGGCTGGTGCGCATCTGCTTGTCGGCCTTGCCGGCTCATGGACTCCGTCGCCAGCGCAGCTAGGGTACCCTCTGGGGATGCCCATATGGGAGAACACGATGAAACGCCGCAATTTCCTGATTTCCGCCGCCGCCATGACAGCCGGCGTCACCATTATGCCGCGCCTGGCCTTCGCTGCCGAAGGCGTGATCGATGTCTATTTCACCTCGGACCAGAACGTCATCGACTTCTGGACCAATGTGGTGAAGCCCAAGTTTGAAGCCGCCAATGCCGGCATCACGCTGAACCTGGTTGACGGTGGCGACGGCGCCGGCGTTGCCGCCATCGGCGACCGCGCTCTCGCAGCTCTCGCCAGCGGCACCGATCCGCAGGCCGACCTCTTTGAAGGCTTTGATACCCGCGTCACCGTCGATGGTATCGCCAAGGGCCTCTATGTCGATTTCGAAACGGCTGGTCTCTCCAACTATTCCAAGATCAACCCGCTCGCCTTCGACATCCCGACCAACCTGCCCTATCGCGGCAGCCAGGTTCTGCTGGCCTACGACACCACCAAGCTCGATCCTGCTTCCGTGCCGAAGACCTGGGCCGACCTCGTCACCTGGATCAAGGCCAATCCGGGCCAGTTCATCTACAACCGTCCCAACAAGGGCGGTTCGGGTGGCAACTTCGTCCGCCGCGCCATTTTCGAAGCCAATGGCAATGATCCCACCAAGTTCACCGTCGACAATTTTACCGACGCGCTGGCCACCGAAACCCTGACCCCGGCCTGGGAGATCCTCAACGATCTCGCCCCCTCGCTCTTTGAAGGCGGCGCCTACACTTCGGGCAACACCCAGTCGCTGCAGCTCCTAGGCCAGTCGGCCGTCACCATGATCCCGGCCTGGTCCGATCAGGCTCTCTCGGCTATCGCCCAGGGCGTTCTTCCGGAAACGACCGGCCTCGTGCAGCTTCAGGACCTTGGTCTCCCCGGCGGCTTCACCAAGCTCGCAGTGCTGTCCAACGGCACCAACAAGGATGCAGCCCTCAAGCTTGCTGACTTCCTCCTCACCGAGGAAATCCAGTCGGCCGTGCTGACCGAGCTCGGTGGCTTCCCCGGCGTCTCCTGGGATCACGTCTCGGCCGAACTGCGTGAAAAGTTCGCCGACATCATCCCGGCCTCGATCCCGACCTTCCCGGGCGGCAAGTGGGAAACTGCCGTCAATGACGGCTGGTACCGCGCCGTTGCACCGAACGTGGACCCTGCCTCGTGACCACTACAGACGCGGGCGCCTTGGCGCCCGCACCCACGCAACGCAAGAGGCCGATTGGCCTCTTGCTCGTGGCCGTCCCCGTTTTGCTGGTTCTCTGGCTGATCATCTGGCCCATCATCGCGGCCATGATCCAGACCATCTGGCTGCCGACCCCCGATGGTGGTCGCGCCCTTTCGGTCTCGACCTATCAGTTCTTCGCCAGCGATCCCTATAGCCGCGCGAACCTGGCTATCACGCTCTGGACCACCGGCGTCTGCGCCGTGCTCCTGCTGCTGGTCTGCCTGCCGATCGCGCTCTATCTGCGTTTTTCCAATACGCGCATCGCCGCCTATGTGCAGGGCCTCGCCATCTTCCCGATGTTCGTGCCCTCGATCATCCTGAGCTTCGCGTTCATCCGCGTGCTCGGCCCCAATGGCACGGTCGATCTGCTGCTCAATTCGGTGGGCCTGCCCAAGATCAAGTCGCCCTACCTCACCCCCTGGGGTCCGGTCATCGGTCTTGTCTGGGACAATATCCCCCTCACGGTGCTGATCCTTCTTTCCGGCCTCGGCAACGTGTCCAATCAGGCCATTGAAGCGGCGCGCGATGTCGGGGCAGGGCGCATTGCGCTCCTCTGGCACATCATCCTGCCGCGCCTCTCCAATTCCATTCTCGTCGCCATTTCCTTTGCGGTGCTGGGCATCTTCTCGTCCTTCACGCTGCCCTACATCCTTGGGCCCGCCGCGCCGGAAATGATGGGCCCCTTCATGCAGCGCACCTTCCGCGATCTCTTCGATCCGACCAATGCGATCACCCAGGCCGTTATCACCTTCGGCTTCTGCATTCTCTTCGGGCTCTTCTACGTGCGCTCCGTCGCCAAGAACAGGACGCCCTGACATGAGCGCCACCGTCAAAGTCTCCCAGCCGATCGACTGGACCGGCATTGTCTTCGCCGTCGTCCTCACCCTTGTCATCGTCGTGCCGCTGCTCGTCGTCGGCACCTGGGCCTTCACCAATGTCTGGCGCTTCCCCTCGGTCATCCCGCAGGAATTTGGCCTGAAATTCTGGTATCAGACCCTGGCCCGCGCCGACGTCTGGAGCTCCATCACCATGAGCCTGACGCTGGCCACCACGGTGACGGTCCTCTCCGCCATCATCTGCCTGCCGGCCGCCTACGCCTTCGCCCGCCTGGACTTCCCCGGCCGCGATATTTTGTTCTTTTCGTTCCTAGCTGGCCACGCCTTCCCCAAGTTCGGCCTCCTCGTCGCCATTGCCGGCATCTTCCTCCAGCTCAATCTCATCGGCACCTTCTGGGGCGTCGTTCTCATCCAGCTCGTCGGCACGCTCTTGTTCATGATCTGGATTCCCGTCGCCGCCTTCCAGGCCGTCGACCGCCGCATGGAAGAAGCCGCCAGAGACGTCGGCGCATCGCCCTTCCGCGTCTTCTGGTCGATCACCCTGCCACAGGCCGGCCCGACCATCGCCGCGGCCCTGCTCTTGAGCTTTGTCGGTACCTTCTACGAAACCGAAGGCGCCGGGCTCATCGGCGCGCCCCAGGTCCGCACCCTGCCGGTCTTGATGATCTCCTTCATCAACAACCAGCCCGTCATCCAATATGGCGCCGTGCTCTCGGTCCTCCTCTGGGTCCCGAGCTTCATCGCCCTTTTGTTCGCGCGCCGCGTCGTCAATTCCGGCTCCTTCGCCAAGGGCTTTGGCGCATGATTTTTTCGGACCAAATGGCACGGGCCCTTCCACTCTTCACCTCTCCCTTCGGGGGAG
>NZ_JBEVLL010000177.1:0-42040 GCF_040509215.1 Devosia sp.
ATGGAGCAGGAAGCCATACTCGAGCTCTACATGTCGGCGCTCGGCATGATCGAAGGTGGCTCCGACCACTGATATCTAATGCAGCTCAGCCCGGTACTGCCGGGCTGAGCGACAAGGCGGTGAGTTTGACCGAGCGCCAATAGGTGTTCGAGACCCGCTTGCCCGGCGAGATGGCGTCGGGGTAGTCGAGTTTGATATCGACAAAGCCATCGCCATCCAGAGCACTTGCGGGGATCGAAATGGTGAACCGCTCGGTCTTGTCCGGCGTTACGGCAATTTCCCCGATTTCCTGATCATTGGCGGAGACGATGACACGCTGCTGGGCTGGGCCGGGCAGGGTTACGCCGGTCAATTCCAGCATCAGTGTCAGCGGGCGGGTTTCGCTGGTGGCAAAGCGCAGGCGAGACAATTGGCCGACGGAATGGGTGCCATCGCCCGCCGGGCCAGTCCAGCCGCAGGGGCGGAGTTCGCGGGTTTCATCGCCTTCCGAGCGGAAATTGAGTTCGGTGCCCAGCACATATTTTCCCGTCACCGGCTGCGGCAGGCAGGTGGTGGTGCGGTCGATGTAATAGGCCCGATAGTCGTCCGAGACATTGGGGTGGAGGCCCTGCCAGAGAATGGCGAGCTCGAAGAGAGCGAGGATCGCTGCGAGCGCATAGGCGCCGAGCGCCAGGGGTGATCGATCAGACAAGCGCAACATTGCCTCCGAGCCAGGCGAGGGTGACGAACCAGGCGCCGATGATGAGACCAATGAGGCTGATGGCGAAGACCACGCGGTTTTTGCCCAGGATCGTCGCGGCCGTGATGGTGATCGGGGCCATGCCGGCCATGAAGCGCAGCATGGAGGCAAGGCCGGCCGCCAGCGGAATGATGATGCAGAAGAGGCAGAAGACCACGGCGGGCCATTGTCGGCGCCAGGCGAGGACGCCGGTGATGATGAGGCCGGTGACCGCGGCGAGTGCCAGGATCTGGGAATTGCTGAGGAGCGCGCCGCCGTTGGACCAGTTGACGAGGCCTTCCCAGAGATAGGTCAGGGGATTGGCGATCTGCCGGCCCCAGGCGCGCTGGGTGTGGCTGAAGGCGAGGCCATCGCCGATCCAGTAATTGAGGAAGGCCATGTAGGTGAAAAAGCCGAGCGGCGAGATGAAGATGGCAAGGACGAGTTTGGGCTGGCCGAGAAGCCCGCCGACAATGCCGCGCCAGGTTCCCTTGTCCTGCCGATAGTCCATCAGGGCCTTGATGCCGATGGAGAGCGAGGCGAAGACCCCGACGATGCGCGTCGCCGAGAGGAGGGCGGCGGCCGCGGCGGCACCAAGATAGTCGGAGCGCCCGAGGAAGCGGAAGACCAGCGTCGTCAGGAGGACGAACATCACCTCGGTAAAGAAGGTGGTGAAATAGAACGAGACCGGGCCCGACAGCATGAAGGCGGCGTAGAGCGTGTAGGCCCGGATGTTTTTGCCCAGCAATGGCCAGGCGACGACGACGGCGGCATAGGCCGTGACGATGGAGAGGAGGCTTGCCAGCACGATGGTGGGGAGGGGGATGATCTTGCCGATCAGTCCCACGAGGATCGGATAGAATGGAAAGAATGCCCAATTGCCGGCGGAGACGCGCGAGGGCACCGGAAAGGTGTCGTAGCCGGTCTCGGCCATGCGGACGTACCAGGTGCAATCCCAGCGGCAGAGCGCGCTGAAATATTGCGTCCATTCGGTATCGGGCTGGGCATAGCGGAAGGCGAGGAAGCGGATCAGCGTGCCGCTCAAGACGAAGATGAGCGGCAAAAGCAGGATGAGCGCGGTGGGCCTATCTTGCTTGAAATCGGTATGGGGGGAATACACGGCGCCTCCGGCCATGAGGGGAATTGGTGAAGTGACACAAAGCGCGGCGGGCCACATCTGCGCTGCACGCAACCCAGCCATGAAATCTATCCCACGCAACTTTAAGTGCGCGGCGTGCTTTTAAGGGGGATGCCCCGCAGCCAGAGTGCTCAAGAAAATGTCGAACGGCCCGATCCAAGAAGCCAGCGTCGCACTTCATACCAATTTCCGCCCCCCGCAGCTCGCCGTGATCGTCCCCTCCTATAATGAGCGGGGCAATATCGAGTTGCTTTACGAAAAGGTGGCTCTGGCTCTCGGCAATACACCCTGGGAAATGATCGTCGTTGACGACAACAGTCCCGATGGCACGGCCGATGTCGTCAACGAGTTGAGCCGGGTCTATGCCAATATCCGCTGCGTCAGGCGTTTTGGCCGCCGGGGCCTGGCCTCTGCCTGTGTCGAAGGCATGGCCGTTACCGCGGCGCCCTATGTGGCCGTCATCGACGCGGACCATCAGCATGACGAAACCATTCTCCCCAAGATGCTGGCCGAAGCGGTCAACGGCGCCGATCTGGTTGTCGGTTCGCGCTTTGCAGAAGGTGGGTCGGCCGGTGATGGTCTGAGCCAGACACGGCTTTCGGGCAGCAACCTCGCCAATCGGCTCGCCGGCATGATCGCGGGGCAGGCGGTGAGCGATCCGATGAGCGGCTTTTTCCTGATGCGCCGCGAGGCTGCTCTCGAGGCTGCGCCAAAGCTCGCGAGCGACGGGTTCAAGATTCTCATCGATCTGATCGTGACATCGGCCCGCATGGGCAAGCCGCTGAAAATCGCTGAAGTGCCCTATACGTTCCGTCCGCGCCATGCGGGCGAGAGCAAGATGAACCCGCTGATCGTGATCCAGTATCTGGGTCTCTGGGTATCGAAGATGACGGCTGGCGTGCTGCCGCCGAGCTTCCTGCTGTTTGGCCTTGTGGGTGGCACGGGCGTTGTCGTTCACCTCGCCACGCTGGCGCTATTCACCTCGATCTTCGGCCAGGGTTTCGTGGTGTCGCAGATCGCGGCAACGCTGATCGCCATGGGCTGGAATTTCGTTCTCAACAACAACCTGACCTATGCCGACCGCAAGCTCAAGGGCACGCGGCTGGTCACGGGCTTCCTCAGCTTCTGCGCCATCTGTGCGCTGGGTGGCATTGCCAATATCTCGGTGGCCAATGCGATCTACCAGTGGGATCACCAGACGTTCGTGGCCGGCCTTTCGGGCGCGATCATGAGCTCGGTGTTCAATTACGCGGTGACGCGGGCTTTTACCTGGAAGTAGCGCGAAGCCAGTTCCCCAAAACAAAAATCCCCGCGCGAGCGGGGATTTTTTTATGCGCGATTGTTTTTGGTTCAGGCCTGGGCGAGCGCCGCTTTCATGGCGGCTTCGTCATAGCCGAGAGCCGTGAGCGCCGTCTGCACGATACCAGCGCGGTCAAGGCCGGCGGCGGCGTACATGTCGGCCTGGCTCGAATGCTCGTCGAAGCGATCCGGGATCATCAGTGGGCGGAAGCGCACCTTGCCGTCGAGCAGGCCGTTGGAAGCGAGGAAGGTCGCGACGTGGCTGCCGAAGCCGCCAAGGCCGCCTTCTTCGGTCGTGATCAGTACGTCGTGGGTCTGGGCCAGACGGGCGGTCAGCTCTTCGTCGAGCGGCTTGAGGAAGCGAGCGTCGACGATGGTCGGGTTGAGGCCGAGCGCGGCGAGCTTGTCGGCGGCGGCCATGACTTCGCCGAGGCGCGTGCCATAGGAGAGCAGCGCAATGGTGCTGCCCTGGCGGATGATGCGACCTTTGCCGATCGGCAAGATTTCGCCGCGGGCGGGCATGTCGACGCCCATGCCATCGCCGCGCGGATAGCGGAAGCTGATGGGGCCGGCGTCATAGGCGGCAGCGGTTGCGACCATGTGGCGGAGTTCGGCCTCATCGGCCGCTGCCATCTGCACGATGCCGGGAATGGCGCCGAGATAGGCGTTGTCGTAGTTGCCGGCATGGGTTGGGCCGTCGGCGCCGACAAAGCCGGCACGGTCGATGGCGAAGCGCACCGGCAGGCCCTGGATGGCCACGTCGTGGATCACCTGGTCATACGCGCGCTGCAGGAAGGTCGAATAGATGGCGCAGAAGGGGCGCATGCCTTCGCTGGCAAGGCCGGCCGCAAAGGTGACGGCGTGCTGCTCGGCAATGCCGACGTCATAGATGCGATCGGGGAAAAGCTCGGCGAACTTGTCGAGGCCGGTGCCCGAGGGCATGGCGGCGGTGACGGCGACGACGCGCTTGTCGTTCTGCGCTTCCTGGATCAGCGTTTCAGCGAACACCGAGGTGTAGGACGGCGCGTTCGAGGGGGCCTTGGTCTGGGCGCCGGTCACGACGTTGAATTTAGAGACGCCGTGATACTTGTCGGCCGAGTTCTCGGCCGGGGCGTAGCCCTTGCCCTTCTTGGTCACGACATGGACGAGGACGGGCCCCTTTTCCATTTCGCGCACATTGTCGAGCACGGGCAGCAGGTGGTCGAGATTGTGCCCATCGATGGGCCCGACATAATAAAAGCCGAGCTCTTCGAAGAGCGTGCCGCCAGTAAAGAACGAGCGGGCGAATTCTTCGGTTTTCCGCGCCGGTTCGTGGAGGAATTGCGGGAGCTTGCTCACCACCGACTTTGCCGCGTCGCGCGTGCCGCGATAGGCCGGGCTCGACACGAGTTGAGCGAGATAGGCGCGCAAAGCGCCGGTCGGCGGCGCGATCGACATGTCATTGTCGTTGAGAATGACGACGAGGCGCGCGTCCATATCGCCGGCATTGTTCATGGCCTCATAGGCCATGCCCGCCGACATGGCGCCATCGCCGATCACGGCCACGACATTGCGCGGGGTATCGAGGTGTTCGCTGGCAACGGCCATGCCGAGGCCGGCCGATATCGAGGTCGAGGAGTGGCCGGCGCCGAAGGGGTCGTATTCGCTCTCGGCGCGGCGGGTGAAACCGGAAAGGCCGTCCTTCTGGCGCAGCGTGCGCATGCGGTCGCGGCGGCCGGTGAGGATCTTGTGCGGATAGGCCTGGTGGCCGACGTCCCAGATGATGCGGTCATGCGGGGTATCGAAAACCGCGTGCAGAGCCACCGTGAGTTCAACGACGCCGAGGCCGGCGCCAAGATGGCCGCCAGTGACGGATACCGCATCGACCATTTCGGTGCGCAGTTCGTCGGCAAGCTGGCGCAGCTGCTCGCGCGGCAGGGCGCGCAGATCGGCGGGCGATTGGACCGTGTCGAGCAACGGCGTGTGCGGCTTTTCGGCCAAGCTGGGGCTCCTTGGGAAGCGGCGGCAACAGAAATGTGTTTAGGCGCGTGACTGTGCCAATGCAAGGACCGGCACGGTTAAGTGCCGGTCTGATCAAACGCTTGAAATCAAAGAAAGTGGCGCCGATACGGCGTCGTCAGCGTTTTAGTTGGTGGCCGGTGCGAAACGGCGATTTCCGCCCATGGTCGTGTCTTCGCCGGCACCCATGACGATGACATAGCTGCCCATTTCCGGAGTCGGGTCGAAATCGGCCTCGTCGCGATCAAAGATCACGGCGAAGTGGTTCGAACTGAGGCTGGCCGGGGCGGCGAAGACATCGGCAACGTGCTCGAAATCGGGCGCAACAAGGTCGGGCTTGCGCATGCCGGCAGCGACGGGGGGCGAGATGTGGTTGGTCAGAGCCGCAACGAGATCGGACTGCTGGGCCGTTCCGACGGCGTCGAACGTGCCGGAGAAGAGATTTGCCATCTCTGCATCCGAAGGCGGCAGTGCCGTCAGTTCGGTTGGCATCGGGGTGCCGACGGAAGCAAGAACGGAGCGCGAAGCGGGTGCGGCCGGAATGGAGCCGGTCACGGTCGGGCCCAGCGAGGCGATCACGGGGCGGCCAAGGCCGGTTGGTGCTGCCGCATAGGCTGTGAGCGTGACTTCGGGCTCGGCGGCGTGGAGCGGCGGCATGGGGACCGGAGCGTCGGTGAGCGCGGCAAGAGCGGTGACGGCGTCGCCGGCCGGCAGGGCCGCAGCCGTGGCGACACGCAGGGTTTCGGACTTGATCGCCGGGGTTGGCGCCACGACGGATGGTGTCAGTTCCGCAGCATCGAGCGGGGCGCTGCCGACGGTCGAGAAGGGCATGAAAGCGGGATCGGCAGGGACGGGCGCCACGGCGGCAGACTGAGGTTCTGCGGCCGCAACCATCATGGTGGCGGGGCGCGGCGCGGGAACCGGAGCAAGCTCGGAGGTGGCGGTCTGCGGCGCGAGGGCTGCGACCTGAACGGGAGCCGGTGCTGCTGCAGCGACCGGCGCTGCGGCATTGCCCGGCTTGCCGCCGAAGAGCACGTCCATCAGGGTTTTGCCATTACCGCCGTTGCCGGCATCGGCGACCATGGTGCCCGAAGATCCGCCGCCATTGCAGGGATAGGCGTGGCACTGTTTCCACTCGGCCATGGCAATGTTGTAGCCTTCCTGCGAGAGCGGCTTGCCGTCGGTGGGCAGGTGCATGGTGCGGCCGTCTGGGAAGATTTCCTTCAATTGCGCGCGGGTCATGCGCGGCCAGGCGCGGACGGAGCCGACGTCGAGATGGACGAAGGGGCTGCCGGAGGTTGGGTAATAGCCGACGCCGCCGACCTGCTTACTCATTGCCACGGCACGCAATTTTGCCAGGGGCACGCCGGGGATGAAGAAATCCATGGCGGTGCCGCGCATGTGCTGGGAATTGTCAGCGACCCCGGAAGACTTTTCGGCCAGCATGGCGTTGGTCTTGGGGGAGCGGTAGGCCGAGACGATATTGACCGGCTGAGAGGCGCCAACCTCTTGATAAACCTCCCAAATCAGGTCGAAGAGGCGGGGGTCCATCTTGGTGGGTTCGTTGCGGCGCCAGTCGCGCAGGAACTGGTTGAGCTCGTTAAGCCCGGATTGCACATATTGGCCATTGCGCTTGAAGACGATGCGCGAGGTTTCCTTGGTGTGCGTATAGTAGAGATAGAGGGCGCGCTCGGTCGCAGCCACGGCGGGCTGGACGGCAAAAATGCCGGTCATACAAATAGTTACAAGCGTTGTTGCGAGAAAACGCAAGAAAACACTACGCTGCAAAAAGGAAATCCCCGTCACGCCTAACTCTGCCCGGTTCAATGCCAGTATCGTTCGACGTTAGCGCAAAAATCGCACGATTTTATTAACGCTAACCAGGTGTGAACCGACCAGGTGGCCCCCTCACGCCTTCGTTATTAAGGGCAAAAACGGGCGCAACCAAGGCGAAAATGCTAACAGACTGTTACCGCCTGGCGTAGCCGGGGCCACAATTGGTTAGGGCGAAAGCTCTTCGGGGACGTTTTCGACCTCGGCGACGATGGTCGGCGGGGCAGAATTGGCGAGGCCCATGGCTTCGATCAATTTTTCATTGTGCCCATAGACGTCGCCATAGGAGCGGATCGCTCCATCGGTGCCGACGCGCAGCGTGAAGTAAGCGAGGTGCACCGGGATCTGGGTTTCCGGGTTCACCCAGCGCTCGGAGGGGCCGAACATGGCTTCGAGCGAGGCGCGGCTGATCTTGGTTTCATTGGCCATCAGCGCATCGGCAAATTCGAACGGATTTTCGACGCGGATGCAGCCGTGGCTGAAGGCGCGGAAGGAGCGGGCGAACAGCGACTTGGACGGCGTATCGTGGAGATAGACGTCGTGCTTGTTGGGGAAGAGGAACTTGATCTGGCCAAGGGCATTGCCGGCGCCGGGGCGCTGGCGGACCTTGAAGGGGAAGTAGGAGGTGGAGACCTGCGACCAATCGACCTGCCAGGGGCTGACCGGGGTGCCGTTATAGAGCAGGTCCATATTATGGCTGTCGGTATAACCGGGATTGCGCAGCACGGCCGGGGCGATCTCGCCCTTGATGATCGAGGACGGGACGTTCCAATAGGGGTTCACCACCAGATGCCGGATATTGTCCGAGAAGATCGGGGTCTGGTTCTTGGTGGTGCCGACGACGACACGGGTGCCGTATTCCTCGACGCCATTACGCTGAATGGAGAGGCGGAATTCGGGGATGTTGACGAAGACGTTGAACTGGCCGAGATCGGCAGGCATCCAGCGCCAGCGCTCCATATTGGCCAGAATATCTTCGCGGCGCGTGGCATTGCCGCCATTGAAGGCCGCAATGGTCGCTGACCCGATAATGCCGTCAACTTCGAGGCCCTGGCTTTCCTGGAAGGTTTCGACGGCGGTGACGAGGGTGTCGTCGTAAAGGTTGGTGGCCCCTGCCGGCAGTTCGAGGCGGGCACGGATGGCGTGGACGCGGGCGTCGGAATTGCCGGGGCGCAGCACGGGGCCATCGCCGATCGGGGCCGGACGGGCCGTGGTGCTGGTTTCGAAATTGGCGAGAGCGGCCTTGAGGGCCAGGAATTCGGGGTGCTTTGGCTCAAGCTCGGCCAGGATCGGGGCGGGGTCCTGGCTCTGGGCGAGGCGCTCGAGCAGGGCCGCCTGATCGAGCGGCTTGGGCGTGATGTCGAGGTTTTCGCTGACCGACTGGGGGCGAATGCGACCATTGTAGAGGTGATTGGCATAGCGCAGCACGGCGCCGGAAAAGGCGGTTTCGAGCCCGGCGAGCGCGATTGGGTCGCTGCTATTGGCGCGCGAAAGGTCGATGTCCGCGGTCAGATAATCGCTGGGGCGCAGGCCTTCGGTATCGGCCTTTTCAAAGAGCGCGATGATCTGCTGCGCGGACGGAGAGAAAGTGACCTTACCGCCGGCGCCTTCGCTGAGCCAGATCGGCTCGAAGTGACGTTCGCCATAGAGGAAATAGAGCTTTTGCGCCTCTTCATAGGCGCGGGAGCCAGACTTGGCAGAGCCATAGGCCGAGGAAAGACCGGTCTTGATGGTGCGTGCGAGATCGTTCTGCGGCGGCGCGATGACGACGGGCTGAATGGCCAGAGCGGCCACTTCCTGACCTATTGCCGAATGGCCAATGGAGGTCGCAGCGAGCACTGCAACGAGACTGACCAATAGCTTACGCATCTTCGCTCCTATTACGCCGGAAACACCTGCGAATCCCTGAGATTCGGGCACATCTGGAGTAAATTCATTACTCATGAAACCTTAACGGGAGCAATCGCTCCCATAAACGTGATGTTCATCTGTGGCGGAGACGCAACGCCGGGGGCAGCTAGACCGACAGATGGCCGCGATAGGCGACAAGGCGGCCAAGGAGCGGCAGGTCGATTTCGACATCGAAGAGGTGGCGACCTTGGTCGTCGACACGTTCCTCGGCCTTGATCTGCGGCAGCAGGAAAGCGGGGATAGGAAGGCCCAGAAAGCTTCCATCGACGCGCTGCATGTCGAGGCCACTGGCGTCGGCCGCAAGACGCATGCGGATGCTGAAAAGACCAAAGCTCTCGGCGATGAGGCCGCCGGATTCGCGCATCTGGGAGCGCATGATTTTGCCGGCGAAATTGCGGGACCAGTATTCGCGGCCATCGCGCTGCTCGATGACGACGCGCACCGGGACGGTGCCGGGTTTTGTCGGCATGCCGAGCAGTTTTGCGACGAGACGATTGAGCGGGGAAGACGCAGGGCGAACGAGCGCCTCGCCATCGGCGACGATGGCGGGCATGCCGCGGTGGAGACGCCTTGTGGTCTCGGGCAGGGACGAGAACGCGGCGCCGAGCACGCGCTGATAGAGCGGGGGTTCCGGCACGAGGGTTTCGGATGAGATTTCGATAGAGAGGCTGGTGTACCAGGCGCTGATTTCGTCGATGCCGAGGAGGCCTGCGGCGCTTCTGGCGCCGGGTTCTATCGGGGTGCCGAAGGCGAGGCGCTGGACCATGGCGGCAGCCGGGCCGACGGGCACATAGGGGCCGTCGCCGGCCGTGGCCTTGAGTTGCCAGCGCGCGTGGCTGGCCTGCCCATTGGCGTCTTCGCCCGAGATCTCGATGAGCATGCCGCCATCCTGGCTGCCGAAGCGGTCGAGAGCGTTGGCCACGAGCGTGCCGAGGCCGGTGAAGAGGCGCGCAGAGGGGACAAAGCGCCAGCGCACGGCAAGGCCGGAGAGGGCAATGAGCCAATTGAGCACGGGCAGTTCCATGCCCGCGTCGAAGGCGGCGCGGACGCGCGGGGACCAGCGCGCGGGCAGGGTGTCGAGATCGGGGACGTCGGCGAGCATGGCGCGGCGGGGTTTCAGGCCGGAGATGGTGACCCAGCGCGGGCGAGACCAGCCATGGCCGGTCTGCCATTCGCCTTCGCGATAGACGCGGACCGGCTGGCCGACCCAGGAAAGAATGCCTTCGATGACGGAGCGGCCCTTGGGTGTCTGGTTGCCGGGGACGATGGCGCAGTCGATCGTGTCCAGGCTGCGCCAGCCGGCGGCAAGGCTGTCGAGGGCGGCATTGCTGAGGGCGGGGGTGGAACTGGCGCCGGTGGTGACCGAAATGCCGCTGGCGCGGGCGGCAGCGTCGAACTGGGCTATTCCGGCGATGAACTGGCGGGAGTCGGCGAGGTCAACATAGTGGCAGCGGGCCGCTATGGCGGCACTGATGAGATTGGGGCCGGAAAGTTGGAAGGGGCCCGCGCAATCGACGACGATCTGGCAGCCGAGGGTGTTGAGGTTTTCCGCGGTGGCCGTGTCGCGGTCGATCTGGATCGTGCTGTGACTGCCCTCGGGATCGAGGCCTTTCAGCTCCTCTGCGAGCGCTGCAAGTTTGCCGGGGGAGCGTCCGCCGAGCGAGAGCTGGAAGCGGCCGGCTTGCGCGAGGAGCCGGGCGAGGCGGGACCCAAAAGTGCCGCCGGCGCCGATGATGAGGACGTGGGGGCGGGTCATTGCCGCGTCTCTTCGGGATAGAGGGCGGGCGGCAGGCCGATGCGGCGCAGGGGATTGAGCAACTGGCCGGAGACAAGGCCGGCGAGCAACCAGGGAATGGGCGGAATCTTGGCGCCGCTCGATATGGCGATGTCGCGGAGGAGCGGAAGGACCGCGCTGTCGGACTGGTAGAACGGGGTCAGGGCGATGGACATGAACTGGTAGAAGCGGACGTGCCAGCGGCGCATGCGGCAATAGAGATCGAGTGCATCTTCGATGGAGGTGGAGCGCTCGATGGCGGCGGAAAGCGCGGCGGCATCAAGGAGGGCCATATTGGCGCCCTGACCAAGCTGGGGACTGGTGCAATGGGCGCTGTCGCCGATGAAGGCGATGCCCTCGCCGGCCGGTACGCGCATTGTGCCGTGAGCATAGCGGGCGAGGGTCATGTCTTCGAAACTGGACATGTTGTCGAGGTGGGGCTGTGCGTCCGGCCAATGCGACAGGACCTCGGCATGCCAGGCGGCAATTCCCCGGGCGCGAACCGTTTCATAGTCGTCGGGTTTAAGGCTCCAGAAGAAGGCGGCGAGTTCGGGGCCATCGAGGGTTCGGCGGCCAATGGGCAGGACGCCGATCATGACGCTGGCCTTGCGATAGCGCTGGGTCAGGGCCTCGCGGTCGAAGCCGCCATCGATCCAGGGGACAGTGCTCCAGATGGCGCCGTATTCGAGGGGTTTTGGGCCGCCGCCAAAACGGGCGGAGGCCCTGAGGGGTGATCTGGCGCCAGAGGCGTCGACGATGAGGTCGAACGGGCCTTCGCGGCGCCCATCGCTTTCTAGCCAATGGCCGCCTGCGGCTGCCGTGTGGCCGGTGGCGGTGAAATCGGTGACGAGGCGGATATCCTGCTGCAGGACGGCGTTGTGCAGCACATCGAAGAGCGTGGCGCGGTGGACGCCGATAGCGTGGATATTGCGGCCGAGGGGGCGGTAGCTGACATCGAGCACTTTGCGGCCAGAGCGGGAATCCGTGCCGGTCAGGCGGCTGACCCGGGCGCCGAGGCCGGCCATTTCACTCCTGAGGCCGAGGGCATCGAGAACGGCGAGGCCGGTCGGCTGCAGCATGAGGCCGGAGCCGACAGGGTGGGGCGTTTCAAAACGCTCGAAAATCGTCACCCGATGGCCGCTTCTCTTAAGGAAGAGGGCGGTGCTGAGGCCGCCGGGGCCAGCGCCGACGATGGCAATTTCGAGAGATTTTCGCAGGGTGGCACCGCGTCATGAAATCATGGTGCGGCATTTGTGGCGCAGGCAAGTGCCTGCGGCAACCAGATTATTTTGCAATTGGCCGGGCCCTGCAAGGCCCGGCCAAGGCGAACTTACTGCGGGGCCTTGCCGAAGATCAGCGCTGCGTTGACGCCACCAAAACCGAAGGAATTGGAGAGGGCGTAGTCGAGCTTCTTGGCGCGAGGCTGGTTGGGGACGAGGTCGAAGGGGGCGGCTTCTTCGATCGGGTCTTCGAGATTGATGGTGGGCGGGAGCTGGCCGGTTTCGAGGGCCTTGATGGAAAAGACGGCTTCGAGAGCGCCGGCGGCGCCGAGGAGGTGGCCAGTGGCGGACTTGGTCGAGGAGATCGAGAGGTCCTTACCGCGGCCGGTGAAGACGGCGGCCAGCGCAGCGATTTCGGCCTGGTCGCCGACGGCGGTGGAGGTGGCGTGGGCGTTGACATAGCCGATCTGGGACTGGTCGAGGCCGGCCATGGAGAGGGCATTGCGGATGGCGACCTGGGCGCCGGCACCATCGGGCGCACCAGCGGTCAGGTGATAGGCATCGGCCGAGGTGCCGTAGCCGGCGAGAATGGCGAGCGGCTTGGCGCCGCGGGCGCGGGCGTGGCTGAGCTTTTCGATGACGATTGTGGCGGCGCCTTCGGAGAGAATGAAGCCGTCATGACCCTTGTCGAACGGGCGCGAGGCCTTGGCGGGATTGTCGGCATGGGATGCCGAGAGGGCGCGGGAGGCGCCGAAGCCGCCGAGGGAGATGGGATCGACCGAGCCTTCGGCGCCGCCGACGACGGCGATTTCCGCTTCACCGGTCATGATCAGGCGCATGCCATCGCCGATGGCCTGGGCCGAAGCGGCGCAGGCGGTGACCGGGGTGCCGATGGGGCCGCGGAAGCTGTGGATGATCGAGAGCCAGCCGGCGGCGAGATTGGCGAGGAAGGAGGGCACGGTGAAGGGCGAGAGGCGGCGCGGGCCCTTGGTGTTGATGGTTTCGACGGCACGCGCCATGACCGGGGAACCGCCGACACCGGAGCCGATGATGGTGGCGGTGGCAGCCTGGTCTGCCGGGTTTTCGGGGTGCCAATTAGCCTGGTTCAGGGCCTCGGCGGTGGCGGCGATGGAATATTGGATGAAGACGTCCATCTTCTTGATGTCCTTGCCGTCGATATGATCGGCGGGATCAAAGCCGGCTTCGTCATTGGCCTTGGACGGGACGAGCCCGGCGATGTGGGACACAAAATCGGTGGTGTCGAAGCGGTCGTTGCGGACGACGCCGCTGCGGCCGGCGAGGAGACGCTGCCAGTTGGTTTCGACGCCAACGCCGAGAGGGCTCACCACTCCCATGCCGGTAACGACGATGGGGTCCTGGGGATCGGGGCGCAGCATGGGTTTTGTCTCCTGTGTATATGCACGATCTGATGTGCAATTGGGGCGAATTGAGGGTCTTGGCCTAGAGTTTGGCGAGGTGGCGGAGGCCGGTGAGTGTCGTTTGGAAGTCGGGGTCGGCGAGCAGGGCGCGTAGTTCCTGCTGGGCGCCTTTCCAGATGGGCAGGGCGGCTTCGAAGGCTTTTCGGCCGTCGGGGGTCAGGGTGATGCGGCGCATTCTCGCGAGATCGCCGGGGCCGGTTGAGAGCAGTTTGCGGCGTTCCAGTACGGCGAGGTTTCGCGACAGGGTTGTGCGGTCTACGGCGAGAAAATTCGCCATTTCGGTAATCGAGGCGGCGGAATCGGTGCTCAGGGTGCCAAGGATATTGAACTGGGCAGCGGTGATGCCGACGCTGCGCAATTGGTGATCGGCGCGACGGGTCAAAGCCCGCGCCGCCTTGCGCGTGTTCATGATCAGGCAGTCGTCAAGCGCGTACTCCATGGGTGGTGATTTAGATCGTGCATATGCACATGTCAAATTTGCGTGGGGTGTAGACAAGGCTTTTGGGCGTCATACACTCGTCATGATCGCGGTTGGGCGATCGTGGGGGGCCGCCCTTCTTGGTGGTCACCGGTAGAGGGTTAAATTATGAAAGCCAGACGTTTGGGATCGTCGCTGCTTGTGGCCGGCGTCGCGATTTTTGCTGCAAGTGTCGCTGTGAGGGCAGAGACGGTGAATGAGGTGAGCGTGCAGAACGGCGCGCGGGCCGTGCCGGCGACGGTCGTGGTGCCCGATGGGGAAGGGCCGTTTCCGGCCGTGGTGATGAACCACGGGCATGGCGGCGGGCGGCAGGAGAATGGCGGCTTTGGCCGGATTGCCAAGGCGCTGGCCGACAAGGGCATTCTGACCATCCGCATGGATTTTGCCGGATCGGGCGACAGCAAGGAGCCGTTCACCGAGGGCTACCTCAGCAACATGATCTCGGATTCCAATGCGAGCCTTGGCTATATTCTCGAGAACTATGCGGTTGATGAGGATCGGCTCGGGATTTTTGGCTACAGCATGGGCGGGCGCATTGCGCTGACCGTGGGCGCCGGCAGCGACAATCCCTATAAGGCCATCGGGCTCCTGGCGCCTTCGGCCGACTGGGGGCAGGAGATGATGGTGGGGTTCCTCGGTGGGCAGGCCGAGTATGACCGGCTCTATGCCGAATCCGGCGGGGACAAAGGCTATGCGGAATTCACGACCCAATGGGGACAGGTGCAGCAACTGAGCCGGCAGTGGTTTGACGACATGATCGCGTCAAAGCCGCTGGAGCTGGCGGGGAGTTTTAAGGGGCCGATGATCGTGGTGCATGGCGACAAGGATGTTGTCGTGCCGGCAGCGGTCAATGAAGCGGTGATTGCGGCTTATCCGGAAGCGAGCCTGGTGGTGGTGCCGGAGGCGGATCATGGCTATGGTTTTTACAGCGACCAGCCTGACGTGACGACGCTTGTCGACACGACCTTTGCCGACTTTTTTGCCGAGAGCCTGAAATAGGTTCAGGATGAAGGGCGGCTTCGCGGTCGCCCTTCGTTTCGGCTCAAGCTTAGCAAATATGCCCTGTGATCTCGCCTCTATCGGATTGATATTGCGTCATTTTGGTGATGCAATAGACATATGTTTCGAAACCGCGTCGATCTTCAGCACGGCTTTCCTGAGGCGGCGTAGCTGATGTTTACCTATATCCTCAATCGCCTGGGCATGATGCTCGTCACCCTTTGGGCGATTGTCACACTGACCTTTTTCCTCATGCATGCCGTGCCGGGCGGGCCTTTCGTTTCCGAACGCATGCTGGCGCCGGAGATCGCGGCGGCGCTCAATGCCAAATATGGGCTGAACCTGCCGATCTGGGAGCAGTATCTCAATTATCTCGGGCGGATTCTGACCTTCGACCTCGGGCCCTCGTTCAAGTATCCGGGGGTGTCGATCAATTCGATGATCGCGGCGGGCTTGCCGGTGACGCTGCAGACGGGGCTCCTGGCGGTGATCTGCGTTGTGGCGCTCGGCGTGCCGCTGGGGGTAATCGCAGCGCTCAATCGCAATCGCTGGCCGGATACGACGGTGATGTTTATCGCGACGCTTGGCGTGGCCATTCCGAGCTATGTGATCGCCACGGTTTCCATTTACGTTTTTGCGCTGCGGCTTGGCTGGGTGCCGACTTTCGGGCTTGATGACTGGCGAGGCTATTTCCTGCCGGTTTTTGCGCTGTCGGGGTTCTGGATTTCCTTCGTGTCGCGGCTGACGCGCTCGTCGCTGCTCGAAACGCTGGAGCAGGATTATATGGTGACGGCGCGGGCCAAGGGGCTGCGCAAAGGGCAGATCCTTTTCAAGCACGGGCTGCGCAATTCGCTATTGCCGGTGGTGACGGTTTTGGGGCCGGTGGTGGCGAACCTGATCACCGGGTCCTTTGTCATCGAGCAGATTTTTGCTCTGCCGGGGATCGGGCGGCAATTCGTGCTGTCGATCACCAATCGCGACTATACCGCCATCATGGGCATCACGATTTTCTATGCCGCGATCCTGATGGTGATGATCCTGATCGTTGACCTTCTTTATGTGTGGCTCGATCCGCGCATCAAACTGACCAAGGCTGCCGCATGACCGATATATCGCCGGAAATGTGGGCCAAGGTGCCCGCAGGGGAGAAGGCAGCGCCCATTCCGCCACCCGCGCCGACCTATGGGCAGGAAGTGCGGCGGCGGCTATGGGCCAACAAGCCGGCCGTGGTCAGCATTGTCTTCATTGTTCTCTTGGTGATCGCGGCGTTCTTCGGGCCGTATTTCTCGCCGCACACCTATTTCAAGCAGGACCTGAAGCTGGCGAATATTCCGCCCTTCTTCGAGACCTATGCGGTGACGGATGGTGCCGGGGAGACGACGCGGTTTTTCCTCAATGCGTCGAATTTCAACCTCTATGAGGTTGATGCCGAGGGAAACATGCTCGGGCTCCTGCGTGGTGGCCGCAAGGACATGATCAAGAAGAGTCAGCCTTATGAATTCGGCGACCAGACGCTGACGCTCGACTATTCCAAACTGCCGGTGCGGCTGCTGCTCGAAGATGGCAGCGAGGTAAGGTCGAGCGGCTGGAGCTGGAACCGGACTTATCTTTTCGGCACCGATCAATTGGGTCGCGATATCCTGGTGCGCCAGCTCTATGGCGCGCAGATTTCGCTGACCGTGGCCTTTGTGGCGACGCTGGTGAACTTCTTCATCGGCGTCTTTTATGGCGGCATTGCCGGCTATATGGGCGGGAAGGTCGATGCGGTGATGATGCGCTTTGTCGAAATCATTTCGACGATTCCGCTCACGCTCTATGTCGTGCTGCTGATGGTGGTTTTCGACTCCGGGCTCCTCTCCATCATCGTCGCCATCGGTTCGGTGTTCTGGGTGGATATGGCGCGGATCGTGCGCGGGCAGATCCTGAGTCTCAAGAGCCAGGATTATGTGGCGGCGGCGCGGACCATGGGGGCGTCGCCCGCGCGCATCCTGACGCGGCACCTGCTGCCCAATTCGATCGGGCCGATCATTGTCACCCTCACCATGCTGATCCCCTCGGCCATCTTCATCGAGAGCTTTATGAGTTTTATCGGGCTCGGCGTGACCCCGCCGCTGGCGAGCTGGGGCTCGTTGACCTCGGAGGCGGTCGAGACTTTGCGTGCCTATCCGCATCAGCTTTTCTTCCCAGCGGCGGCGATTTCGCTGACCATGTTTGCCTTCAACTTCCTGGGCGATGGGCTGCGCGACGCGCTTGATCCGAGGGTTGGGCGATGAACCAGCCAATTCTTTCGGTTCGGGACCTGACGACGTCGTTCTTTACGCGGCGGGGCGAAGTGCAGGCGGTGCGCGGCGTCAGTTTTGACGTGCATGAGGGCGAAATGCTCGGGCTCGTGGGCGAGAGCGGCTCGGGGAAATCGATCACCTGCATGTCGGTGTTGCGGCTGTTGAAAGCCGGCGGAACGATCAAGGCGGGCTCGGCGACCTTTGAGGGGACCGATATTCTCTCGCTCGATGAAGAAGCTTTGTCGGACCTGCGGGGCAATCGGATCGGCGTGATTTTTCAGGACCCGATGACCTCGCTCAACCCCACGCTGACCGTGGGCGAGCAGGTGATGGAGGCCGTAAGGCGGCATCGCAAGGCGAGCGCGGCGGAAGCGCGGGCACGGGCGGTGGAGCTGTTCGAGCTGGTGCGGATTCCCTCGGCAGCAAAACGCCTCGATTCCTATCCGCATGAATTTTCGGGCGGCATGCGGCAGCGCGTGATGATTGCCATGGCGCTGGCCTGCGATCCGAAATTGCTGATTGCCGATGAGCCGACGACGGCGCTGGATGTGACCATTCAGCGGCAGATTCTGGCACTGCTGAAGGATTTGCAGCGGCGGCTCGGCATGTCCGTCATCCTGATCACGCATGACCTTGGCGTCATTGCCGAGGTGACCGATCGGGTGCTGGTGCTTTATGGCGGGCTGATCATGGAGACGGCGCCGGTGCGCGATCTCTTCGCCCGGCCGGCGCATCCCTACACGGTGGGGCTCTTGGGTGCGGTGCCGGACTTGCGGGATGATACGCATCGGCGGCTTACGCCTATTCCGGGGAGTCCGCCGAATATGCTGGCACCGCCGCCGGGATGTCCTTTTGCGCCGCGCTGTCCGCACGCGATGAGCCAATGCATGGCGGCACTGCCACCGCTTTTTGGTGGGTCTCACCAATCGCGGTGCTGGTTGCAGCATCCTGAGGCGCCGAAGGTGGACGCGGTACACGAGGTGGCGGCATGACCCAGCCTCTTCTGCAACTGCGCGATCTTCACAAGCATTTCCGACTGCCGGCTGCGCCGTTTGCGCCGAAGCCTATCCTGCGGGCGGTGGATGGGGTCGATCTCGACCTGATGAAGGGCGAGACGCTGGGGCTGGTGGGTGAATCCGGATGCGGAAAGTCGACGCTGGCGCGGACGGTCATTCGCCTGCATGAACCGACTTCGGGCAGTATCGTCTTTGACGGCCAGGAAGTTGGAAAAGCGCCCGAGGGGCTGCTGGGCAGTTTCCGGCGGCGGGTGCAGATGATTTTTCAGGATCCCTATGCCTCGCTCAACCCGCGGATGAGCGTCGGCGACCTGATTGCCGAGCCGCTGGAAATTGCCGGGGTGGGGACGGCAGCGGAGCGGCGCAAGAAAGTGGCGAACCTCCTTGATCGCGTGGGTTTGCCGAGCGATTCCGCGCAGCGCTTTGCGCATGAATTTTCGGGTGGGCAGCGGCAGCGTATCGGCATTGCGCGGGCGATTGCTCTGGAGCCCGATCTCGTCATCTGCGACGAGCCGATTTCGGCGCTCGACGTTTCGGTGCAGGCGCAGGTCGTCAACATGCTTGAGGACCTGCAGGCTGATCTCGGGCTGACCTATCTTTTCATCACCCATGACCTTTCCATGGTCCGGCATATCTCGGACCGGATCGGGGTGATGTATCTGGGGAAAATCGTCGAGCTGGCGAGCAGTGCCGATCTCTATCATCGGCCTTCGCATCCCTATACCCGCGCCTTGCTCTCGGCCATTCCGGTGCCGGACCCGGAAGCGGCGCGGGCAGTGGAGCCGATGCAGGGGGAAATTCCGAGCCCGATCGACATTCCATCTGGTTGCCGCTTCCGCACGCGCTGTCCGCTCGCCACCGAGCTTTGCGCAAGGGTCGAGCCGCAACTGACCGATATTGGTGGGGGGCATCTGGCCGCCTGTCACTTCGCCGGGCAACTGGCGCAACAAGCAAACGGGGTAAGGGCCCCGCTACAGGAGAGAGTGCAATGAAGAGACTGGTTCTGCCGCTCATAACCGCGGCGCTGCTGGCTTCGGCCGGTTCGGCCTTTGCCGCCGGCGAATTGACCTATGTGGTCAACAATGAAAGCGCCAAGTACGATCCCGGCACCACGGCCGAGACCTTTGCTTCCCCGATCATCGGCAACACATTTGAAGGCCTCGTGCGCCTGAGCCCCGAGGGCGAAGTCGTGCCGGCGCTGGCCGAAAGCTGGGACATCTCCGAGGACGGCCTGACCTACACGTTCCACCTGCGCGATGCGAAATGGTCGGATGGCGAGCCGGTCAAGGCGTCGGACTTCGTCTATGCCTGGAAGCGGATGCTTGATCCGGCGACCGGCGCGATGAACTCGCAGATGCTCTATCACATCGTCGGCGCCGAAGAGGCTTTTGGCGGTGGGGATGCTGCAGCGATTGCCGTCTCGGCGACTGACGACAAGACGTTGACGTTCACGCTCAAGCAGCGCGTGCCCTATATGCTGCAGCTCCTTAACTACCCGACCTTCTATCCCGTGCGTGAGGATGTGGTTTCGGCTGATCCCGAAGGCTGGACGCGTAACCCCGCGACCTTTATCGGCACCGGCCCGTTCCGCGTGACGGCGTTCAACCAGGGCGAGTCGGTCGTCTTCGAAAAGAACCCGAACTATTATGACGCTGACGCTGTCAGCCTCGACAAGCTGACCTTCCGCCTGATCCCCGATCCCGCGACGGCGCTGGCCGCGTTTGAAGCGGGCGACGTGGACGGTATCGAAGCCGTCCCGGCGCCGGAAATTCCGCGTCTTTCGGTCGAGTCCCCTGGCTTCATGATCGTGCCGGCTCTGGGCACGACCTATGGTTTCTTCAATCCGCACCAGGCGCCGCTCGACAATCTCCATGTGCGCAAGGCGCTTTCCATGGCGATCGATCGTTCGGAAATCATCGAATTCGTGCTGCAATCGGCCGACACGCCGGCTCTCGGCCTCGTGCCGCCGGGCATGAGCCTTGCCGGCGAAGATTTCACCGAGGGTCGCGATACCTTTGGTCTCTCGGAAACGGCCGATGTCGAAGGCGCGCAGGCGGAACTGGCCGAGGCCGGCTACCCAAATGGCGAAGGTTTCCCCTCCACCATCTATGTGACCTACTCCTCCCCGCCGATCGAAAAGCTGCTCGAAGCCATCCAGCAGATGTGGAAGGAAAATCTCAATATCGACGTCGAGATCCAGGCCACCGAATGGCAGGTTTTCTATCCCGAAGTGCAGAAGGTCGAGTACCAGATCGCGCAGATGGGCTGGGGCGCCGACTATCCGCACCCGATGACCTTCCTTGACAACTTTGTCACCGGCAGCGCCAACAATCTCGCCAACTGGTCGAATGCCGACTATGACGCGGCCATCGAAGCGGCCAAGGCTGCGAGCGACGAGACCGTGTCGCGCGATGAGATGCGCAAGGCCGAAGCGATCCTGATGAACGATCACGTCATCCTGCCGCAGTATCACCGCTACAACTACATGATGATGAGCCCGGAAGTGACCGGTTTCTGGCGTTCGCCGCTCAACGTGCCTTATTTCCGCGACGCTCAGATCGCAGAATAATTGAACCGCTCCCGCTGGGTCGTCCGGCGGGAGCTCTCTTTCATGTCTGGACTTTTATCGTGACCATCCCTGTCATTCTCGAAACCGAACTCGGCAATTTCACCATCACCGTCGACGAAAAGAACGCGCCTGTCACGGCTGCGAATTTCCTCGCCTATGTCGATGGCGGCTATCTTAACGACGCGACGGCCTATCGCATCGTGACCGACACCAATGAGCCGCAGAAGCCGATCAAGATCGAGGTGGTGCAGTGGGGTTATGGGGTTTCGGATGAGAAGCCGACGCCTTTTGCCCCGATTGCGCACGAGACCAATGACAAGACCGGGATCAAGCATAGGAATATGACCGTCTCGATGGCGCGCTTTGCGCCGGGCTCGGCGGCTTCGGAGTTTTTCATCTGCATCGGTGATCAGCCGGAACTGGATTTTGGCGGCAAGCGCAATGCGGATGGGCAGGGTTTTGCCGCCTTTGGTCAGGTGACTGAGGGGGAGGATACGGTGCGGCGGATTTTTGCAAAGGCTGCGGCGGAGAGCGATCATCCGGAGGTGCCGGTGAAGTTTTCGCGGGTGGCGCGGGCCTGAGTTTCAGGCGCGCCCAACATCGAAGTGCTTCGTCATTGCCCGGCTTGTCCGGGCAATCCATTTTTGGGGTCGCATCCTGCGGAGGCATGGACCACCGGGACAAGCCCGGTGGTGACGACAGATGGGGAATTGGGTGCTTAGACGCGCTCTCGGCGCTGTCCGGCGATCAGCAGGTCTGGATCGAAGACGCCTGATGCGATGACATTCTCGATGCGGGCCATGTCTTCGGCGATGTCGATGCCTTGTTGGCTCAGCCATTCATCTGAAAAATAAGTCTGGGCGTAGCGTTCGCCGCTGTCGCAGATGAGGGTGACAATGGAGCCGGCTTCGTTGTTTCGCGCCATTTCTGACGCGGCCCAGAGAAGGCCGATGAAATTGGTGCCCGTCGAGCCGCCGACGCGGCGGCTGAGGCGCTTGGAGAGGACGCGGGTCGCGGCGATCGAAGCGGAGTCGGGGACTTTGAGCATCGCGTCGACGACGTTGGGCACGAAGGAGGCTTCCATGCGGGGGCGGCCGATGCCTTCGATGCGGCTGCCGCGCTTGCAGCGGCAGGCCGTATCCGTCTGGGTCCAGCCTTCGTAGAAAGCGGAAAACTCCGGGTCGGGTACGCAGAGCTCGGTTTGAAAACTCTTGTAGAGAATGTAGCGGCCGATGGTGGCCGAGGTGCCGCCGGTGCCGGGGCTCATCACCACCCAGCGGGGGATGGGATGGCGCTCCATGGCCATCTGGCGGAAGATCGACTCGGCGATATTGTTGTTGCCGCGCCAGTCGGTGGCGCGCTCGGCAAAGGTGAACTGGTCGAGATAGTGACCGCCTTCACGAGCTGCGAGGTTTTTGGCCTCGTCATAAATGGCCGAGGGTTCGTCGACGAAGACGCACTGGCCGCCATATTGCTCGATGGCTTCGATCTTGGTGCAGGAGGTCGTGCGCGGCAGGACGGCGTAGAATTTGAGGCCGAGAAGGCGGGCGTAGTAGGCCTCGCTGACGGCGGTGGAGCCGGAGGAGGCCTCAACCAATGCCGTATCGGGGCCGATGACGCCGTTGCAGAGGCCATAAAGAATGAGCGAGCGCGCCAGGCGATGCTTCAGGCTACCCGTGGGGTGGCAGGACTCGTCCTTGAAGTAAAAGTCCACGGCGGGAAAGCCGGGCAGTGCCACGGGGATAAGATGGGAATCGGCAGAGCGCTGGGCGTCGGCGTCGAGCTTGCGAATGGCTCGGCTGGTCCAGGAATCCTTGTGTTCTAAATGATTTGTCATTTGGGGAACAAATTGCCATCCAATCTTCACATGATGGTACTTTGTTCTTTCATGCTGGTCAATTTTAGATTCGATGACGTCGGCTGTGCGAAGAGGCTGAAGGCTGCCATGTACGGCGCCTGGGGAGAACAGCCCCTTGTGCGAGTGCATGCTAAAGCACGCAGCTTGATCAAAAATTCGTTCTAAAAATCTCGATTAACACACTTGAGTTAAGTTAATCGGGCTCACATAGTCCTGTCTTGAAGCTGTCATATCGGCCGACCGGAGGGGTCGGCGACGAGGGGCAGTGTAAGGAGAGGACCCTAGTTTATGCCACGTTTGACCCGTCGAACTTTCATTGCGTCGGTGCCGCCGCTGCTGGCCGCCACGCAGATTCCCGCCTGGGCGGCTCCCGCCTCCGATCTGGAGCTGATTGCGGCGCAGAAGGGTGAACCGGCAATCGTAAAACTCTATCGCCAGCTCGAACGCCTGACCTCGACGGTCACCTTTATGACCACGGGCGCGCATCCTGACGACGAGCCGAGCGGCATGCTGGCGGCACTCCGCCATGTCTATGGTATTCGGCCGGTGCTCTACTGCATCACGCGCGGCGAAGGCGGTCAGAATGCCATCGGGCCGGAGCGCGGTTCGGTGCTGGGCGTGCTGCGGACGCGCGAAATCACTGAAGCCTCGCGCTCGCTCGACGCGTCGCTGGCCTTTGGTAGCCAGGGCCATCACGACAATATGCACGACTTCGGGTTCTCCAAAGACCCCAACCAGACGATCGATCGCTGGGGCCGCGACCGCGTGATCGAGCGCATGACCTGGGCCGTGCGCCAGTACAAGCCCGACGTGATCATGAACTGCTTCCTCGACGTGGGCGGGCAGCACGGTCACCATCGTGCGGCGAATGTGGCGACGTTTATCGTGGCCGGCATCTCGGGCAATGCCGAGGAGTTTCCTGACCAGATCGCGGCCGGTTTGAAGACCTGGACTGTGCCCAAGATTTACCAGCCGGCATGGGGCGGTGGTGGTGGCGTCTATGACGACGAAACCCCACCCCCGCCGACGACGCTGGTGGTGCGAGCACCCGAGCGCGATCCGATTTCCGGCGCCACTTTCCCGCAGATGGGCGAATGGTCGCGTTCCTGCCACCTGACGCAGGGCATGGGTCGTTGGCAACCAAAACCGCAGACCGAATGGCCGATCAACCTCTCCTGGGCCGCAGACGGCGAAGCCGGCAGGGAAGAGAGCGACATTCGCGATGGGCTGATTGCCACGGTTGGCCACATTGCCGAACTCGACGGCATGCCCGTGGCTTCGGCCGATGCGCTGCGCAATGCGCAGGGGCTGATCGATGAAGCACTGGCCGACTATGGAGATCCGGTCGAGGTGGTGAAGCGTCTGGTTGAGATCGGCAAGGCCGTGGCGGAAGCCCGCTCGACGCTACCGACCGAGTTGGAAGACCAGGTGGCACATCGCCTCGATCGCAAGATCAGGGAAGTTGATCTGGCGCTGGCGACGGCGGCGGGCATGCAGGTGCGCGCTTATACCGACGGTTCCGATCTGCATCCGGGCCAGGACATCATCGTCAAGGCAATGGTCGATGCGCCGGACACGATCACCGTGGATTCGGTCGAGGTAATTGCCCGCAATGGCATTACCGGCGAAACGGCCGAGGATGGGGTCAAGGTAAGCGTGGCGGCAGATGCGGCATTGACCAATCCGCTGACCGAGCAGTTCGACCCGCTGGGCGGCAATGGCGATGCCTTTGTGCGCCTGACGGCGACGATTGCCGGCCACAAGGCCGTGCTCGACGTGGACCTCGAAGACGCGCTGCGGGTTTTGCCGGAAGCTTCGCTGGAACTGAAGCCGGATGCAGTGGTGTTCAACACCGAAAGCGAGATTTCGCCGGTTGCCTTCACTGCAGTGGTTTCGGGCGGTACGACGGCCGATCTCGACTTCAAACTGCCCGAGGGCTGGTTGATGGCGGCGAAGGGTGACACGGGCCTTGAAGCAGGATCGTTCGAACTGACGCCGCCGGCCGAGCTGGGGACCGAGCGGATTACCATCGCTCCGACGCTGTTGGGCAAAGAGGCCTATGCCATCAACGTCTTCACCTATCCCCATATCGGGCGATCGGTGGTGCCGACTGAGGTGGCGGTGCCGGTGCAGTCGGTTGGTGCGGTCATTCCCGAGGGCAAGATCGGCTATATCGGTGGTGGCAATGACAATGTCGCCATCTGGCTCAAGCGCCTCGGCGTTGACCTCAAGGAGCTGAGCCCGGCCGATATGGAAGCCGGCGCCTATCGCGATCTCGATACGCTGGTCGTGGGTATCTTCTCCTTCGGTCGCCGACAGGATCTCGTGGCGGCGCTGCCGGGCGTGCATGAATGGGTCAAGAAGGGCGGGCATCTCGTGACGCTCTACCACCGTCCGTCGGATGGCTGGGACCCGGCAACCGTGCCGCTGGCCTTCCTCCAGATCGGGTCGCCCTCGATCCGCTATCGCGTGACCGATGCCAAGTCGGCGGTGGATGTGCTCGAACCCGATCACCCGCTCCTCACCTATCCCAATGCGATTACCCAGGAAGACTGGGACAATTGGGACAAGGAGCGCGGGCTCTACTTCGCTTCGGAATGGGACGAGGCCTATGTGCCGCTGCTCGCCATGGCCGATGCCGGCGAAGAACCGCTGACGGGTTCGCTGCTTTCGGCGGAGATCGGCGAAGGTCGGCACACCCATACCAGCCTCGTGCTGCATCACCAGCTCGACAAGCTGACCCCGGGTGCCTTCCGCATCATGGCCAACCTGATCCAGAAGGCAAAGCGCTAAGGCGCAAAAATCCGGCTCGCGTAAACTCCCAACGCGAGCCGCTGCCGCCCTTTATGGGCGGCGAAGCCCTCGGCCATGCCCGGCCGGGGGTCTTTTTGTTTTTGGGCCTTTGTTCCGCCACACCGTCGTCACCACCGGCTTGTCCCGGTGGTCTATGCGGAGGCGAGATGGATTGCCGGGACAGGCCCGGCAATGACGAAGGAGAGAGGAATGGTGTTCAGCGCTTCGGACGGTCGAGGCGGGTCGTCAGGACGAGGGCGCCGATGATGATGGCGGTGCCGATGAGCGTTGTGGGCGCGGGGACCTCGCCAAAGGCCAGGAAGCCGGCAAGAGTGGCAAGGACGATGGAGAGATAGCCGATGGGGGCGAGGAGATTGGCCGGGGTGGATTGATAGGCCCGGAGGAAACAATATTGGCCGATCTGGGCGAGGACGCCGATGGCAAGGAGCAGCGGCCAGTCGGCAGAGGCGACCGGCTGCCAGGAAAAGGCGGCGGGGAGGGCGGTGAAGACGGTGAGGCCGACGGTGTAAAAGACCATCAGGACGGTGGTGTTTTCTTTCGCCAGGGCGCGGGTCTGGACGGTGGCGAGGGAGCCGAAGAGGACGGAGCCGAGGGCGGCGAGGATGCCGACGTTCCATGAGATTTCGCCGGGAGCGACCATGATGAGAACGCCGGCAAAGCCGACGGCGGCGCCGATCCAGCGCCAGGGGCCGGAGCGTTCGCCGAGGAGGATAGTGGCCAGCGCCAGGACGACAAGCGGGCGCATGAAGCCGATGGCATTGGCGAGAGCCAAAGGCAGGGCGGTGAGCGCGGCGAAATTGGTATTGAGGGCGAGCGTGTTGCAAAGCACGCGGAAGGCGTGGCGGCTCCATTGCTTCGTCTGTCGCAGCGCCTGGCGGTGGCGCCAGGCGAGGGGGAGGACGCCGACGAGGCCTATCAGCGAGCGGATGAAGACCATCTGCACGGCGGGATAGCTGGCGCCGCCGAGTTTTACCAACACGGTCATAACCGTGACGAGCAGCATGTCGCCCGCGAGCCAGGCAAAGCCGGCTCGCGATTGTGTGGTCTGCATGTCAGGCGGACTGCAGGAGATTGGCCATCAGGCGGAAGGCGCCGGGGACGAGCTTGTCGAGCTGGTGGTGAAGGACAAGGCTTGTGTGGGTGTGGCGGCCCTCGCCGATCTTTGCCGAGAGCAGGGAGCCGGTGAGGGGTTTTTCGCCCGCGTCGCTCATGGCGAGGAGGGGGGTATAGGCCTCGTCCCAGGCGGAGGCGAAGTAGAGGCCGCGTTCCTTGTCCCAGCCGGCGAAGTCTTCGGCTGTGATGCGGTTGGGGCCGGCGAAGAGTTGGTGGTGGGGATCGAGGAATGTCACTTCGGCCGCGGGATTGGTGGTGCGCCAGCGCAGCGACGGGCTGCCGATGGTGATGGGGCGCGGCGGGGTGGCGTCGGGTGTCCAGCCATCGCTGGGGCGATGGTAGAGGGTGACGAGGTGGCCGCCGGCTTCGACCCAGCGATGGAGTTTTTGGGTAGCGTCCTTGAGGTCGGGGCGGAGGCCGAAGGCGAAGATGCCGATGACGATCGTGTCGTAGGCGGAGAGATCGCCGGCAAGGGCTTCGGCGTCGAGTTCGGTGACATCGGCGCCCATGCGGCTGAGCCAGAGGCCGACGCGGTCGGAGCCGCCGCCGATATAGCCGATCTTAGTATCGGGGACCGTGAGGTTCAGCGCCAGGATGTCGAGCGACAGGGGGCGGGCGAAGCGGGTGCGGCCGATATGGGGATAGGCGATCGGGGTGACGCTATAGGCGGGGGTGCCATCGACGAGGAGCGGCAGGCTTTGGCGGCCGGCGGTGAGGAGCACGTCGGAGGTGACGGCAAAGGTGTTTTCGCGGCGCTCGATGGTCAGGCTCGGGGCGCCGGGGATGGCGATGCGGTCGAGGGCGATGTCGGTTTTGATTGCTACGGTTTTGGTCACCGGGGCCGACAGAGGAAGAATCAGCGCGTCGGGGTTGATCGCGACCGTGTAGGCGGGGGCGAGCTGGAGGTCTTCTTCGGTGTCGCGGGTGAAGCGAATCAGTTCGCCGTTCACTTCGGCTTCGATGAGGAGCGAGACGCTGCCGTTATTGCCGAGATTTTCCCAATCGGGGCGGAACGCGTTTTCGATTTTGGCGTCGGGGCGGGCGGTGAGCGGGATGGTCGCGCGGTCGCCCGAGATTTCTACCGAATCGGTGGGGGCGAAGGCGGCTGAGGTGATGGGGGTAGCGCGGATAGTTTGGGCGGTGCCGCGTTCGACCTCAACGACGAGATCGACTGTATCGCCGGGGGCGACGCTGGCTGAGGAGACCGAGGCGTAGATTTCTATGCCGGCGGCAATGGCCGTGGCGGCGTCGAGTTCTTCGAGCTTTCGCGTGAGGCGGTGGGCGTGCTCGGGTGCGATATCCTGCTGCGCGCCGCGGATGGCGCGGCGGGCGATGCTGAGGGCGGGGAGAATGGCTGAACTATTGGGGAAGGCGGCGACGGCTTGGGCCAGGGCGGCGTCGGCTGCGGCGAGATAGGGCGAGGGGCCGAGATCGGCGAGGGTTTTGGGAAGGTCGTCGAGGAGTTCGCTTTGTGCATTGGCGCCGACCCGGTGGAGCTGCCACTGCGTTTCGCCGGGGTGGCGCCAATGGCCCATGTTCTGGCTGGCGTGGAAGGCGCGGGACACCTCGCCGAGCTGCCAGAAGGGCATGCCGGTGGCGAAGTCTTTGCCGGTGGCGCGGACGGTGATGTTTGCCGGTGGGGGCGGGACTTCGTCGTCATAGGTGTCGCCGCCGCCGGACCAGGCGGGGAGGCAGAACTTTGTGACGGTCCAGGGCGTGAAATTGTCGGTTTCGTAAGCGGGGTCGGCGGCGAGGGCGAGGGCCCGTTCGGCGGCCTCGGTCATGGCGCGGTGGTGTCCGTGCTGGCCGGGGACATCGAGGAAGGTGGGGATGACGACGTCGGGGCGGAATTCGCGATAGGCGCGGACGAGGCGGTCAATGGTGCGGTCTTCGCCCCAGCGCGAGAGCGTGTCGGGGCCGGATTTGGAGAAGCCGAAATCGTGGACCGGGTCATTGGGGCCGTGGCCGAGCCAGGCGACATCGGCGTCTAGGGCGCGAGCGGCTTCTTCCATTTCGCGCGAGCGCAGGACGCCGAGGGCACCGCCGCGTTCAGGGCCGAGCGTGTTCTGGCCGCCTTCGCCGCGGGTGGAGCAGGCGACGACGATACGCATGCCCATTTCGTGGCGCATGGTGGCGAGCATTTCATTGTGCTCGTCATCGGGGTGGGCGCCGGTGTTCATCACCGTCACTGTCGATTTTAGGCGGCCGAGGGCGCGGGCGAGGGTGACGAGACGCGGTTGTGCCGCGCGACGGCGCAGGCGTTCAGGGGCGGTAAGCATGGCAAGTCCAGAGGTTTTTTAGACGAATAGCGTCAGGCGACGGGGTCGGAGACGCTGAGATGGGGGGAGACCGTGTCGAGGAGCGGCAGGGCGGCGGCGCCGAGCGCGGCCGTTAGCTGGCCGGTCTGGCCGCGAATGGCGCGGGGCAGGGTGCGTTTCTGGCGGGTGGCGACGGAAACGGGGAGTGGGTCGAGCGCGGATATGACGGCTTCGAGGACGGAATCGGGGAGGCCGCCGCCGAAGATGACCGTTTCGGGATCAAAGATGTTTTCGAGCATGGCGACGGTGGGCGCGAGATAGTCGGCGGCCATTTCGATCCATTCGGCGAGGGTCGGATTGGCCTCGTCGTGGAGCTTCTGGATGTCTTCGACGGTCGCGGCATAGATGCCGGCCATGGCGAGGCGTTCGCGGAGGGCAAAGACCGAGACGAAGCGTTCGAGCGCGCCGGCGGGGCCGTAATGGA
Source organism: Devosia sp. (assembly GCF_040509215.1). Lineage (GTDB taxonomy): Bacteria > Pseudomonadota > Alphaproteobacteria > Rhizobiales > Devosiaceae > Devosia. Next base: position 29,202 of record NZ_JBEVLL010000177.1, read on the forward strand.
CCTTGCCCTTACGCGGGACGAGGCCGACATGGCCGATTTCACCGGCATTGCCGAAGGCGCCGCGAAGGGGCCGGCCTTCCTGGATGACGCCAAGGCCGAGGCCGACGCCGAAATAGAGATAGCAAAAGCTGCCGAGCTGGCGGCCAGCGCCATAGAGGCGTTCGCCGACGACGGCGGCGGTGGCGTCGTTTTCGACGACGACATGCTGACCGGTGGCCTTGGCAAAGAGTGCGGCAGCATCAACGCCTGTCCAGCCGGGGAGGGTGGCGGGGCCGACCGAGCTCATGCCTTCGACTTCGAAGGGGCCGGGCATGACGACACCGATGCCGAGGAGCTTGCTGCGGTCGGCGCCGAGCGAGGCCTGCAGGCGCTGGACTTCGGCGGTCACCTTGTCGGGGACGGTATCGGGGCCGGTGGCTTCGAGCGGCAGGATGGATTTGGCACGGACGCCGCCCGAAAGGTCGAGAAGGGCCGTGACCATGTGGTCGGCAGCAATTTCGACGCCGGCGGTGAGCGGGCCATTGGGATTGACGGCGAACTGGATTGGGGGCTGGCCGCGGCCGGAGCGCAGGCGGCCAAGCTCGACGAGAAGCCCCTCTTCGAGCAGTTCATCGACGATATTGGCGACGGCCTGGGGTGTGAGCTGGGCGCGGCGGGCGATCTCGGTGCGGCCGAGATGTTCGTGGAAGCGAATGACTTCGAGCACCACGCGCCGGTTATGCGCGCGGTTGCGCTCGGGGTTGGACCCGATGGCGACGCGCTGACGAAGATCTTTCTTGCTGCGGCCGTTCAATTCTTCGCCTCCCCATATGTCTGGCTAGCACGGCAATGGAGGGGGAGACTAGCCGGGGAACAAGATAACGCAAGTAGATTATGTTATTGACAAGCCAGTGTCACATATTGGACGTTGAGGGCCTGTCAGGCGGCGTGGGCCGTGTTTTTGACATGAGAGAGCAGTCGGAGGGTTCGACGCTCCAATGGAGGGACTTTATGCGTAAGGCATATGTGGCCGGGCTTGCAGCCGGCATCAGCTTCATCGCAATGGGCGCTGCCCAGGCCGTGGAAATCGAATATTGGCAGTATGTCTTTGACAGCCGCGTCCAGGCGATGGACCAGCTGATCGAGAAATTCCAGGCCGCAAACCCGGATATCACCGTCAAGCAGACCACGTTCCCCTATGCCGACTACCAGACGCGCGTTGTCGCCGCCAAGGTTGCCGGCCAGGGCCCGGACGTTGTGCAGCTGTTCTACGGCTGGACCGACCAGTTCGTGAATGGCGGGCTGATCCAGCCGCTCGATCCGGCCGTGTTCCCGCATGCCGAAATCGAATCCGACTTCTTCCCGATCGTTTCGGCTATGAAGCGCGGCGAAGACTATTATGGCCTGCCGACCGCCGTGCGTTCGCTGGCCCTGTTCTACAACAAGGCGATCTTTGCCGAAGCCGGCATCGAGGCGCCGACCACGCTGGACGAACTGCTGGCGGCTGCCGAAGCCACCACCAAGCGCGATGGCGCGGGCAATATCACGACCGCCGGCATCACCATGGACATGGCCGGCCAGGATCACCACTGGTGGCGCGAAGTGCTCATCCGCCAGAACGGTGGCGCCCCTTATGACGCCGAAGGCAATGTCGCCTATAACGACGCAGCCGGTGCTGCGGCGCTGAAGTTCTACACGGCCCTGCAGACCGAAAAGAATGTCGGCCTCGTGGGCTTCATGGATGAAGGACAGGCCGCATTCCGCGCTGGCATGGCCGCAATGACCATCGACGGCACTTTCCGTCTCGGCGCCTTCGCCGACAACCCGTTCGAATGGGGTGTGGTGGAACTGCCGGCTGACGCCAATGGCCTGCGCTCGAACTATTCGAGCTACTTTGCCAACGGTATCGGCGCGACCTCGACGGGCGAAGAACTCGCCGCGGCGCAAAAATTCCTCCAGTACATTTCTTCGCCTGAGGCGATGGAAATCTGGCTGAACACGGTCGGCGAACTGCCGGCACGTCGTGACGTGGCCCTGACCGAGGCAAACCTGGCGGATCCGATCCGCGGGCCGTTCCTCAAGGGTCTCGAATACGCCCACACCACCCAGTTCTATGATGAAGCCGCACAGCGCCAGACCGCTATCGACATGGTCAACCGCGTGCTGCTCGAAGGCCAGTCGATCGAAGACTCGATCGCCCAGGCGGCTACGGCCGAACAGGCGATCATCGATCAGGGTCGTCAGTAAGGGAAAAGCTCTTAGGAGCTCGAACTTCGCCACAAACACCGACTGTCATCCCGGCCTTCGCCGGGGTGACGGCCGGTGATATTTTGGCGCTTCGGGAACTCCCTGGCATTTCATCGCAGGAGCGAACATGGCGTCGGCGAACGCACTTCCACAGACAGGCCCGGTTCGCTTCTGGGACCGCCTGAATATCAGCACCAAGCGGGTCATCTGGGCCTGGGCGTTTCTCGCCGTGCCGATCATCTTTTATGCGGGCATCCGCTTTTATCCGACATTCCAGGCCTTCTGGCTGTCCCTGACCAATTGGGACCTGCTGCGGCCGGCCCAGTTCATCGGCTTTGCGAACTACCAGAAAATGTTCGCCGATCCGGTCTTCTGGAAAGTGTTCCAGAACACCTTCCTCTATCTCATCATCGGCACGCCGCTGAGCCTCGTTATCTCGTTCGTGATCGCCTATTATCTCGATCGCGTTAAGGTCATGCACGGCTTCATCCGCGCCCTCTATTTCCTGCCATTCCTCACCACGGCCGCGGCCATGGGCTGGGTCTGGCGCTGGTTCTACCAGCCGGTGCCTATCGGGGTGATCAACGGGTTTTTGTCGTCCATCGGGATTGCGCAGCAGCCCTTCCTTCGTTCGGTCGATCAGGCGCTGTTTTCGATCCTGATCCCGGCGATCTGGGCGGGGCTTGGCTTCCAGATCATCATCTTCATGGCAGGCCTCCGCGCCATTCCCGGCACGTTCTATGAAGCGGCGCGTATCGACGGGCTGGGTGATTGGGCGATCCTGCGCAAGATCACCATTCCGCTCCTGAAGCCGACCACCGTGTTTCTCGTGGTGTTCTCCTCCATCGGTTTCCTCCGCATCTTCGATCAGGTCTACAACATGACCTCGAACGATCCGGGCGGGCCGCTCAATGCGACCAAGCCCCTGGTGCTGATGATCTACCAGACCGCGTTTTCGTCCTACCAGATGGGCTATGCGGCCGCGCAGACCGTGGTTCTCTTCACCATCCTGCTCATCGTGTCCCTGCTTCAGCTCTATGTGCTGAGGGAAAAGAAATGACCATGGCCTCGACCAAAGAGCTGGCGGCCAATAGCCGCGATATCCGCCCCGGGCGCATCATTACCTGGACCCTGTTGCTGATCGGCGGGCTCATCATGATCACCCCGCTGCTGTTCATGTTTTCGACCTCGCTAAAAACCTCGGGCCAGGTCTATGACCTGCGCCTGATCCCGGCGGCGCCGACCTTTGACAACTATATCAAGGTGCTCGGCGATGGCCGCTTCATGCAGTGGTTCTTCAACTCCACGCTGATCGCCGTTACCGTGACGATCTCGAACGTGTTCTTCGATAGTCTCGTCGGCTACACGCTGGCGAAGTTCGAGTTTCGCGGTCGCTACTTCATCTTCCTCGCCATCCTGTCGACCCTGATGATCCCCACCGAAATGCTGGTGATCCCCTGGTACCTGATGTCGAGCCAATTGGGCTGGCTGAATTCCTACTGGGGCATCATGTTCCCCGGCATGATGACGGCCTTTGGTACCTTCCTGATGAAGCAGTTCTTCGAAGGCGTGCCGAACGACTTCCTTGAAGCCGCGCGTGTCGACGGGCTCAACGAGTTCACCATCTGGTGGAAGATCGCCATGCCCATGGTGGTGCCGGCGATCTCGGCTCTCGCCATCTTCACCTTCCTCGGCAACTGGACCGCGTTCTTCTGGCCGCTGATCGTCACCACCTCCAAGGAGCTCTATACGCTGCCCGTCGGCATATCGAGTTTCTCGGCGGAGGCTTCCATCCAGTGGGAGCTGATCATGACCGGCGCTGCCATCGGCACCATTCCGACGCTTCTCGTCTTCCTTCTCCTGCAGCGCTACATCGTTCGTGGCGTCATGCTGGCCGGCCTTAAGGGTTAAGCCATGACCGATCCCCGTTCTGCCGATCAGTCGGTTTTTCCCGATCCGGTCTACAAGGAAACAGTTCTGGCGCCGCTGTTCGACGGCGCCAAGGACCACCATGTTGAAGGCTTTCGGGCCATCGACCGCGCGCATCTGGTGATGCTCACCGAGACCGGTATTCTGGATGCCGGTCAGGCGCGCGACATTGCTGCGGCGCTCGATAGCATCGATGCCGAGATTGAGCCGTCGAAGCTCGTCTATACCGGTGAGGTGGAGGACTTCTTCTTCCTCATCGAGAAGGAGCTGAAGAAGCGCGTTGGGCCAGATCTCGGTGGGCGGCTTCATACCGCGCGCTCGCGCAATGATATCGACCATACGCTCTTCAAGCTCGGGCTGCGCGAGCGGCTCAATGTTCTCATTGAGAAGGCGCTGAAGCTGCATTCGACGCTGATCGATGCGGCGGAGCGCGAGAAGGATACGCTTGTTGTTGCCTATACCCATGGGCAGCCGGCGCAGCCGACGACGTTCGGGCACTATCTCTCGGCGATCGTCGAGTTTGTGGGGCGCGATATCGAGCGGCTGTTCGAGGCCTATCGGATCGTCGAGCTTTCGCCGATGGGCGCGGCGGCGATTACCACGACCGGCTTTCCGACTGATCGGGCGCGGGTAGCAGAACTGCTGGGTTTTGCGGCGCCGCTGCAGAACTCATATTCGTGCATTGCCGGGGTGGATTATATCACCTCGACCTATTCGGCGATCGAGCTGATGTTCCTGCATCTGGGGCGTCCGATCCAGGATTTCCAGGTATGGACCAGTTTCGAGGTGGGGCAGATCTATGTGCCCAATAGCCTCGTGCAGATCTCCTCGATCATGCCGCAGAAGCGCAATCCGGTGCCGATCGAGCATCTCCGGCACCTCGCAAGCCAGACGGCTGGGCGGGCGCAGGCGATGCTTACGGTGATGCACAATACGCCCTTCACCGACATGAATGACAGCGAGGGCGAAACGCAGGCCATGGGCTATCAGGCCTTTGCGAGTGCCTATCGCGTGCTCGACCTGTTGGCGGCACTGGTGCAGCAGATCCGCATCGATCCCAAGCGGGTGCGGGACAATATTTCGCGCTCGTGCATTACCATTACCGAGCTGGCTGACTCGCTCGTGCGCCGGGAAGGGCTATCCTTCCGTGAGGGGCATGAGATTGCGGCGTCCGTCGCCAAAGCCGTGGTCGCCATGGGTGGCGATCTCGTCAGCGATGGATATGCGCCGTTCACGGCCGCTTTCGAGAAGGCGACCGGACGACGTTCGGCGCTCGATGAAGCAAGTTTCGCCGAAATCGTCTCGCCGGAATATTTCGTCTCGGTGCGCACCCGCTTTGGTGGGCCGGCGCCGGAGCCGCTGAATGCGGCCATTGCCGGCTACAGGCAGGACGCGGCGCGGCTTACCGACACTCATGGAAAAATACTGCGCCGCCAGGCTGATGCCGCGCGCTTGCTCAAAGAGCGCTTCGGCGCATTGAAGGGAACTGCCTGATGGCCAAGATCGAACTGCAGAAACTGGTCAAGGAATACGGCAAGACCCGCGCCGTACATGGCATTGACCTCACCATCGAAGATGGGGAATTCGTCGTCTTTGTCGGCCCCTCGGGCTGCGGCAAATCCACCACCCTGCGCATGATTGCCGGGCTCGAGGATATTTCGGGCGGCAATCTTCTCATCGGCGGCGAGGTGGTGAACCAGCGCGAGCCCAAGCAGCGCAATATCGCCATGGTGTTCCAGAACTACGCCATCTACCCGCACATGACCGTGGGCCAGAATATCGGCTTTGGTCTCTACACCTCGAAGCTGTCGAAGGCCGAGAAGCAGAAGCGGATCGAAGAGGCGGGCAAGACTCTCGGCCTTGAAAAGCTGCTCGACCGGCGGCCAGCGGCTCTGTCGGGTGGCCAGCGCCAGCGCGTTGCCATTGGCCGCGCCATGGTGCGCGATCCGGCGGCGTTCCTCTTTGACGAGCCGTTGTCCAACCTCGATGCGCAGTTGCGCTCGCAGATGCGTATGGAGATCAAGAGTCTTCATCGCCGGCTTGGCACGACCATCGTCTACGTGACGCATGATCAGGTCGAAGCCATGACTATGGCCGACAAGATCGTCGTGATGCGCGACGGCAATATTTTGCAAGTGGGGACGCCTACGGATCTCTACGAAAATCCGGTCGATGTCTTTACCGCTCGGTTTATCGGCAGCCCGTCGATGAACATGGTGGAAGGCACGATTGCTGGCGGCAATCTGAGCGTCGAGGGCGCCGCGATTTCGGGGCTCACCTTGCCGGCGCATGAGGGCAAGGCGCTGATCGGCGTTCGTCCGCATGACCTGGTGGTCGGCGAAGCGACGGGCGTGGGGCTTTCGGCCTCGGGCGTGGTCGAGGCGGTGGAGCCGCTTGGGTCGGAAACGCTGGTGCACCTCACTGTTGGCAAGGCGCAGGTGATCGCTACGGCGCCGGGGCGGGTCGTGCCTGCTATCGGCAGCACTGTGTCGGTTCATGCCGGCGCGGGGTCGCTCTACCTTTTCGACGCCGTCAGCGAAAAGGCTCTGGGCCGCGCATGACATCTTCTCTTCCACGCGCCGGGGCTGTGCTCAATCTCGGCCGCATCTATTGCGACATGGTGTTTCGCGGGCTCGACGGCATGCCCCAATTGGGGCGTGAGCTCTTTGCCCGCGAATTCGCCATGACGCCGGGCGGCGGGGCGCTGATCACCGCTGCGCATCTGGCCGCACTGGGGCGCCATTCGGCACTGCTGGCGCGGTTCGGTACCGATGCATTGTCTCTCGCGCTTTTCGACGAGATCGATGCGCTGGGGCTCGACCTGCAGTTTCTCGATCGACACGAGACGGCAGGGCCGCAGCTTACCGTCGTCATGGTGCATGATGGGGATCGCGCCTTCCTGTCGCGCCGGGCTGGCCATGCGCGGCCGGCCGGGTTTGAAGCGGCAATCGCTTCGGCTGAGGTAGCGCACCTCCACATCGCCGAATATGCGACGCTGCACGAAATGCCCGATGCGATTGCCAAGGCCAAAAGCCATGGGCTGACGGTGTCGCTCGATCCGAGTTGGGATGCCGAACTGATCCGCGACCCGCTGTTTTTCGAGCGGGCATCGGGCACCGATGTGTTCCTGCCGAATATGGAAGAGGCCGAGGCGCTGACCGGGGAGACCGATCCGGCCGCGGCGCTTGGCGTGCTGCAACGGCATTTTCCTGTCGTGGCGCTGAAGCGCGGCGGCGAAGGCGCTATTCTGGCGGCGGGTGGGACGGTGATCGATCTGCCTAGCCCGCGTGTCGAGGTGGTGGATACGACCGGGGCGGGCGACGCGTTCAATGCCGGCTTCATTCATGCCTGGCTCAATGGCGCCGACAATCGTACAGCCCTCGTGGCGGCCATCGATGCCGGCACCCGCTCGGTTCAGGCTTCGGGCGGAACCGGCAGCATCAGCCGCGCGAGCTGATCCTTTTTGCGTAGAGACTCATGACCAAAGCTCAGTTCCAGGTTTTTTCTTCGCCAGAGGCCGTCGCCGAGGCGGTTGCCTCCCATATCGGCGGCGTGGTTCGCACGCGCCCGCAAACAGTGCTGGGGCTCGCGACCGGCAAGACTTTTGTGCCGATCTATGAAGCCTTGGTGCGGTTGAGCGGGGAGACCGGTCTTTCCTTTGCAGAGGCGTCGAGCTTCAATCTCGACGAATATGTCGGGCTTGCTCCCGATCACCCTGCTTCGTTTCGGCGCTATATGGAGGATAATTTCTTCCGTCATGTCGATCTGCCGGCGGAGAGGGCGTTGCTGCCTGAGGCCGGCGGCGATGCGGAAGCGGCTTGCCTTGCCTATGAGGTGGCGATTGCGGAGCGCGGCGGCATCGATGTGCAATTGCTGGGGATCGGGCGCAATGGGCATATCGGGTTTAATGAGCCCGGCTCCGCCTTTGATGGCCGCACGCAGGTGGCCAAGCTGACGCCCTCGACCATTGCCGCCAATACCAGCGATTTTCCGGCGGGCGAACTACCCCCGCCCGAGGCGATCACCATGGGTATCGGGACCATTCTCGATGCGCGCGAGATCGTGCTGGTGGCGACAGGCGCAGCCAAGGCGGAGGCTTTGACGCGAGCCTTTGTGACGTCGCCCGACCGCGATTGCCCGGCCTCGGCCTTGCAGCAGCACGCTCACGTGACCGTGTTCTGCGATGAGGCCGCTTTTGCGGGGATGGGGCGCCCGGCATAGGGACAAGTTAGCGGCGCGTTTACCCTCGCGTTTCAAGGTGGCGGGGCCGCGGCAGCGGCGATCTGTTTCCTTAAGACGAGGCCGAAAACGCGATGTCGAAACTCCTTGCCACTGCGCTTGGCCTGTTGCTCGCGACGCCCAGCCTTGCTGCGGACTGGAAATATGAAGGCGGCTCAGTGCCCATCGCCTATTTCGACAATGGCGATGCGCAGTTTCAGTTTGCCTGCCGCGGCGGTGACCTCGCCATGGCTTACTGGGTGCGAAAGCCGAGCAAGGAAGTGGCGGCGGCGGCTAGCCTGAGCCTGGCGATCAATGCCAGCGGAGCGACGTCCGGCAGTCTTGCCGCAACGGGCGGCACGATTTTCGCGCAGGATTTTCCACTCATCCACAACGATGGCAGCTCGATCCTGGTTCGCGGGCCGGTGGCCCGGCAATGGGCCGCAATCGCGCAACGTGCGGCCGATCTGATCCGCGTCGGGTTCGTGCGGCACAAGGGGCAGGGCGGGCTGGAGGTTTTCGACGGGCAGGAATTTGGCGCCAGCGGCTCGAACGCCGCGATCGCCAAAGTGCTGCGCCAATGCGGGTAAGAAAGCGCCAGTTCGCGGTGTGAATGGGCGGCGCCCTCATGGGTGACCGATAAAACGGCAGAACTTCAGCCGATCGAGATGCTCAGCATGCTGCGGACCAGGGCTGGCTGACTGTGGACGCCGACCTTGTCGAATACCCGCTGCAATTGTGTGCGCGCCGTCGACAGCCGCACACCCTCGCGCTCGGCCACTTGCGGTAGTGCCAGTCCCTCGACAACGGCTGCTGCTACGCGGTGCTGAGCCGGAGAAAGCCCAAGCGCACGAGACGCCAGTTCGAGGCGGCTCCGTAACAGTTCTGGATTGTCGGCGCTGACGAACAATTTTCCGCCACTGCGGGTCGCCCACCAGACGCTGACCGGCTCGCCATGCCCGAGGTCATGCACAATCGGAATGTGGTGTGTCGGCTCCAGGAGGCCCTCGTCCATTTCCGCCAGACGTTCGATGGCGGCCAGCATGGCCTCCTGCGCGACGCGATCGACCAATTTCAGTTTGCCGCCGCTCAGCCTCAGGAAATCGTCGCCAGCCATCAGCGTTGAGGCCGAGGCATTGCATTGAATGAGGCGACAGAGGCGGTCGACCTGCCAGGTCGGCGCGTCGGTCTGGCCGAAATTGTCGTCAACAACGCAGAAGCTGGCGATCTTCCATTCGCCTGCCGGCCTTTCAAGCGTTGCCAATACGTGGCTGTGGCCGGGCCCGCGCCAGCCTGACAATCCGGCGGTGGGAAAGGCAAGCGTGAACGCGACCCAGGCCATGGTGTCGCTGGCATGAAGCACCCGGTCTTCAAAGCGCGTGCGGTAGGCGATGAAGGGACAGGGGTCAGGGTCCTGGCGGATATCGACGCGCAGGCTCTGCGCCAATGCGTCCCATCCCCGTCGCTCGGTGATGCCGAGGCCGCCTACCTTTGCCAGCCAGCGATCATCTGCGGTGCCCAAGTGACAAGCAGCAATCGTGTCGAAATCGCGCATCCACTTGGCGATGTGCTCGCGTTGGATCACCTGCCAGACGGGCTCGCTTTCCCAGGTCGGCTCGGCTATTCGCGCCTCGCGGCAGACCCGATCCATCTGATCGCGGATCGCCTCGGTCTTGAACCAGCGCTCGGGCCGAACGTGTCCCCGTGTGGCTACTTCCGTGCAGACGGCGCGCCAGTCCTCGTAGTGCCCGCTCATGGCCACCCACCAGGCCCGATAGAGGGTCAAGCGTCGCTGCTCTGCCTGCGTATCCAAGGCTCTCACCGTGCCGTCCGGAAGCCTTCGAGAAGCTCGCATGTTTCAACATTGGACGCCAGCGATGTCGGCCGATCGACTGACAGGCCAAATCAGTCCCGCGTCGTAAACAAGGGCCTCTCAATCAAGCTACGGAGAAGTCCATGATCCGCGCTCCTCTTGCAGTTGCGACACTGTTTGCACTCACGGTCACCGCCGCGCTGGCTTATGAGCCCATCATCGCCAAGCCGGGCGAATACGTGACCGTCAAGCCGGCCCAGCAGTCGATCCATGTCCTTGCCAGTGCGGGCCAAACGGACGGCGAGCTCGGCATTATCATCATTGAGGGCAAGACGGGCGAAGGTCCGGGGCCCGCCATCACCCATGCGAAAGAGGCAGAGAGCTGGTACGTCCTCGAGGGTACGTTCGATTTTCACATCGGCGACGAGACGTTCGAAGCGGGCCCCGGGACCTTTGTTTCGGTGGATGCCGGGCAGGCCCACGGCTTCAACAACAAGACCGATGGAAAGCTGCTGGTCATCTTCAACCCGGGTGGCTACGAGCAGTTTTTTGCCGACTGGGCCGAACAGGGGCTCGAGCGGGGGCCGGCCCTTGGGGCGCTCGAGAACACATATGGCGTGACGCGCCCGCCGCGCCCATGACCTGAACGGGGGCGGGGCCCGCTTACGGACCTCGCCTCACCTTTGCCGGCCGCGCCCCGAGCGACGTCGTCCACGAGAGCATGTTCACCCCAAGCGGGCCGGCATCGCTTCGGCGCGGCGCTTGGCTGCCCCGTTGATCAGAATGCCGAGTGCGGCGGTGAAGGGCAGTATCGCCCCGATCCAGCCTAGGTCGCTGGCCGACCCATATTGCAGCACCAGTCCGCCCAGCAGCGAGCCGCCGGCAATACCGAGGTACAGAGCCGAAGCATTGAGCGACAGAACCAGGGGGGCCGCGTCGGGTGCGAGGCTCAGCAGGTGGCTCGACTGCGCCGGAGGGAAGGCCCAGCCGGTGGCGCCCCAGAGGAGGACGATGGCAAAGAAAGCCGGTCCGGCAAAGGGCGCCGGAACAAAGGCCACGGCGGAAATCGCCAGCAGCATGACCGCATTGAGAAGGCCGGCGCCGATGACAGTCTGCCTTGCGCCGATGCGATCGGCCAATTGCCCGCCTGCTGCGTTGCCAAAAGCGGCGCCTATGCCGAAGGTGAGGAGAACCGCCGGCACCAGATCGCGCGGCAGGCCGATCGACTGCGTGGTGACGATCGCCAGGTAGACGATAACGGTGAAAGCGCCGGCAAGATTGAGGAGGGTCGTCAGGAGCGCGCCGGGAACGCCGGGCAGCGCGACGGCCGCAATGCGCTGGCGCAGGGTGAGCTGTTGGCCGCGCAGACCGGCGGGCAGCATGATCCAGATCGACGTGGCGGCGACAAGAGCAAAGACCGCGACCATGGCATAGGTGCCGCGCCAGCCCACAAGGCTCGCCACCAAAGCGCCGAGCGGCGCGCCGAACGCGACGGCCATGGTGGTGCCGCCCACGATGGCTGCGATAGCGCGAGCCCGATGGTCCGGGGACGAAATGGCGACGCCGGTTGCCTGGGCCGTTGCCGTGTAAAGGCCGGCCGACAGGGCCATCAGGATGCGCGCTGCCATGAGGTCCAGATAGCCTTGGGAGAAGCCGGCCCATACCGCGCCACCGGCAAAGACGACGGCGGCAGCGGCGAGAATGCGGCGCCGATCGGCCGTGCCGCAGAGCGCTGCAAGAATGGGCGCGCCAAAGGCATTGGCCAGTGCAAAGGCGAGAACGAGATAGCCAGCCTGGGTGAGAGTGGCGCCGGTCGAGTCGGCAATCTGCGGCAGGAGGCTCGAAATGGCGAAGCTTTCGACGCCAATGGCGAAGGTGCCCACGGCCAGCCAGATGAGACGGATATCCATGGTGGGATCCTTTGTCCAAAATTTATTGGACAATTGAACCTCAAACGGACCGAAGTCAACATCTTGTTCAATAGATATTGAACTAAGGCGACAACGGCGCTAGATATCGGCCATGAGCCTGCCGCATCCCGAGACCGACCAGATCACCCTTCCCAACGTGCTTGCCGCGCTTGGTGACGATACGCGCCTTGCCATTATCGGCTGTCTGGCGCGGTGCGATCAGTTGAACGGCCTCGTCTGCGGACAGTTGAATGGTCTGACATCCAAGACCAATCTCACCTATCACGTGGCCAAGCTGCGCGAGGCGGGCGTCGTCAATGTGCGGCCCGAGGGCACGAAGCGCCGCGTGACGTTGCGCCGGGACGATCTCGATCAGCGCTTTCCGGGGTTTTTGGACAGTGTCATTGCCAGCGCCGTCGACCTGCCCGCCGTGGAAACCACGATGCAGAGCTTGCTCTCGGACGACGAAAGCGCCGCCTCCTGATCGGTGAGTGCGTCTGAATAGATCAGGGGCCCGGGACGCCCTGACCCCCGGAGTTTCCGGGTGCCTTGGGCGTCTCGGGTCCCATAATTTCAGGCTTGGTGGACAGAAGGAATTCTGCGACCGCAGAAATGCCTGCCCTCTAAATTAGAAGCTGTAGTTCACGCCGGCGCGGATGACGCTGAACTTGTGGCCGATGTCGCGGGCGCCGCCCGGGAGGCCGCCATAGGTCTGGCTGCCGAGGTCGACATAGAGGTATTCG
>NZ_JBEVLL010000178.1:0-6435 GCF_040509215.1 Devosia sp.
AATTCGGCTTCTCGACCGCGCCGCTGATCGCGGCCGGCTGCATCATGATGCGCAAGTGCCACCTCAACACCTGCCCGGTTGGCGTCGCCACCCAGGACCCGGTGCTGCGCAAGCGCTTCAAGGGCACGCCCGAACACGTCATCAACTACTTCTTCTTCATCGCTGAAGAACTGCGTGGTTTGATGGCGGAAATGGGTGCGCGCACGCTCATCGAACTGATCGGCCGTTCCGATCTCCTCGATCAGCGCCGCGCCGAAGGCCAGTGGAAGAGCGAAGGCATCGACCTCTCCAAGGTCTTCTACAAGCCCGAGCCGATCGGGGGCGATACGCTCTATCACTCCGAGTTCCAGAACCATCACCTCGAAGCCGTTCTCGACCGCAAGCTCGTCGAACTCGCCAAGCCGGCTCTCGAAGAGGGCAAGGCCGTGCAGATCGAACTGCCGATCCGCAGCCGCGACCGCTCGGCCGGCGCCATGCTTTCGGGCGCCCTCGCCAAAAAGTATGGCCACGAGGGCCTGCCGGAAGACACGGTGTCGATCACCCTCCGCGGCACCGCCGGCCAGGCCTTTGGCGCCTTCCTCGCCAAGGGCATCTCGATCGACATGATCGGCGACGCCAATGACTATGTCGGCAAGGGTCTTTCCGGTGGCCGCATCGTCGTGCGCCCGTCCGATCAGGTATCCTTCGATCCGAGCAAGTCGATCATCGTCGGCAACACCGTCCTCTACGGCGCCATCAAGGGTGAAGCCTATTTCCGCGGCATCGCCGGCGAACGCTTCGCCGTGCGTAACTCGGGTGCAATCGCCGTTGTCGAAGGCACGGGCGACCATGGCTGCGAATATATGACCGGCGGTCTCGTCGTCGTCATCGGCCAGACCGGCCGCAATTTCGCAGCCGGCATGTCGGGCGGCGTGGCCTATGTCCTCGACGAGGACGAGACCTTCCGCAGCCGTTGCAACCTCGCCATGGTCGATCTCGAACCGGTGCAGGAAGAAGAAGACCTGATGCGCAAGCTTCACCACCACGGTGGTGATCTCGAATGGCATGGCCGCGTCGACATTTCCGGCGACATGACCAAGCACGACGACGAGCGCCTGCATCAGCTCATCTCGAACCACCTGCACTATACCGGTTCGACCAAGGCCAAGATGATCCTCGACAACTGGGTCGAAATGCGCCCGAAATTCGTGAAGGTCATGCCGGTCGAATATCGCCGCGCTATCCTCGAGATGGAACGCAAGCGCGGTTCCGGCACCCATGTGGCCGCGGAGTGATGTCGATGACAAAGACTTTGGCCCTGGCTGCCCTCCTGCTTTCAGCCTCTGTGGCTCCGGCGCTCGCAGCGCCGGAAGCTGCAGTGGTGCTGAATTACCGTCTGCAGGACGGCTCGACCAAATCGCTGCTCTTCACGGCGCCCGCGGGGCTTAGCCTTGCCGATTGCCGGAGCAGCTATCGCGATCAGCTTCCAACCTTTAAGCGTCAGGTTGAAGCGATGAAAATCCCGGAATTCGCCGGCGCCGAGTTCGACTCGGCAAGCTGCGAACCCTATTCCGAAGACCTGTTGAAGTAAGGAGCAAAGCCATGGGTAAGGTAACAGGCTTTCTCGAGATCGAACGCGAAGAACCGCGCTACGAGCCGGCGTCCGACCGCATCCGTCACTTCGGTGAATTCACCATTCCGATGACGGAAGGTCGCATCGTCGATCAGGCGGCGCGCTGCATGGATTGCGGCATTCCGTTCTGCCACGGCGATACCGGCTGCCCGGTCCACAACCAGATCCCGGACTGGAACGACCTCGTCTATAACAACGATTGGGAAGAGGCTGCGCGCAACCTCCACTCGACCAACAATTTCCCCGAATTCACCGGCCGCATCTGCCCCGCCCCGTGCGAGGAAGCCTGCACGCTGAACCTGGAAGACGTTCCGGTCGCCATCAAGACGGTCGAACAGGCCATCGCCGACAAGGCGATCCGCGCCGGTTGGGTCAAACCGCAGCTCCCCAAGATCAAGACCGGCAAGAAGGTCGCCGTCGTCGGCGGCGGTCCCGCCGGCATGGCTGCGGCCCAGCAGCTCGCCCGTGCCGGTCACGAGGTTCACCTCTTCGAGCGTGAGCCCAAGGCCGGTGGCCTGCTCCGCTATGGCATCCCCGACTTCAAGATGGAAAAGGAACACATCGACTTCCGCACCACCCAGATGGAAGCCGAAGGCGTCACCTTCCACTATGGCGCCAATATCGGCGTCAACGTCCCGCTCTCCGATCTGCAGCGCGATCATGACGCGGTGCTGCTCTGCGGCGGCTCCGAACGTCCGCGTGAAGTCGACGTCGAAGGCCAGCAGTTCAACGGCGTTCACTACGCCATGCCCTTCCTCGTGCAGCAGAACCGTCGCGTCGGCTACGAAGACGTTTCCCACGAAGTCCAGCTCACCGCCGCCGGCAAGCATGTCGTCGTCGTCGGTGGTGGCGATACTGCCTCTGACTGCGTCGGCACCTCGTTCCGTCAGGGCGCCATCGCCGTGACCCAGCTCGACGTCCGCCCGATGCCGCCCGAACTCGAAGACAAGATGACCAACTGGCCCAATTGGGCGGTCAAGATGCGCACCTCGTCCTCCCAGGCTGAAGGCGCTATCCGCGAGTTCTCCGCCGGCACCATGAAGATCATCGGCAATGCTCGCGGTGAAGTCACCGGAGTCGAATGCGCCCGCGTCGACCGCAAGCGCCAGCCGATCCCCGGCTCAGAATTCATCATCAAGGCCGACCTCGTGCTCCTCGCCATCGGCTTTGCCGGCCCGGTGCACGACGGCATGCTGGCCGAACTCGGCGCCGACTACGACAAGCGCGGCAACCTGTTTGCCGACACCATGACCTACCGCACGACCAAGCCCAAGGTTTACGCCGCCGGCGACATGCGTCGAGGTCAGTCCCTCGTCGTCTGGGCCATCCGCGAAGGCCGCCAGGCCGCCCGCTCCATCGATTTCGATCTGATGGGCAAGACGGACCTGCCGCGCTGAGAAGCGTACCAAAGGCAAGATCGCTCCACTGGAGCGATCTTCGCTGAGCCGGCCATGCTCGAATGGCGCCCCACCCCAAACGTCACCCTCGGGCTCAACCCGAGGGCCCTGCGCTTAGGCCGTCTCCAGTGGATAGTCTGCAGTAGACACCGCCACAAACACCAACGCCCCTCGGGCTCCTCGCCATCGGCTTCGCCGGCCCGATGCACGACGGCATGCTGGCCGAACTCGACGCCAACTACGACAAGCGCGGTAACCTGTTTGCCGACACCATGACCTACCGCAAGACCAAGCCCAAGGTTTACGCCGCCGGCGACATGCGTCGCGGTCAGTCCCTCGTCGTCTGGGCCATCCGCGAAGGCCGCCAGGCCGCCCGCTCGATCGATTTCGATCTCATGGGCAAGACGGACCTGCCGCGCTGAGAAGCGCACCAAAGGCAAAATCGCTCCGGTGGAGCGGTTTTAGCTGAGCAGGCCATGCTCGAATGGCACCCCGCCCTCAAGCGTCACCCTCGGGCCCCACCCGAGGGTTCTGCACTTAAGCCGTCTCCAGTAGATAGTCTGCAGTAGACAACCGCCACAAACACCGACGCCTCTGACCCGACCCGAGGGCTCTGGCCTTAGGCCGTCTCCGGCGGATAGTCTCAGTAGACAGTCTCCAATAGACGGCCGCCACAAACACCGACGCCCCTCGGGGCCGTTCCGATGGCTCCGCGCATAAGCCATCCCCGGCAGATATTCTCCACTGGACTGTCTCCA
This sequence comes from Devosia sp., assembly GCF_040509215.1. Taxonomy (GTDB): domain Bacteria; phylum Pseudomonadota; class Alphaproteobacteria; order Rhizobiales; family Devosiaceae; genus Devosia. The sequence goes on from NZ_JBEVLL010000178.1 coordinate 3,768, forward strand.
GTAAACAGCCGCCACAAACTCCGACGCCCTTGGGGCCGATCCGAGGGCTCTGCGCTCAAGCCATCTCCGGCAGATAGTCTCCAGTGGACAGTCTCCAGTAAACGGCCTCCACAAACACCGGCGCCCTTGGGCCCGACCCGAGGCCTCTGCGCTTAAACCGTCCCCGGCAAATCTCCAGTGGACAGTCTCCGGTAAACAGCAACCACAAACACCGATGCCCTTGGGGCGCCCCGGGGGCCCACCCTCAAAAAATGGCAGCAGCAAACACCGATGCCCCCGGATCACCGCCGGGGGCATCGTCGTTCTGTGACCTATTCCGCCAGCCGCTACCCTCGATGCCAACAGTCTGCTAACAGTCTCGCGCTTGCGTTACTCGGATCTGCCATGACCCAAAAGCCCTACGTCGTCGACGAACTGATCTCCGCCAAGGCCATCGCCGCCCGCGTCGAGGCCCTCGCAAAAGAGATTTCGACCCATTTCGCCGACACCGACAAACTGGTCGTCGTCGGGCTTTTGCGCGGTTCGTTCATCTTCATCGCCGACCTCGTCCGCGAACTCGACCTGCCGGTGGAAGTGGATTTCATCGAAGCGTCCTCCTATGGAAACGCGATGGAATCGAGCCGTGAAGTCCGTATTCTGAAGGATCTGCGCGGCGAAATCGGCGGCCGCGACGTGCTGGTTGTCGAAGATATTATCGATACGGGCCATACACTTAAGCACGTCCTCGAAATCCTCGAGACGCGCCATCCCCGCCGCATGGAAGTCTGCGCCCTGCTCTCAAAGCCCAGCCGCCGCGAGACCGAAATCAATGCCAAATGGCTCGGCTTCGAGATCCCCGACCGCTTCGTTGTCGGCTACGGCATCGACTACGCCCAGCGCAACCGCAACCTCCCCCACATCGGCGCCGTCCGTTTCACCGAAGAAAATTAGCACGGGCCGGGATTAAACCCGCCGCGCCGGTGTTTGTCTCTTTGCGGGCCGCATAAAGCGCCCGCCAAGAGGAGACACATCATGATCCTGCGTTCGCTTCTGGCCGGTGCAGCGGCCCTCGCCCTCATCGTCGCCCCGACCTTTGCCACCGACTATCTCGGCGGCGCGGTCAAATCCACCGACATTGGCGGCAAGATGGTGCTGACCGATGCCAATGGCATGACCCTTTATATCTTCGACAAGGACACCGCGGGCGTCACCAATTGCTACGACACCTGCGCCGAGAAGTGGCCGCCGCTGTTTGCCGATGCTTCTGCAGCGGCCGAAGGCGATTTCACCCTGGTCGACCGCACCGACGGCACCAAGATGTGGGCCTACAAGTCCATGCCGCTTTACTACTGGTATGAAGACACCGCAGCCGGCGACATCAAGGGTGACGGCGTCGGCGACGTCTGGCATCTTGCCATCGAATAACCCCGAGGCCTTTCTTGGTCGACATCCTGCATGAGATTGAGGCCGCCGTGCCGGCGCTCAGGCGTTACGCCCGGGCGCTGACACGCGATTTCGATCGCGCCGATGATCTCGTGCAGGATTGCCTCGAACGGGCCCTCGCCAAGCGCGGTCTCTTCCGGCCGAAGGGCCCGGTCCGCGCCTGGCTTTTCACCATCCTCGTCAATGTCCATCGCAATAGTCTGCGCGGTGCGCGCCGCCGCGGCGAGCCGGTGAACCTTGCCGATATCCCCGAGCCGTCGGTGCCGGCCCCGCAGCCCGGGCATATGGCGCTGGCCGAACTGGATCGAGCCATAGGTTCCCTCCCACATGAACAGAAGGAGGCACTGCTGCTGGTCACTCTCGAAGGCCTTCCCTATGCCGAGGCAGCCGCAATTCTCGACATTCCCCTCGGCACGCTGATGAGCCGTCTCGGCCGCGCCAGGGCCGCGTTGAAGACACTGACTGGCATACCGTCCGAACCGCATTTAAGAACCGTGAAATGAGCGACATCACCCGCGACACATTGATGGCCTATGCCGACGGCGCGCTCTCCCCAGCGGACCGGGCGGAGGTCGACGCCTATCTCGCAGGCAACGCCGACGCCGCCGCCGAAGTCGCCCTGATGCAACGCCAGGCCAATGCCATCCGCACCCTCTATGGACCCGTCGCCGCCGAACCGATGCCGCCTCGGCTATCGGTCGAAAAACTGCTGCAAGCCCAGCAAAGGCGCCGCAACCGCTTCTTCATGGGGGCGGCCGCCGCTGTTCTCATGCTCGGCCTGGGCCTCGGCGCCGGCTGGCTGCTGCGCGGCCAGATGGACACGCCCGGAATTGCCGACCGCCTCATCGCCGACGCCGTCAGCGCCCATACCGTCTATGTGCTTGAAAACCGCCACGCCGTCGAAGTGAACGGCGCCGATAGCGAGCACCTGTCCTCCTGGCTCTCGAACAGGCTGCAGACGACGCTCGCCATGCCCGACCTCAGCGCCTCCGGCCTGACCTTCCTTGGCGGCCGTCTGCTTCCCGCTCCCAATGTGCCCGGCGGCCGCGCCGCCCAGCTCATGTATGAAGACACGGCCGGCGCACGCTTGACGCTTTACGTGACGCCCTCGCCCGGCCCCGACACGCCCAGCTACGAGCTGGCCAATCTCGGCCTCGATACGGCGCTCTTCTGGGCTGATGCCGCGATCAGTTGCACCATCACGGCCCCCTATCCGGCCGAAAAGCTGCAGGCCATCGCCCGCACC
>NZ_JBEVLL010000179.1:0-2616 GCF_040509215.1 Devosia sp.
GACGAAGTGATCGCGGCCGTGAATGCCGTGACCTATCGCTCGTAAGGAGACCCGGTATGCCTATCGATATCACCATGCCGGCGCTCTCTCCCACGATGGAAGAGGGCAAGCTCGCCAAATGGCACGTCAAGGAGGGCGACTCTGTCTCTTCCGGTGACGTGATCGCCGAAATCGAAACCGACAAGGCCACGATGGAAGTCGAGGCCGTGGACGAGGGCAAGATCGGTAAGATCCTCGTTGCCGAAGGCAGCGAAGGTGTGAAGGTCAACGCTGTGATCGCCGTGCTGCTGCAGGATGGCGAAGACGCCAGCGCCATCGGCGCTCCGAAGGCGGAAGCACCCAAGGCTGCGCCGGCCCCGGCTGCGGAAGCTCCGAAGACTGAAGCTCCGGCACCGGCAGCGACCAATGCCAATTCTGGATCCAGCGCTCCGGCTGCTGCGGCCAAGGCTCCGGCGAAATCCGAAGGTGGCCGTGTGTTCGCGTCGCCATTGGCAAAGCGTCTTGCCAAGGATGCCGGCCTCGATCTCTCCAGCATAGCCGGTTCGGGTCCGAAGGGCCGTGTCGTCAAGTCGGACGTGGAAGCTGCCAAGTCCGCCAAGGGCGCGAGCAAGCCTGCTGCCGGTGCTCCGGCCGCTGCCGCTGCGCCTGCGACTGGCATGAGCAAGAACCAGGTCATGGCGCTCTATGAGGAAGGCACCTACGAGGTCGTTCCCAATGACGGCATGCGCAAGGTCGTGGCTGCGCGCCTGACCGAAAGCAAGCAGACCGTTCCGCACTTCTACCTGACGCTCGACGCCAAGATCGACGCGCTGCTCGCAGCGCGTGAGCAGATCAATGCCTCGGCGCCCAAGAGCAAGGACGGCAAGCCGGCCTACAAGCTCTCGGTCAATGACTTTGTCATGAAGGCCTGGGCAGTGGCGCTGCAGCGCGTACCGGCGGCAAATGCCACCTGGGCCGGCGACTCTATCCTCTACCACAAGCGCTCGGACGTGGCGGTTGCCGTCTCCGTGCCGGGTGGTCTCTTCACTCCAGTGGTCAAGAGCTGCGATACCAAGTCGCTGCGCGAGATTTCGGACGAAGTAAAGGATCTGGCGACCCGCGCTCGCGGCAAGAAGCTGGCGCCGCATGAATACCAGGGCGGTTCGACCTCGGTTTCCAACCTCGGCATGTTCGGCATCAAGCACTTCGCTGCCGTGATCAACCCGCCGCATGGCACGATCCTCGCGGTCGGCGCCGGCGAAGAGCGCGTGTATCCCGAAAATGGCCAGATCAAGATCGGCCAATTCATGACGGTAACGCTCTCCTGCGACCACCGTGCCGTCGATGGCGCGCTGGGTGCGGAACTCCTCGGCGTGTTCAAGGGTCTGATCGAAAATCCGGTGATGATGCTGGCCTAGGGCTTTGCCCCAGGTCTCTTTTGGTCGCGTTTCCAAACCGGAAAGCCGGTGTCATTTCTCCTGGAAACGCTCTGGTAGGGCAGTCGCATGAAGACCATTCTCGCCTATGGCGATAGTCTGACCTATGGGGCCAATCCGCAGACGGGCGGCCCTCGCCATGCCTATGAGGATCGCTGGCCGACAACCCTCGAGCGCTCGCTCGGGGGCAAGGGCAGGGTGATCGCCGAGGGTCTGGGTGGTCGAACCACGGCGTTCGACGACTATTCGAGCCTTGCCGATCGTAATGGTGCGCGTGTGCTGCCGACACTGCTCGACAGCCACAAGCCACTCGATCTCGTCATCATCATGCTCGGCACCAACGATCTTAAGATCTACATCAATGGCACCGCCTTCGGCGCGGCCATGGGTGTCAAACGCCTGGTGCAGATCGTGCGGCAACATCCCTATGATGTCGGGCAGCCTGTGCCCCAGGTCATCATGGTGGCGCCACCGCTGACCGTCGAAACCGACCATGCCGATCTTCATCCCATGTTCGCGCCGCGCGCGGACGAGGCGAAGCTTTTTGATAGCATCTACAGCCGCGTCGCCCGCGAATTGGGCGTCGGCTATTTCAACGCCGCCTCCGTGGCCGTCGCCGACAAGCGCGACGGCGTGCATCTGGACGAGGCCAATACCCGCGCCATCGGCGAGGGCCTGGCTCCGCTCGTCAAATCCATGCTGGGTCTCTGACCCTAAATTTTCTGGAGGCCCATATGGCTGACCAATACGATCTTCTCGTCATCGGCGCCGGTCCCGGCGGTTACGTTGCCGCCATCCGTGGCGCGCAGCTTGGCATGAAGGTGGCCATCGTCGAGCGCGAGCACATGGCCGGCATCTGCTCCAACTGGGGTTGTATCCCGACCAAGGCGCTGCTGCGCTCGGCCGAAATCTACGGCCACATGGGCCACGCCAAGGACTACGGCCTGACCGCCGAAAAATTCGGCTTCGACCTCGACGGCATCGTCAAGCGTTCGCGCGCCATTGCGGCGCAGATGAACAATGGCGTGCAGTTCCTGATGAAGAAGAACAAGATCGACATCATCTGGGGCGAAGCCACGATCACCAAGCCCGGTGAAATCAAGGTTGCCCCATCAAAGAAGCCGATCGTGCAGCCGCAGGGACCGGTGCCGAAGAGTGCGCTCGGCGAGGGCACCTACAAGGCCAAGAACATCATCATCGC
>NZ_JBEVLL010000180.1:0-14669 GCF_040509215.1 Devosia sp.
CGGGAGCCCAGTGCAAAGCCATGTCCGATAGCCTCACCGGGCGGCGCAGCCTCTCCGAAACGGTTTTTGACCGCATCCAGCGCTCCATCAAATCCGGCGCCTATGCCGTGGACGAACGCCTGCCGACAGAGCACGCTCTCGCTGCCGAGTTCCAGGTTTCGCGTCCGATCATTCGCGACGCCTTGCAGCGCCTGCGCGATCAGGGCCTGATCTATTCGCGCCGTGGCGCCGGCAGTTTTGTGCGCGAACAGGGTATTCGCGAGCCGCTTGGCTTCGGGCAGATGGAGAACCTGTCCGACCTGCAGCACTGCTACGACTTTCGCCTGACCATCGAGCCGGAAGCGGCGGCAATGGCCGCGCAACGGCGCTCGCCCGAAGCGCTCCTCAAAATCAAGACCGCGCTCAACCTCTTGCGTGACGCCACCAACCGGCAAGCCCACCGCGCCGATGCCGATTTCATGTTTCACCTCAGCATCGCCCAAGCCTCGGCCAACCCCTATTTCGTCACTGCCATGCAGGCGCTCGAAGAGCACATTGCCGTTGGCATGCGCCTCCACGGACTATCGCTGCGGCGGACGAATGACGGGCTGGGACATGTGCTGACCGAGCACACGGCCGTGTTTGACGCCATCAGTGCCGGAGAGGTGGAGACGGCCCGCAAATTGATGCGGGAGCATCTCGCCGGATCGCGAGACCGTCTCTTCGCTCCGAAAGCATAGGATTGAAGCGCCGGGCGTAACGCAACCGGCAAAAGCGGAACCTCCGGGCAGGCAGACACGTTTTCGTGCTCATGGAGCCAAGCGTCACTTTGCCATCTGAAGACCCGTCCTCCCTGTGGTCAATCCACCGGGGCCGGTCGCCTCTCATCGGAACTGCCATCCATGATGGCCATCTCGTCTGGCCACATCTCAAAGCCAGGATGGCTCTCGATGAGGACGGACGGCTGCGAGAGGAAGACCCTTTCACCGCCCAGTTCATCCCCGATATGTCGAACAGGATCGTCGTGCATCGGTCGCGGTTCGAACTCGACCTCAATCGCGCGACGGACGGGGCGATCTATCTGCATCCCGATCAGTCCTGGGGGCTCAAGGTTTGGCATGACCAACCGGACCCGCAGGATATTGCATCGCTGATGCGACAGCATGCGAGCTACTATTCGACCTTGCGCCATATCCTGGCAGACATCGAAGCTGAACACGGCCGCTTTGTCTTGCTCGACATGCACAGCTACAATCATCGGCGCGCTGGACCTAACGCGCCCGCCTCCCCGCAGGACGACGCGCCCGATATCAATATCGGCACGTTCTCCATGGACAGGGCGCGTTGGGCACATGTGCTCGACCCGTTCATCGACTGCCTCCGCCAGCATCGCGTCGGGGGCCATCCGATCGACGTCCGCGAGAATGTCGCTTTCGCCGGAAAGGGAGAGCAGACCCGCTTCGTGCACAGCCAGTTCCCGCAAACGGGCTGCGCGATCGCCGTCGAGTTCAAGAAAATCTTCATGGATGAATGGACGGGCGCGCCTGATACGGCCGCCATAGCCGAGCTGCGAGCGGCAATCGCTTCGGCGCTTCCAGTGCTCGAAGCGGCTCTGGACGCAAGGGCATGAGCGGAAAGAAGAACGCGCTCGATATCGCCCAGGTGGAGGACTGTCTGGAGCGCGAGGACCCTATTCGCCTCGACCTCGGCGGACGGGGCAGGCTTTATATGGATCGGCCAATGCCGTTCATTGCGGTTTGCATCGGGCGGCAGGCGCAGCCGGCGGCACGGGAAGCGGTGACGGCCAATGCCGCCTATCTCGTGGTCCAGAATGCGACGGACGCGATCGCGGTATTGTCCGTCGTCGGCGCGGCGATGCAAAAACGCTTCGGCGGTTTTCTGGTTATCGACATCGGGGAAATGGCAGAGGATCGGCTGGCCGCCGATGCGCCCTATCTGGCGCCCTTTGCGATAAACATTTCGAATACGCCGGACCCGGCGGCGCAAGCGGCCGCAGGCTCATTTGCCAGTGCGATGCAGAAGGTCGATGGCCGTTATCGCATGCCGCGGATCGAGCGGCTGGCCGCGGCCGAAGACAGGGCGGCGGGTCTGGCGCGAAGGATGACGCGATTTGGGGTGCTGACCATCCGCTTCGCGCCGATCTACAAGGCCCCGCAGTCCAAGAACATCTATCCCGAACTGCGTGATCGGCTGGCCGCCAACATCGTTGATGCAACGCTGCGAGGCGCGGCCGAGTTTGCGCACGCCGAGACCGGCATTGCACTGACCAGTCACCGCGCGCTGGGGAGGCGTGTCTTCATCGATGCCGTCGGCCGGGCCGACCGGGCCATTGACGATATCGCCGGGAGTTTCGACTTTCTCCTCGCGGTGACGCCGATCAATGCCGAGGCGGCCTGGGCCGAATTCAGCGCGGCCAGCTTCGAGCGGGCGCCGCACTTCCTTTATCGTCCGCTGACTTTCGAAGTGGCAGCGACCAAGAAGGCGCTCTTTGCCATCGGGCTCGATCATTTCGAGGACCCGGTGCTGTCCCGGCTCTATCGGGAGAAACAGCAGGAGCTGGATCTGCAACTCTCGATGCTGTCGCTGCGGGATGCGCGGCAGTTCAAGGAGCTGGGTCGGGCACTCTATCAGTCGGTCGAGCCGCGGCTGACAGAGGTGGCCAATGACATTCTCGCGGCCACCGCAAGGAAGGCCGGCAGGAACGAAACCGAGAATGTCGATTACCGTTTTGTCGAAAAACGGGCCCAGGCGATGATCGAGCGCTATTCCGGGGAAGCATCCGGGTTCGCCGTGAAGATCGATATTCGCGATGACCTGCCGGCGGGCCTGATGGTGTCCAATGGCAGCCTGCTGATCTCGCGCAACACCAAAATGGCGAGGGATCGCGTCGAGGCACTGCTCAGCCATGAGGTGGGCGTGCATCTCCTCACCTATTTCAACGGTTCGGGCCATGGCCTGAGGCTCTTCCGTTCCGGCCTCGCAGGCTATGAGGGCGCGCAGGAAGGGTTGGCGGTTCTGGCCGAGTTCCTCGCGGGCGGCATGACGGTTGCGCGCTTGCGGCTGCTGGCCGGGCGTGTGCTTGCCGTGGCCGCCATGCTCGAGGGCGCCAGCTTTGTCGAAACCTTCCGCTTGCTGAGCAAAGAGCATGGGTTTTCGGACACCAGCGCCTTCAGTGTGTCGTTGCGGGTCTATCGTGGCGGCGGCCTTGCCAAGGACGCCATCTATCTGCGTGGCCTGCTCGAAATCCTGGCGCATCTTAAGTCCGGCGGTTCGCTGCAACCGTTTTGGCTGGGCAAGATCGCCGCCGGGCATTTTTCGATCATGCAGGAATTGAGCACACGTGGACTGCTCAAGCCGGCCCGGATCGAACCGCAATTTCTCTCCATGAAGGGCGCCGAAGCGCGCCTTGACCGGCTGCGTGCCGGCCTCACCCCCATTGACCTCATTCAAGCCTAGGAGCCAGGCATGCGCGTCGCATTTTTCGTCAACTCAATTGAAGATGAAACGCCGAATTTCTCCACCACCGCGCTGGCCCTGTCCGCGCTCGGTCGTGGACACGACATCTGCTACATCACGCCCGGCGACTTCGTGCTGCGGCCCGATGACACCCTGTCGGTCTGGGGCCGGACATTGCCAGTATCGAGCTACAAGAAGACAGAAACGCTGCATAAGGACCTCGTCGGCGACAAGGCCGAGACCCGCATGTTCGACATCGGCGAGATCGATGTGCTGTTCCTGCGCAACGACCCGTCCCTCGACGCGAATGATCGGCCATGGGCTGCCAATGTCGGGGTGATCTTCGGCCGGATGGCGGCGCAGCGCGGCACGCTGGTGGTGAATGACCCCGATGGGCTGGCCCAGGCGCAGAACAAGCTCTACTTCCAGGATTTCCCGGCCTCGGTTCGCCCGACGACGCTGATTTCCAAGAATATCCAGGAAATCCGCGACTTCATCGATGGCCAGAAGAAGGGCGCGATCGTCAAGCCATTGCAGGGATCGGGTGGCAAGAACGTCTTCAAGGTCGCCTCGCCCAAGGACGCCAATCTCAACCAGATTTTCGAAGCCGTCAGCGGCGAGGGCTATCTCATCGCGCAGGCCTATATGCCGGAGGCGACGGAGGGCGATGTGCGGTTCTTCATGATGAACGGGCGGCCGCTGATGCGCGACGGCAAATATGCCGCTTTCCGCCGTGTGCCGGCCAAGGGCGAGATCCGGTCGAATGTGCATGTCGGCGGCGGGCCGGCGCCCGTCGAAGTGACCGACACCATGCTCGAAATTGCCGAGACGGTCCGGCCAAAGCTCATTCAGGACGGTATGTTCCTGGTGGGGCTCGACATCGTCGGGGACAAGGTGCTGGAGATCAACGTGTTCACCCCGGGCGGTCTCAACAATCTCTCGCAGATGTATGACACCAATTTCGCCGAAACCATCCTCGAGGCGCTCGAAGAAAAGGTGACGATCAGGCAGGCCTATGGCCGGCGCCTCGATAATCGCGAATTGGCGACCCTCTAGTGTCGCCTCATTTGGTCACTTCAGCGCCGACCGCCTTGAGCATCTTGGCGGTCAGCGTCTGGCGCTGCTCGAAATAGTCGGCCCAGACATCCTCACCCTTGGCGCGAGCGGCGGCGGCTTCCAGCGAGAAGCCGTTGGCTTGCTTGAGCTTGGGCACTTCGTCCCAACTGACCGGCACCGCCACCGGGGCGCCAACGCGCGAGCGCACCGACCAGGGGCAGATGGCGGTCGAGCCACGCTCGTTGCGCAGATAGTCGAGGAATAGCCGGCCCTTGCGCTGCGCCTTGGACAGATTGGCGGTAAAGCGTTTTGGCTCGTCTTCGGCCATATTCTGCACGAAGGCGCGGCAGAACGCCTTGATCTCGGGCCATTCCTTGCCCGGCTTGAGCGGCACAACCACATGGATGCCCTTGCCGCCCGACACGAGCGGATAGCTCTTGAGATCGAGCGCTGCCAGCCGGTCGCGAATGTCGGTCGCGGCGCTGGTGATTGCGGAGAAGTCGAGCGCCTCATCGGGGTCGATGTCAAAGACCAGACGGTCGGGCTTTTCCACCTTGGGGAAGCGCGAGCCCCAGATGTGCCATTCGAGTGCATTCATCTGGGTGCCGGCAACCAGTCCGGCCAGATCTGTGAGATAGAAATAGTCGGTCTTCTCGCCGTCCTTTTCCACGATGGCTCCGGAGAGCAGTTGCGGCGGGAAGCCACCCGTGTCGTGCTTCTGGAAGAAGCAGTGTTTGGTCGGACCCTGCGGGCAACGCACGAGGCTCAGCGGCCTGTTCTCGATATGCGGCAGCATGGCCGGCGCCACGTCTTCGTAATAGGCCACCAATTGCGCCTTGGTGATCCCCTGCTCGGGATAGACGACCCGATCGGGCGACGTCAGCCGCACGCCGAGACGCTCGGCGACTTCCTCACCATCATCGAGGCTGACTGGCGTTTCCATATTGACCTCCTCGGCCGGTTTATCCTCGCGCAGGCCGATGAAGCTCGGGTGGCGCATGACGTCGTCCCCGGTGAGTTCGGCATAGGCGATTTCGGCCACAAGCGTAGGCTTGACCCAGTGGGCCTTGCCGGCGATCTCGGCGGGCACGGCATCGAAGGGATTTTTCTTTGCTGCAAGAGACTGCAGCTTGGCGTCCATATCCGCCAGCACGTCCTGCGAAAAACCCGTGCCGACCCGGCCGCGATAGAGCAGCTTGTCGCCCTCCCAGGTGCCCACCAGCAGGGAGGCAAAGCCCTTGCGTCTTGTGGATGGCGACCAGCCGCCGATGACGAATTCCTGCCGTTTGAGGCGCTTGATCTTGAGCCAGCTTTTGGTGCGCCCACCGCGATAAGGATCTTCGGCGCGTTTGGCTATTACGCCCTCGTGACCATCGCGGCTCAAGGCATCCAGCACCTTCTGGCCGTGGCCCACGACATGGGACGAATATTGCACGGGGTCTTCGCGCGCCGCCTTGCCCAGCAGCTTTTCCAGCGCCGCCTTGCGGTCGATGAGGGGCGTTTTGGTCAGGTCCTTGCCGTCAAGCTGCAGGAGGTCGAAGGCGAAATATTCGAGCCGCCCCCCATCGGTGAGCACATTCTTGAGTGTGGTGAAATCGGTGCGACCCTTGTCGTTGAAGGCGCAGATTTCTCCATCGATCAGCGCCGAGCCAAGCTGGAGCTGTTGCAGCGGTTCGACCAGGGCGCCGAATTGCTCGGTCCAATCGAGCCCATTGCGGGTGTAGAGCCTGAGGTCTTCGCCGTTGATCGCGGCGAGGCAACGATAGCCATCGTATTTCATCTCGAACAACCAGCCATCGCCCTCCGGTACGGATTCGACCAGGGTCGCCAATTGCACGGCGCGAAACGCAGGCGTCTTGCCGGCCTTGGCCTTTTTGACGCGTTTCGGCTTTTCGGCAGCCTTGTCGGCTTCCGTCGCATCGGAGTGCCAAACGGCTTCGGCGGGCACTTCGGTTTTCTTTTCTGGTTCGGAGCCTGACGCTATGCCTTTGAAATCGCGTCCTGTTTCGACAGAACGCGTGAAGCGCGTGGTCAGTGTGTCCTTGTCGCGGGCATAGGTATCGCGGTGCTTGATGAGGAGCCAATTTTCGCGGTCGGGGCCGGAATGGCGTTTGGTATCGCGCCCTTTCATATGCACCAGCACGTACTCGCCCTTCATCCGCTCGCCAAAAAGGCGGAGTTTCAGGTCACCCTTTTCGAGGCCCTCTTGCGGATCGCCGATGGGTTCCCAGGTGCCGCGGTCCCAGAGCATGACGGTGCCGCCGCCATATTCACCGGCAGGAATGGTGCCTTCGAAACCGCCATATTCGAGCGGGTGGTCTTCGACGCGCACGGCCAGACGCTTGTCATCGGGATTGTTGGATGGGCCCTTGGTGACGGCCCAGCTTTTCAACACGCCGTCGAGTTCGATGCGAAAGTCATAGTGCAACCGGGTCGCATCGTGCTTCTGCACCACGAATGATCCGCGGGCGGCCTTGGCGCTTCGGGGTGCGGCGCCCGCCGGTTCCTGGGTCCGCGCGAAATTGCGCTTGGCCTTGTAGTCCTTGAGAAGGTCCTCTGCCTTTGCTGCCACGGTCAGCCCGCCTTCTTCGTCGTGGCGGCTTGCCGGCGGCGCGGCTGGTCTCTCGAGAGCATGGCGGCATCCCTGGTGCATTTGTCGCCGATTCAACGCCGCATGCGCCCGCGCGTTCCGGCTTGCCGCCTGGTTCTAACTGACGCGGCGCACGGCGCTGGGCGGGGTCTGGCTGACGCGGCTCCAGGCGCGGCGGAGCTGGCGGCTGGAATTGAAGCCCGAGCGTTCGGCGACGTGTTCGATATCGAGGCGGGTTTCGGTCAGCAATTGCTGAGCGAGAGCCACGCGTAGCTTGTTGAGATAATCGGGAATGCTCATGCCCGCCTGGTCGTTGAAGAGGCGGCTGAGGTGACGCGGGCTGGCGATGGCGATAGGCGCAAGCGTTTCGAGGGACCAATCGCGCGTGGGGTCGGCGGTGATGGCGTCCTGCACCCGATGGATGGCCGGGTGGATGTGGTTGCGGCCTTCGAGCCAGGGGGAAAGCTGCGGATCGGTGCCGGCGCGGCGGAGATAGACGACAAGCTGGCGAGCGACGGCGGCGGAGGTTGCCGGGCTCGTCAGGCGGCCGACGATGTGCAGCGTTAGGTCGATGCCGGCGGTAATGCCGGCGCTGGTGTAGCGATTGCCATCTTCGACATAGAGGCGATTTTCCAGCACTTTTGCCGTTGGAGCCACCGCGGCCAGTTCGCCGCAATCGGAGAAATGGGTGGTGCAATTGATGCCATCGAGGAGGCCGGCTTTTGCGGCGAGGAGCGCGCCGGAGCAGATGGAGACGAGGAGGGTTTCGGGCTGGACGACGTGGCGGAGCCAGGCGACGGTTTCCTCGGTTCCGGCGTCGAGCGGGTCCATGGGATGGCCGGCATCCATCGGCTCTTCGGTGTGGCCGGAGAGGATGATCATGGCGCCCTGCTCTATCGCCTTGGGCAGCGGCTCGATGCCGGAGACGCGCAGACCGATGGAGGTTGTCACTTCCGAGAGGGCGCCGACATAGCGGACGTCGAACTGTACCTGATTTTGGGCCCGATTGGCGTAGCGCAGGGCTTCCACGGGCCCCGCGACGTCAAGAAGCAGCGTCCGCGCCGGCAGGACGACATAGGTCGGTATGCGGCGCGGACTTTGTGTCATGCAGCGGCGGCCTTGGGGGCGCCGGCGAGGGCTTCGGCAATGGTGCAGACGCGGGCGAAGCGGCCATCGAGGACGGCGGCGGTGCGGGCCTTCAGCTCTTCGACGGTCCAGGTTTTGCCGGTGGCGTCCGTCAGCGGCATGGTGTGGGTCGCTTCGGTGACATAATCGACCTGCCAGCCGAGGTCGGAACCGTGGCGGGTGGTGGTTTCGCAGCACTGTTCGGTGCGGATGCCGGAAATAACCAGGCGACGAATGCCGTTTTCGACGAGGAAAACTTCGAGCGGCGAGCCGACAAAGGCGGAATGGCGCTGCTTGATGAATTCGAGGTCGGGCTTGTCGAGCTTGAGATCGCTGATGGGCGTGACGAAGCCGGAGGCGAGCGAAAAGATGCCCTCGGGCTCGCCATGGAGGACACGGACGATCTTCCAGCCTTTTGCCAAGGCGCCATCGATCAAGGCCTGCTGGTTTCTCAGATAGGTGGGGCTGTCCACTTCGTGCCAATTGGCGCGTTGGCGAAAGCTTTCCTGGGCGTCGATAACGAGAAGAGCCGTATCGGTCATTTTTGGACACTCCGTTGTGCGGGATATGACGTCATCCTAGGGCTTCTGTCGAGGATTTCGAGACATGGGCGAGACGAGGAGCGGACAAAAAAGGACATCTGCTTGCCGCAGCTCGGGACGAGACCCGGTGTTCGCCGGGGTGACAAGCAGGGATGGGGATGGTTGAGTGAGGGGATGACAACCAGTTTTCTTTTTGATGGTCCTGAGGACGCGCGCTTTACCCTGCTGCTGGCGCATGGCGCCGGGGCGCCGATGGATTCGGCTTCAATGAATGCGGCAACCAAGGCGTTGGCGGATCAGGGGATTCGCGTGGCGCGGTTCGAGTTCGGCTATATGGCGGCGCGGCGGACGGGCGATGGACGCAAACCGCCGCCGAGGGCCGAGAAGGTCATGTCGGAATATGTGGCCGCTGTGGACGATCTGGGGCCGACCAATGGGCCGCTGTTCATAGGCGGCAAATCCATGGGTGGGCGGGTGGCCAGCATGATTGCGGACCAGATGTTTGAGGCGGGGCGTATCGCGGGGCTGGTATGCCTCGGCTATCCGTTTCATCCGCCGGCCAAGCCGGAGCAATTGCGGACGGCGCATCTGGAGGGGCTGAAGACCCCTGCCCTGATCTGCCAGGGTACGCGGGACGAATTCGGGACGCGCGAGGAAGTGCCGGGCTATACGCTCTCGCCCGGGATCGAGCTGTTATGGCTTGAGGACGGGGACCATGACCTGAAGCCGCGAAAGTCGGTGTCGGGTTTCTCGGCGGCGGATCATCTGCGCACCTTGGCGGAGACGACGCGGCGCTGGATGGAGAAGGTTTCCTAGCTTCTGCCGAGGTCCTTTTCGGCCAGCTCGCGGAATGCGTCGGGGACGGAGTTTTTGCGCTCGAGATGGGCGGCGGCGTAGCCGATGGCGTCGCGGCCGAAGCGGGTGCGGGCCTTGTCCATGGCGCGGTCGGCTGACCAGCGGGCGGCGCCTTGCCTGGAGCCGGGACGGCGCTTTTCGTCGTCGAGGCCGAGGGAGAGTTCGAGCTGGATCTGACGCTGCTCTTCTATGTGCGAGACCGAGACGGCGAGCAGCGAGATCGTTCTTTCTTTCGGATGGTCAGCAAGGGCCTGACGGACCAGTTCTTCGGCAATCTCGGCGACGATCAGGGTGGCAGAGACCGGCGCATCGAGCGTCGTGGCCCGGGTGACGGCGCGCATGTCGGCAAAGCGGACGCGGACGGTGATCGTGCGGCCGGCGAGAGACTTTGCACGGAGGCGTGAGGTGACGCGATCGGCTAGGTGCTGCAGGACGGGCCGGAACACCGCCTCGGTGGCCGGCTGGCGACCGAGAGCGGATTGGGCGCCGGCCGAGCGGGCGCGATGCTCCCTCACGATGGCGCGGGTGTCGCGGTTCCAGGCGAGGTCCGAGAGCTTTTCGCCCGCGGCATCGCCGAGAAGGCCGCGGAGGGAGCGGCCGGGCGTGTTGGCCAATTGGCCGATGGTGAGGATGCCTTCAGCCCTAAGCTTGCCTTCGGTGACGGGGCCAACGCCCCACATGAGGCCGACGGGCAGATCGTGGAGGAAATCGAGTTCGGTGGCCGGATTGACGACGACCAGACCATCGGGTTTGGCGACCTGCGAGGCGACTTTGGCCAGATGTTTGGTGCGGGCGATGCCGACGGAGATGGGCAGGCCGAGTTCGTCGCGGACGCGGCGGCGGATGGTTTCGGCGATTTCGCGCGGCGAACCGAAAAGGTGGGTACAGCCCGCGACGTCGGCAAAGGCCTCGTCGATGGAGATGCGTTCGATCAGCGGGGTGTAGTCTTCGAGGATGGCGATGGCTGCGTCGCCGAGGCGCTGATACTGGTCGAAATTGCCGCGGACGAAGAGCAGGTGTGGGCAGAGTTCGCGCGCCTTGCGGCCGGACATTCCACCGCGAACGCCAAAGGCCTTGGCTTCATAGGACGCCGCGAGGACGACGCCACCGCCCACGGCCATGGCATTGCCGCGCAAGTCCGGGTTTAGAAGCTGCTCGACCGAGGCATAGAAAGAGTCGAGATCGGCGTGGAGGATCGTTGCTTCTGTCGACATGATGCCACCGGCCGCCAATCCTGCCCGATTTTTTGTTCTCTATTTGTTCCTTTGTAGGCGTAGGAGTCAAGCTCGCTGAAAAATTGGAACAAGGTGGAACCGATCAGGAGTCGGCGCGTTGTATCAGTATCGGAAAGCGGTAGAAAATATCGAAGACCGATAAACGGCTCCGAAGGCGAAAGCCTCCGGGGCTTTTTGCTGTCAGGCAACAGCCTTTTCCACGTGGTGGCGGCCGATGGGGACGATCATCGGCGTATCGGAAATGGGGTCTACGACGATGCGCGAGGTCATGCCGAAGACTTCGCGGACGACCTCTTCGGTCATGACGTCGACGGGGCGGCCTTCGGTGACGATCTTGCCGGATTTCATCGCGACGATGTGGTCGGCGTAGCGGCAGGCGAGGTTCAGGTCGTGGAGGACCACGACGACGGTGCGGTCGCGCTCTTTCACCAGATCGGTAAGCAGATCTAGGACTTCGACCTGATGGTTGATGTCGAGGAAGGTCGTCGGTTCGTCGAGCAGCAGCAGGTCGGTCTGCTGGGCGAGGGCCATGGCGATCCAGACGCGCTGGCGCTGGCCGCCGGAGAGTTCGTCGACGGGGCGATCGGCCAATTCACCCATATCGGTGGCGCCGAGGGCTTCGGCGACGGCGGCATCATCTTCCGGGGTCCAGCGGCGGAACCAGCCCTGATGCGGATAGCGGCCGCGGCCGACGAGATCGGCGACCGTGATGGCATCGGGGGCGATGGGGGACTGGGGAAGAGCGCCGAGAAGGGTTGCGACTTCGCGGGTCGGCATCTGGTGGATGGGCTTGCCATCGAGATAGGCTGCGCCCCTGGTGGGCGTGAGCAGGCGCGCGAGGCCGCGCAACAGGGTGGACTTGCCGCAGGCATTGGCGCCGACGATGACGGTCAGCTTGCCGGCGGGGATATTGAGATTGAGATCGGAGACGATTTCGCGATCCGCATAGCCGAGATGCAGACCTGCGGCCATGAGCTGATGGGCTTGCGTCATGTTCGTCTCCTTCAATTCACCCGGCCCGAACGGCCGGACACGATGAGCAGCCAAAGCAGGAAGACTGCGCCGAAGCCGCCGGTGACGACACCGGTCGGCAGTTGCAGATTGGGCAAGGCGTGTTGCGCCAAGAG
This sequence comes from Devosia sp., assembly GCF_040509215.1. Taxonomy (GTDB): domain Bacteria; phylum Pseudomonadota; class Alphaproteobacteria; order Rhizobiales; family Devosiaceae; genus Devosia. The sequence continues at coordinate 11,987 of NZ_JBEVLL010000180.1, forward strand.
GTCCGATACCAGCATGACCAGAGCGCCGACGAGGCCGGCTTGCGGAATGCCCCGCCCTGCCCCGCCCATGAGGCGACGGGCGATGGGGCCGGAGACGAAGGCAACGAAGCCGACAGGGCCGACAGCGGCCGTAGCAAAGGCAGCGAGGGCGACGCCTGCTATCATGAGGCCAAGGCGGGTTTGCTCGACGCGGGTGCCGAGGGCGTGGGCCGTGTCGTCGCCCAGCTCCAGGCCATCGAGGCCGCGCACGAGGATGACCAGCAGCGGCAGGGTGACGACGAGCATGGCGGCGAGGACGATGGAATCGCCGGGGCGCGCGGCGTTGAGGCTGCCGACGAGCCAGGCCATGGCCTGTTGCACTTCGAAGAGGCGGGCGCGGGTGAAGAGGTAGGAAATGACGGCGCTGAGCATGGCGGCGGCGCCGATGCCGATGAGCACGACGCGATAGGCGGTGACGCCATTGCGCCAGGCGAGGATGTAGATGGCAAAGGCGGTGAGGAGTGCGCCGGCGAAGGCGCCGAGGGAAACGGCGAGGCCGGTCCAGCCAAGGACGATGATGCAGAAGACGGCGGCGGCGCTGGCGCCGTGGGCGATGCCGATAATGTCGGGGCTGGCCAAGGGGTTACGCAGAAGCGTTTGGAAAATGATTCCGGAGAGGCCGAAGGCGGCGCCCGACAGTAGGGCGAGGAAAAGGCGCGGGACGCGGACCTGCAGGACGATGAAATCGACGCCCTTATTGGTCAGGCCCGTCAAAGGGGAGAAGAGCGAGCGGAGGATTTCTCCGGGCGGGACCGGGAAATCGCCGAGGGTGAGCGCGGCGGCGCTGGCGAGGACAAGCGCAAAGACGAGGCCGAGGGTAACGCGGCGGCCCTTGTTCTCGCGCTGACTGCGGACGCTGGCGATGTAACTGGTGTCGATTGCGGTCATCAGAGGGCCGCCAATTTGCGGCGCCGGACCAAGGCAATGAAGAAGGGCGCGCCGATGAAAGCGGTGACGATGCCAACCTGCACTTCGCCCGGTGGGGCGATGACGCGGCCGATGACATCGGCGCCGAGGAGCAGGATGGGCGCCATCAGCATGGAATAGGGCAGAATCCAGCGGTAGCCGGGGCCAGTGATGGCGCGGGCAACGTGGGGGACGGTGAGGCCGACAAATGCGATGGGGCCGGCGGCAGCGACCGCAGAGCCGGCGAGAATGACCGAGGCAAGGCCGGCGAGGCCACGGGACAAGCCGATGCGTTGGCCGAGCGAGCGGGCGACGTCGTCGCCCATGCTGAGGCCATCGAGGAGCCGGGCCGAGGCGAGGGCAAGCACGGCGCCGACGAGAATGAAGGGACTGACCTGGAGGGCGATATCCATGGAGCGGCCGGCGAGCGAGCCGACCTGCCAGAAGCGCACTTCGTCGAGCGTGCGTGGGCTGGTGAGCAGAACCGCGCTGATGATGGCTTGCATTACGGCAGTCATGGCCGCGCCAGCAAGGGCCAGCTTAATGGGCGTGGCGCCTTCGCGGCCGAGCGAGGCGACGGCATAGACAACCAGCATGGCGAGGCCGGCGCCGGCAAAGGCGAGCCAGACATAGAGACTGAGCTGGGTGATGCCGAAGGCGGAAACGCCGATGACGACGAAAAGGGCGGCGCCGGAATTGATGCCGAGGATGGATGGGTCGGCGAGTGGATTGCGCGTCGCGCCCTGGAGGACGGCACCGGCGAGGCCGAGGGCGACGCCGACGAGAACGCCGACAACGGTGCGGGGAAGGCGCAGGTCCCAGATGATGCGGTGTTCAGTGGAGTTTGGATCGTAGGAAACGAGGGCCGACCAGACCATGTCGATGGGAATGGGACGAGCGCCCGTGGCCATGGAGAGCAGCACGATGGCAAAGAGCGCCGCGCCCAGGAGGGCGAGACCGAGGCCGAGCGTTGCCGCACGGCCTGCCTTGCTGGTCGCCTGCCCCGCCTGCATCAGGGGGTGAGGTCGGCGTTGGCCGCGTTGATGGCCGTGGTCAATTCAGTGAGCGCGGCTGCGTAGTGGGTGTAGTTGCGCAGCCAGAAGGCAGGCCAATCGGCGACCTGGCCGGCCTTGGCGCCGGGATTGAGCGTCCAGGTGGGTTGGGCCAATGCCGTCTTCAGCGTGGCGGGCGAACGGTTGTCTACGAGGATCAGATCGGCCGGGTATTTGTCGGCATTTTCCCAACTGACCGTCTCGAAATAATTGTTGCCGGCGGCATCGACGCCCTCGGGTTCGACGAGGTCGAGGCCCCAGGATTGCATATCGAGCAGTTCGGCGGCGCCTGCGGGATCGGCCACGTAGAGAGCATCGTCGCCGGCATAGACGGCGAGCACTTTCAGGCCGGGCTTGGCTGCCGTGGCGGATTTGAAATCGGCGAGGGCTGCTTCGAAAGTGGCCTTTTCAGCGGCAATGGACGGCTGGGCGAGATCGGCGCCGAGGCTGGCGGCGAGGGTTTCGTAGTCCTCGATCATGGCCAAGATGGAATCGCCGGCCGAAACGCCGGTGATGGGGGCAAGTTGAGTGAGGACTTCGGCGACGTCCTGACCGCCCGACCAAGCCGCATTGCGATCCCACCATTCGGCGAGGACAAGATCGGGATTGAGGGCGGCGGCTTTCTCGATGTCGACCTCGCCCCAGGCCTGACCGATGATTTCGATGCCGGTGAGATCGAGCCCTTG
>NZ_JBEVLL010000181.1:0-11472 GCF_040509215.1 Devosia sp.
TCTCCCCGACGGGTAGAAGAACAGTTCAGCGACCACCTCTTATTCCTCGCCCCCTCGGGGTGTGGGTGGATCGGCCGCAGGCCGAGACGGGTGAGGGTGTCTAAAGCTTCGCCCCATCCACCGTGGCAGCCCCACCAGCCCCCACCTTCTTCACCACCAGCGCATATTCCGCCCGGCCATTGGTCAAAAACCGGAACGCCCCATCCCGCCCATTGAACCCGGAAGCGCCCGTCAACAGCCCCGGATTATACGGCGGGCTCGCCATGGACAGCGTATTCACATTGGCCAAAATCGTCGCCGTATAGGCAATCGTCGCCAGCGGATGCGGCCGCGATCCGAACTTGGCCTGATAGTCCCCGGCAATGGCGTTGAACCCAGCCTCATCGACCGCCGGATAGACCGCCCCCGCCAATCCCGGCGTGGAATTGATCGTGGCGTCACCCGCCCAATCCGCCGACCCGACAATCTGCACCGCATCCCCGGTCACGCCTGCGCTCGCCAGCGCCGCCGCAAATGCCGGCGCACTCGCCCGCTCAGGAATGAAAAAGGTATCGATCATGCCGCGATCGATCTGTTGCTTGGCCTGCGCCACGATCTGCGCCGCCTCACCCGGCCCGGAGAACGTGTAGACGGCCGGCGCTCCAAACCCTGCCGCAACAGCCTGCTGCCGGAATGCCGTCGCCAGCGCCTCGCCGTAAGGCGTCGCCGGAAAAGCCCCGGCCAAACCGCGCCGTCCCTGTGCCTTCACGTAAGTCAGGGCGCGCTTCATCTCCATGTCGGGCAACACGGATAGGAGATACACCCCCTGCCCGGCCGTGTTTGGATTGTTCGAGAACCCGATCAGCGGCACCCCGGCGCCCCGCGCCACATTGGCCACCGCCGCCACCTGGTCACCCCTCAGCGGCCCGAGGATCAGCTTTGCCCCGCCCGCCACGGCTGCATTGGCGGCGTTGATGGCTCCAGCAGGACTATCCCCGGTATCGCGTAGCGTGATGGTGATATTTTCGGCTATGTTTGGATTGGCTTCGATAAACGCCACCGCGAGCTTTGAAGCATTGGCGAGCGATGTCCCGACCGCCGCAAGAGACTGATCCCCCGAAAGCGGCAACAGCAGCGCCACCGGCACCGGCCCGCGCCCGAACAGCTCGCCACCCGATTGCGGCATCGGCGTCGGCGTCAACGTGCCAGTGTTCCCACCACCGACATTGCCAGCGGGTTCACCCCAGCCCAGTGTCCGCGAACCGATCTGAAAACTGCCTGTAGAACACGAGGCCAAAGCCATGCCGAGCACGAGCGCCAATACGCCGCGCCGCCATTTGGCATTTGCCTGACCAAAACTCATGAATGCGGTCCGAGATGCTCACAGTCTGTTAACAAACTGCCCTCATTTCGTTAAGCAAGTCTCAACCCGAGGAGCTTCCGGCGTGACCGAACCCAAAGCCGAATATTTCATTGCCGGCTCGCCCTTTAGCGCCCCGCCGCTTGCCGCCGGCCTCTACGTCGTCTCGACCCCCATCGGTAATCTGCGCGACATCACCGTTCGCGCCCTCGAAACCCTTTCCGCCGCCAGCATCGTCCTTTGCGAAGACACCCGAACCTCCGCAAAGCTCCTCGACCACTACGGCATCCGCGGAAAACGCCAGCCATTACATGAACATAACGAACGCGCCCGCGCCGAAGAGATCGTCTCCCGCATCGCATCAGGCGAAGCCATCGCCCTGATTTCCGATGCCGGCACCCCACTCCTTTCCGACCCCGGCTTCCCCCTCATCCGGGCCCTCGCCGAAGCCAATCTCCCCGTCTTCCCCATCCCCGGCGCCTCCGCCCTTCTGTCGGCTCTCGTCGTCGCCGGTCTCCCCACCGACGCCTTCGCTTTCCACGGTTTCCTGCCCCCCAAATCCGGCGCCCGCACTAACGCCTTGGCAAAGCTGGTGGATTCACGTGAAACACTGGTATTTTACGAGTCTCCCCGCCGCCTCGACGACGCCCTCGCCGCCATGGCCGAAGTCTTTGGCCCCCGCCAGGCCTCCGTCAGCCTCGAGCTGACCAAGCGCTTTGAGCGCACTTTTCGCGGAACGCTTGCCGAATTGGCGGAAAAATTCGCAGGCGAAGAAACCAAGGGCGAGGCCGTCATCGTCGTCGCTGGTGCAGATGAACCGAGCGCTCCCGCCGCCGAAGACTGGCAGGCCGCCCTCCTCGCCGCTATGGCCGATCAGCCGGTGCGCTCGGCGGTCGACGAAATCGCCGCCCGCTACGGCCTGAAACGCAAAGAAGTCTACGATGCCGCCCTCGCCCTCAAGGCCAAGCAATAAAAGGCAGATTGCCGAACGCGGTGGCCACCGCGGCGAGGCGCTGGCAGCGCTTTTCCTACGGCTCAAATTCTACCGCATCAGAAACCGCCGCTACAAAACCCCGATCGGGGAAATCGACCTCGTCGTCGAACGCAATGGCACTATCGCCTTCGTCGAGGTCAAAACCCGCGCCACCCATTTGCTGGAAGCCGAGGCCCTCGAAGCCGTCAACATATCGCGCATTGTGCGAGCCGCGGAGCATTGGCTTGCGCGCCACCCGCGCGAAGCGGAAAAGACCTGCCGCTTCGACGTAATTTTCCTTGCGCCCGGTCGCTGGCCGCGCCATCTCATCAACGCGTTCGATGCGGGTGCCTGACCGCCGTTTCGGTGTGACCCCGCTAAACAAGGGACAAAAATGCTAAAAATCGCCGTCCAGATGGACCACGTCTCCACCATCAATCCGCGCGGCGACTCGACCTTCGCCATGATGCTCGAGGCCCAGGCCCGCGGCCACGAACTGCTGCACTACACGGCCAATACCCTGTCCTTGCGCGACAATGTGGTCACCGCCCTCGTCCAGCCGATCACGGTGACCGACGCCGAAAAGGGCCAGCATTTCACCCTTGGTGAATCGAAGCGTGTCGATCTGTCGACGCAGGATGTTATCCTGATGCGTCAGGATCCGCCCTTCGACATGAACTACATCACCATCACCCATATTCTCGAGCGTCTGCACCCCAAGACGCTTGTGGTGAACCCGCCCTCCGCCGTGCGCAATGCGCCGGAAAAGATCCTCGTGACCGATTTCCCCGAATTGATGCCGCCGACTTTGGTGACTCGCGACCGCACTGAAATCCACGCTTTCCGCAAGGAGCACGGCAACATCATCGTCAAGCCGCTCTACGGCAATGGCGGCGCGGGCGTCTTCTTCATCCAGGAAGGCGACCACAATCTCAATTCGCTCATTGAACTGTTCGAAAATGCCTATCCCGAACCGTTCATGATCCAAAAGTACCTTCCGGATGTGAGGAAGGGCGACAAGCGCATCATCATCATCGATGGCGAGCCGGTGGCCGGTCTCAATCGCATCCCGGCCGAAGGCGAAGCGCGCTCCAACATGCATGTCGGCGGCCGCCCCGAACTGTCCCCGCTCACCGAGCGCGAAAAGGAAATCTGTGCCGCCATCGCCCCGGCGCTCAAAGAGCGTGACATGATCTTCGTGGGCATCGACGTCATCGGCGACTACCTCACCGAAATCAACGTCACCTCCCCCACCGGCATCCGCGAAATCAAGCGCTTCGGCGGCCCCGACATCGCCGTCCTTATCTGGGACGCCATCGAAAAGCGCCGCGCCTGAGCTGAGCTTGGCGACACCCCGCAAATCCCTTAGAAGTCAGCTTTGGGTTTTGCGGGGACATTCGTGGACACTTCGGCTTTTCTCGTCGCTTTCGCGACGCTTTTTGCGACCGTGGGTGTCGCCGATATCGCCTTCATCTTCGCCGCGCTCACCAAGGACAACACCCCCGCTCAGCGTCGCACCTTTGCGACCCGCGGCGTCGTCATCGCGCTGCTGATCCTGCTGTTCTTCGCCTTCCTCGGCAATGTGATCCTTGAAGTTTTCGGTATCACCATCCCGGCCCTGCGTACGGCCGGCGGCGTGCTGCTTCTTCTGATCGCCATCGACATGGTTTTTGCCCGCCATTCGGGCGGCACCGGCACGACCGACGAGGAAGAGAGCGAAGCCCGTCACGCCAACGATATCTCGGTCTTCCCGCTCGCCATGCCGCTGCTGGCCGGTCCCGGCGCCATCAGCGCCGTCATCCTGCTCACGACCGGCGCCCGCACCGATGCCGAATTCTGGCTCGTCATCGCCGCCATCGTGGTCATCCTGGCCATCGCCTGGCTAACCCTGCTCGTCGCCATGCCGATCCAGCGTATGCTGGGCCTCACCGGTCTGTCGGTGGTGTCCCGCGTCGTCGGCATCCTGCTCGCCGCCTTGGCCGTGCAGTTCGTTTTCGACGGCATCAAGGCTTCGGGTCTCTTGGGCGGCTAAGTTATTTTGCGAACTGGCAGCGCCCGGTCGGTGCCAGTGCCGCAATCGCGCGCGGATCGCAGCCTGTCGACAGGAACATCAGCCAGTCATTGGTCGATCCGTAGAACACATTACGATCGACCTCGCCGCGCACGCCCGGGACCACGCCGGTCTGAGTGTACTGCCAGAAGGTCCAGGGACGATTTTCGTAGCGCTCATGCGGCTCGGCGGCGGTCGAGCGCAGCCAGAATGTGTTCGGGAAATATTCGCCGGCGAGCACGTCGCGGTGGAAATTCATGTCGGTATAGATGATCGGCAGCTTGCCGGTATGGCGCTCCATCACCTCGAGCATCAGCCGGACCTTTTCGAGCGCATCCGCCCTGCTCGGCTTCACCTTGCAGCTCGAATGATTGTTCCACTCGAGATCGAGCACTGGCGGCAAGGCGCTGGGGTCGGCCGGCACGTTCTGCACGAACCAGTTGGCCTGTTCCGAGGCTAGGGAACACCAGGTCATGAAGTGATAGGCGCCGCGCGGCATGCCGGCATCGCGCGCACGCTGCCAGTTGGTGCGGAAATTGGGATCGACATAGTCCTTGCCTTCGGTCGCCTTCATGAAGACGAAATGCGTCCCCGCGGCGCGCGCCTTGGCGAAATCGACATTTTCCTGATAGCGCGCCACGTCAATGCCCTGCACCGGCATGGTTCGCGCCCGATCGACCGCCGCATGCGGACGATTATCGCCCGGAATGGCGCCATAAAGCCCGCCGCCGGTGGCGCAGGCCGCCAGGGCTGTGACCGCCAGGCCCATCACGGCGTTGCGCAACAGAGCGGAAACGGAGGCGGGCAAACGGAAGGCGCGGGCCATCAATACACTCGGGTCAGAAAGACAAACTGAGCCTTTGATTCAACATGGCGCGGTTAACGGAGGTTTAGGGTAACCAATGTGGCAGCGTGCATGGTTAATAGACCATTCTTTGTTCGCTCTCCGTTCTTGACTCGGCCTTTCCTTCTGTTAGCGTTGTGAGGGGTTTGGGGGCATTCCACATGGTGACGCGCGTCGCGACGGTGGCGTTCCAGGGCATCGAGGCCGTGCCGGTCGATGTGCAGGTGCAGATTGCGCCGGGCCTCTCCAAATTTCTCGTCGTCGGCCTGCCCGACAAGGCAGTGAAGGAATCGAGTGAACGCGTCCGCGCCGCCCTCGTCGCCTCGGGCCTCGGCCTCCCGCCAAAACGCATCACCATCAACCTCGCGCCCGCCGATCTGCCAAAGGAAGGAAGTCACTACGACCTTCCAATCGCCCTTGGCCTGATGGCCGCCATGGGCGCCATCCCGCAGGATGCGCTGGATCGTTTTCTGGTCCTGGGCGAACTGGGGCTCGACGGGCGTCTGGCCCATGTCGGCGGCGTGCTACCCGCCGCCATTGCCGCGACGTCGCGCGATCTCGGCATCATCTGCCCAACGGCCTCTGGCCCCGAAGCCGCCTGGGCCAATGACGATATCGACATCGTCGCCGCCGATAGCCTCCTCGCACTCGTCAATCACCTCGTCGGCCGGCAATTGCAGGCGCGTCCGAAGCCGGCGCGCCAACTGATCGACGCCTCCGCCCTGCCCGACCTCGCCGACGTGCGCGGCCAGACTATTGCGCGTCGCGCGCTCGAGGTCGCCGCAGCCGGCGGCCACAATTTGCTGTTCGTCGGCCCGCCGGGCGCGGGAAAATCCATGCTGGCCGCCCGCCTGCCTTCGATCCTTCCCCCGCTCAGCCCGCGCGAATTGCTCGATGTTTCGATGATCCAGTCGATATCAGGCGAACTGGCCGGCGGCGCCCTCTCCGACCGTCGTCCCTTCCGCGCACCCCATCATTCCGCCTCCATGGCTGCGCTTGTCGGCGGTGGCCTGAAAGTGCGGCCGGGCGAAGCGACGCTTGCGCATAACGGCGTGCTTTTCCTTGACGAATTGCCCGAATTTGGCCCCAGCGTTTTGGACAGCCTCCGCCAACCGCTCGAAAGCGGCGAAACGGTCATTGCCCGCGCCAATGCCCGCGTCACCTATCCCAGCCGCTTTCAGCTCATCGCCGCCATGAACCCCTGCAAATGCGGCATGGCCGGTACGCCGGGTCACATCTGCAAGCGCGGCAATGCCTGCGCCGCCGACTATCAGGCCCGCGTTTCCGGCCCTTTCCTTGATCGCATCGACATCCGTATCGATGTCCCGGCCGTTTCCGCTACTGACATGATCGGCGCCGTCGGCACAGCCGAACCCTCTTCTGCCGTCGCCAAGCGCGTCGCGGCCGCCCGCGAACGCCAGCGCCAGCGCTATGAGGCGGCCGGCGTACCCGACATTCTCACCAATGCCGCGGCCGGCGCCACCTTGATCGAAAAGCTGGTCGAACCCGATCGGGAAAGCCAGACCCTGCTGCTGCAGGCCGCCGAACGTTTCAATCTTTCGGCCCGCGCCTATCACCGCGTCCTCAAGGTTGCCCGCACGCTTGCCGATCTGTCCGGCGTCGATAAGGTGGCCCGGCCCCATATTGCCGAGGCCTTGAGCTACCGCCTCAATTTCGGCGCCGCCTGATCGTCCGGAGTTTTCTGCATGCAACACCGCATTTCTGCCGGCGTCCTTGCCTTGCGCGATCAAAAAATCCTGCTCGTCCGCCACTTTCGGCCCGGCATTCACGATTTTTGGGCCGGTCCCGGCGGCGGCGTCGAAGGCACAGAGGAACTTCACCAAGCCGCCGAGCGCGAGGCTTTTGAGGAAACCGGCCTCAGGGTCAGGGCGCATAGTCTCGTCGCCGTCGATCACCTGATCGAGGGGAGCGGGCGCATGTTGAAATTCTGGTTCCTCTCCGACTATGTCAGCGGCGAGATCGACGTCACGGCCAATCCGGTCGAAGGGGAAAGCATCAGCGAAGCTGGCTGGTTCTCACGCGATGCGCTGCCGACAGGCCATGTCTTCCCGGACATCCTGCGCCAGGGATTTTGGGACTATCTGGAAAGCGGCTTTCCGCCATTGACCAATTTGCCGGTCCATCAGTCCATTTTCTGAGATTGCGAAATCACGCCCGGGAGACGGTGTTGCAGCGCGGCGAACTGGTGCAGTGGAACGACGATCGCGGCTTTGGTTTTATCGAGACCAATAAGGGCGAACGCTATTTCGTCCATATCTCCAATATCCGCCGCATTGCAACGCGCCCGCGCGTCGGCGATCCCGTCTCCTTTGCGCTCGGAAAAGGCAGGGACGGACGGCTGGAAGCGCGCTCGGTCTCGATCCTTGGCGCCAATCCCAAACCCTCGTTCGCCCAGTTGCGGCGCGGGACGGAGACCCGAACCAGCCCTGGCTGGCGGCTCTATTTAGCCATCCTCATGGCAGCATTGGTCGCTTTTGGGCTCTTCCTCGACCACCTGCCCTGGCTCCTTGCCGGCCTTTACCTCGCCATGGGTCTGGTCTCATTCCTCGCCTATGGCCGCGACAAGCAATCTGCCGAAAGCGGGCAATGGCGTACCAGCGAAGTCACGCTGCTCGGGATCGACCTTTGTTTTGGCATCGTTGGCGGCTTGCTCGGCCAGGAGGCCTTTCGGCACAAGACGCGCAAATCGGGATATGTCGCGACAACGCTGCTGATGTCCGGCGTGCATCTGCTCTGGATCGCCGGTTTTGCCTTCGGCCTCATAGATCCCGATATCTTTGCCGACATTGGAAACATCGGCCTTTAGCACAGCCGTGTTTCACGTGAATCCGTCCGGTTACCCTTCGCCCGCCTGCGCCCGGTGATCCCGCGACCAGCTATCGCGCCATTCTCGCTCCAGCGCCGCGCGGCGCTTGCCATAGCGCTCCTCGGTGATGATCAGGTTGACGATCCGGTCGGTCCGAAAATTGCGAAAATCCTGCCGCAACAGGCACCAGGCAGCAATGGTCTGCTTGCCTTCGTAAAACGCGAGCCCCACCGGCCAAAGGGTGCGCGAGGTCGCCCGCCCCTGCTCGTCTTCATAGTCGATGGTCACGGCCCGCTCCTGGCGCATCGCCAGCCGTATGTCGGCGAGCACCGGAATAGGCTTGCGCCCGCCCCAGATGGCCACCGGCCACAGTGCCGTGTCGCTGATCCGGTCGCGCAAATCTTCGGGCGAGGCCGTGGCAATCTTGGCCAGCGCATTGCGCGCTGCCGCACCCAACCCGTCATCCGGCTGAGTTTCCACCCATCTGGCGCCCAAGACCAGGGCCTCCAGTTCTTCGGGCGAAAACATCAGCGGGGGCAGGAAAAAGCCGGGTTTCAGCATATAGCCGATGCCCGCCTCGCCATCGATCGGCGCGCCGAGCCCGATCAGGGTCTGGATATCGCGATAAAGCGTGCGCACGGAAACGCCCTGCTCGTCGGCCAGAGCCGCAGCCGTGATCGGCCGGCGATGACGCCTCAGGGCATCCATGATGGCGAAAAGCCGTTCGGTCTTGTCCATGCATTCCCCTCCCGCAAGGCCAATCTGGTTGCCAGATTTTCGCCGCCAAAACAAGAATTTTGTTCATGTTTTGATCTTGTCACAGGGAATGAAAAAGGCCGCATGGTCCCTTGGATCATGCGGCCCCTGATGTCAGCTCACGCGAGCCGGTGTTATGCGATTTCGATATCGCACCAGTGGCTATAGGGCCGTTCCGGGGTGTGAATGATGTTGGGGAAGTGCGGATTGTGCAGCGCATCCGCCAGATTCTGGTCTTCGAGGCAGAAGCCGGCATGCTTGCCATAGTGCTTGCCATTGAGCCCCGGCACCGGAATGTCGGTCCAGACACTGTTATAAACCTGCACGCCCGGCCGGTCAGACCAAATCTTGAGCGTCAGATCCTTAGCTGGCGAAACAACCGTGGCGATCGGGTCGGCATGCTTGCGGCCCGTGTCGAGCACCATGCCGATATCATAATCAACCGCAGCGCCACCGGCATCGCGCATGGTGCGAGCCTGGCGCAGGTCATACTGGGTGCCGCGCGACGGCAGGATGGCGCCAGTCGGCGCCAGATCGTCGCCAAGCAGCGTATAGGCGCTCGAATTGACCTGGATCGTGTGGTCGAGCACGTTTTCCGTCTCGCCCAGATTGAAATACTGATGCTGCACGAGGCTGATCGGCGTCGCGCGATCGGTCGTGGCGGTCAGTTCGAGCCGCAGCTTGTTTCCATGCAGGCTGTAGGTCGCGGCAAAATTGACATTGCCGGGATAGCCCATGGCGCCATCGGGCGAAAAATGCGTGAAGCGCACGGCATTGTTGCCTTCGTCCACCTGACCGTCCCAGACCTGCCGTCCCAGGCCTTCATCGCCGCCATGCAATTGCAGGTCGCCTGCATTGGCCGGCAACTCGTAGGTCTTGCCGTCGATTTCGAACGATGGCCCCGAAATGCGATTGGCAACGCGCCCGGCCAGCGAACCGAAATGCGGGCTGTGCTGGGCATAGGCATCCATGCTGTCGAACCCGAGCACGACGGAGCGCTCACCACCTTCGACCGGCACGCGCCAATCCCGTACGGCAACGCCATAGCCGATCAGGTCAACCGTGACGCCGGTGACGCTTTGGAGGCGAAACTGATCCACCCTCTTGCCATTGAATTCGCCGAAAGTGGAAACCGCTATGGCCATACTGCCCTCCTCATGAACCCGGCAAGCTGTAGCGCGCCTCGCGGCGCTTCCGCAATGTCGCACTTGACCTTTTGCCTTCACCTGCCGAAGCTTGCGCGAAACAATGGCAGAAGGACGCAATGTGGACGAGATCGGTTTGAAGCGCCGCGCCACAGTTCATGACGTGGCCAGGACCGCCGGCGTTTCGCTCGCCACGGTGGATCGCGTCCTCAACGGCCGGCCCGGCGTCCGGGCCCAGACAGTCGAAAAGGTCGAGGCCGCCATTGCCGAAATCGGCTTTCAGCGCGACCTCGGCGCCTCGCTTCTGGCCCGCGCCCGCGATCTCAAATTCACCTTCATCATTCCGGATGGCTCCAATGAATTCATGGCCAGCCTTGCCGATGCTGTCGATCGGCGGCTGGGCTCGGCTCTGACCGATCGCATTCACCTCGACATCCGTCGCGTCCGCGCACTGGATGGCGAGGCTCTGGCGCAAAGCCTCGATGCGCTCGATCCGCGCCATTGCGACTGCGCGATCGTGGTGGCGAGCGACGAAGCCTCCGTGCGCGAGGCCGTGGACAATGCCAGTCGCAATGGCATCGCCGTGATGACACTCGTGTCCGACCTGCCCGGCACGCAGCGCCGCCATTTTATCGGCATCGACAATGTCGCGGCCGGCCGTACCGCCGCCTCGCTGATGGGTCGGTTCCTGCCCCAGGGTGGCAAGATCGCCGTCATTGCCGGCTCGCTCCACCTGCGCGACCATGCTGATCGCCTGGCCGGGTTTCGGACCGTGCTGGCGGACGAATTTCCCAGGCTCGAAATCATCGGCCCGGTGGAAGGTCACGATGAGCGTGGCGAAACCCAGGACATCATCGGCGATCTGCTGAACCGGTACCCCGATCTTGCTGGCCTCTATAATCTGGGCGCCGGCAATGCCGGGCTCGTTGCAGCCCTTGATGCTTCGTCGCGCGCCGGTCATATTCGCGTCATCGCCCATGAGCTGACCGAGCCGACGCGGCGCGGGTTGCAGTCAGGCGCCATCGACGTGATTCTGGACCAGAACCCCGATGGCGAAATTCGCGAGGCCATTGCGGCTGCGCGCACTTTGGCACTGGGGGGCCGGCAACTGGGCGACATCAATCCCATTGAAATCGGGATTTTCCTGCGCGACAATTTGCGTTAGAAAATCGCCGATCACGACAATGGCGGTGTTGGGAGGACTACGCTATGTTTCGCCTATCCGAAATTGAGGTACGTGCCTCATGACTTATCTTGGTATTGATATCGGCACTTCCGGCGTCAAGGCGCTGCTGATCGACGCGCATGGCCGCGCATTGGGTGAAGCCTCCGCCGCAGCTGTGGAGCCAGTCCGGCCCCATCCCGGCTGGTCGGAGCAAAATCCTGCCGACTGGTGGAAGGCAACCCTAGAGGCCATCGACAAGCTGAAGGCGGCCCATGGCAATGAACTGGCCAAGGTCCGCGGCATCGGCCTCTCCGGCCACATGCATGGCGCAACGCTGCTTGGCCGCAGTAACGAGGTCCTGCGCCCCGCGATT
>NZ_JBEVLL010000182.1:0-17349 GCF_040509215.1 Devosia sp.
CGCAGCACGCCTACACCAAGATGCTGATCGACTCCCTGCCCACCATTGGCGACGACAGCATGCGCGGCGTGATTGCGAGCCAAGCCGGTGCCGGCGGCGACCGCGCCTTCCGGGTCGAGCCCCATCTCATCGAGGTAAAGCCGGGTCACTTCGTCGCCCAGCCGGCGCGCGAGAAAGCGGGAGTTTTGGCATGACCTTCATTCTCAAAACCGAGGGCCTCAACAAGACCTACCGGCTTGGCGGCATCGTGCGCGCCAAACAGATCCAGGCGCTTAACGACGTCAACATCACCGTCGAGAGCGACAAGCCGGTGGTGATCGCCATTGTCGGGGAATCGGGCAGCGGCAAGACGACCTTGGCCAAGACGCTGCTGCGGCTGGAAACGCCGACAAGCGGCCGAGCGATCGTCTATGACGAAGTCGTGGCCGGGCAGGGCGCCATCCCGTCCAAGAAGGACTTTTTGGGCCTGGTGCAGCCGATCTTCCAAAATCCCTTTGAGGCGTTCAGCCGCTATCGCCCGGTGGATGTCTATCTCGAAGAGACGGCGCGGCGCGTGGCTGGCATGGATGGGCCGCAGGCCGAGGCCGCGGTGGAAGCGGCGCTCAAAAGCGTGGGCCTCAACTATGAAGAAGTGCGCGGCAAATACCCGGCGCAGTTTTCGGGCGGCGAATTGCAGCGCATTTCGGTGGCGCGGGCACTGATTCCGGACCCCAAACTGATCGTTGCCGACGAGCCAGTTTCGATGATCGACGCCTCGCGCCGCATGATCATCATCAACCTCTTCAAGCGGCTGCGCGACGAGGCGGGACGAAGTTTTGTCTACATCACCCACGATCTCGCCACGGCCTATTACATCTCCGATTTCATTGCGGTGATGAACAAGGGGCGGGTGGTCGAGTTCGGCCCGGCGCGACAGGTGATGTCCGATCCGCAGCACGATTATACGCGCCTGCTGCTCGGCTCCATTCCCACGACCACCAGCCGCTGGCGCGAGCGCAAACGCGTCGCCAGCTAAGCCTGATTTAAAACCAACCAATTTCAGACTTTGGGACGGCAAGATGACCAATTCGGCTGAAGCCAACGGCGCCGCGTCGCTGTGGGCCACCTATGAACTCACCCTGAAGGGCCCAAGCGAGGGCAATCCATTTCAGGACGTCGAGCTGCGCGCCACTTTTAGCCAGGGCGACCGGCTGGTGCGGGTGGCTGGCTTTTATGATGGCGACGGCAACTACAAGCTGCGCTTCCTGCCCGACACGACGGGCACCTGGACCTATCAAACCAAGAGCAATGTTTCAGCGCTTGATGGGGTGAGCGGCAGCTTTGAGGTGGGTGCGGCAAAGCCCGGCCATCATGGGCCGGTGCGCGTCTCCAACCGCCACCATTTCCGCTACGCCGATGGGACCCGCTACATCAATATCGGCACCACGGCCTATGTGTGGAACCTGCAGGGCGATGCGCTCGAGGAAGAGACGCTGCAGACGCTGAAGGACGGGCCCTTCACCAAAATCCGCATGTGCGTGTTCCCAAAACACTACCGCTACAATCAGAACGAGCCCGAACGCTATCCCTTCCCAGTAGTGAAGCAGGGGACGAGCGAATGGACCGGCCGGTTCGGTGGCGACTATGGCTGGGCGTTCGATTTTTCGCGCTTCGAGCCGGATTATTTCCGGCACCTCGAAAAGCGCATCAACCAGCTCGCCGAGATCGGCGTCGAAGCGGATCTGATCATCTTCCACCCTTATGATCGCTGGGGTTTTTCGAAGATGAGCCCGGCCGAGGACGATCAATACCTGAAGTATCTTGTGGCGCGCCTCGCGGCACTGCCGAACGTCTGGTGGTCGATGGCCAATGAGTATGACCTGATGCCAAGTAAGACCATGGCGGATTGGGATCGGTTCATCCACATCACGTCAGACAATGATCCCTTTGGGCATCTTCTGAGCGTGCACAATTGCTTTGCCTTTTACGACCACAACCACCCGCGGATTACCCATTCGAGCATCCAGCGATCGGGGGCAAATCTCTCGGCACTGTGGCGGGAAAAGTACGGCAAGCCGGTCTCGATCGACGAGTGCTGCTACGAGGGCGACATTGCCGAACTCTGGGGCAATATTTCCGCCAAGAAAATGGTCCGGCGGTTCTGGGACGGCACTGTCAATGGCGGTTACGTCACCCATGGCGAGACCTATTATAATGACGAAGAAAACCTCTGGTGGGCCAAGGGCGGCAAGCTGATCGGAGAGAGCGTCGAGCGCATCGCCTTCCTGCGGAAGATCTTGGAAGACGGCCCGGATGAAGGGCTCGACCCCGTCAAGTCGACCGGCGCCTATCGCACCACCATTGCTGGCGGGCTCGACAATGTGGTTCTCGCGCAGCTCTTCCAGCCCACGCCGGGCGAAGAGGATTGGTCGCGGGTGCAGGCCTGGTTCGCGACGGCCGGCCAGCCGCATCGCTATTACCTGACCTATCTCGGCGAGAACCAGCCCAATGAATTCGCGGTGGCGACGCCGCCGGGCGAAAAATACTCGGCGACGCTGATCGACACCTGGGAAATGACCGAGAAGACGCTCGCCGACAGCGTCGAGCGCGGCGATATCCTGCATTTTTCGCCAAAGCCCTATCAGGCCCTGCTGTTCAAGCGCGTCGACGGAGAATGACTATGACGACAACAGCGCAATGGGATGTGTTTGAAGCCAGCTTTTCCGGTCCCTCGGGCGGCAATCCCTTCCTCGATGTAACGCTGGAAGCGTTTTTCCAGCAGAAGAGCCGCGTCGTCCGCGTGCCGGGCTTTTATGACGGCGACGGCATTTTCTGCGTTCGCTTCATGCCGGACAATGAGGGCGAGTGGACGTTTTCGACCAAGTCCAACGTGGCGGAGCTGGACGGCAAGACCGGCAGTTTCACGGCCACAGCGCCGCGCGCGGGTGTGCATGGCCCGGTGCGGGTCGCCAACAAATTCCACTTTGCCTATGCCGATGGCACGCCGTTCCTGTCCTTCGGCACCACCTGCTACGCCTGGACGCATCAGCCGCTGAGTGAACAGACGAAGACGCTCGAAACGCTGAAGCAGACGCGCTTCAACAAGATGCGCATGGGCGTGTTCCCCAAGGACTACCCCTACAACGTCAACGAGGCGCTGCACGACGTCTACCAGAAGGGGGCAGACGGAAAATACGACTTCGACCGGCCCAATCCCGAAAGTTTTCGGCATTTCGAGAACCAGGTGAAGGCGCTGGGGGAGATGGGTATCGAAGCCGATATCATCATCTTCCACCCCTATGATCGCTGGGGCTATTGCGACATGAGCGAGGCGCAGGACTATGCCTATGTTCAGTATCTCGCCGCGCGCCTGTCGGCCTATCGCAACGTCTGGTGGTCGCTTGCCAACGAATACGATTTCCTCCTCAACACCAAGCCGATGCACCAGTGGGAGCGCTACTTCCACATTCTGGAAGAGAACGACCCCTACGGGCATCTGCGCTCGATCCACAATGGCGACCCGGAAGCCAATTACGATCACAGAAAGCCCTGGGTGACCCATGTCTGCATCCAGAACTGGGACGTGAAGCGGACCGGGGAATGGCGGCTGGCCTACGGCAAACCGGTGGTCAACGACGAGCCCGAATATGAGGGCAATATCATTCAGGTCTGGGGTAATATCTCGGCTGAGGAACTGGTGCATCGCTTCTGGATCACGGCGATGCGCGGCGGCTATACCGGGCACGGCGAAACCTTCTCCAATCCCGACGATCTCATCTGGTGGGCCAAGGGCGGAGAGCTGCATGGCGAAACCTGGAAGCGCATCGGCTTTCTGCGCGACCTGATGGAAGAAGATGCCAAGCACGGTTTTGAGCCGATCGATCCGCAGACGCGCTATCCCTGGAACCGCGTCTCCGGCGCGCGGGATGGCGATACGACCATCATCTACTTTGGCGAGCACCAGCCGATCATCTGGGCTGCGGGCCTCCCCAAGGACGATGGAAAGTATCAGGTCGATCTGATCGATACCTGGAACATGACCGTCGAACCGGCAAAGATCGTCCCGGCGCCGCAAAACCATCCGACCCGACATGGGGCGGTGGTGATGCAACGAAAACCCGATGCTGCCTTTGCGGTGGAGCTGCCGGGAAAACCGCATCTGGCGATCCGCATTCGCCCCGCCTGAAGAATCCGCGGGACCATGTCGAAGTCTCCAGCGTTGAATCGTCTTGAAGGCAGGCGCCCTCGAGGCGGTTCAACAGGAGGAACAGATGAAGGTCACCCAGCATCTCTGGTTCGAGAAGGATATGGACGCGGCGATCAAGTTCTATACGTCGCTGATTCCGGGCTCCAAGATCGAATGGGTCTCGGCCATTCCCGCCGATAATCCCAGCGGTCCTGCCGGTAGCGTCGGCATGGCCGCTTTCACCATTGGCGACCAGCGCTATATGGCGATCAATGCCGGCCCGCTCGATCCCTTCAACCACAGCTTTTCCATCATGGTCGAATGCGACAGCCAGGCCGAGATCGACCGGCTCTGGGATACCTTGAAAGAGGGCGGCTCGACCGAGCAATGCGGCTGGCTGCGCGATCGGTGGGGCCTTAGCTGGCAGATCACGCCAAAACGCCTCGGCGAACTGATGATGGACCCTGATCCGGCCGTGCAGAAGCGCGTCACCGAGGCCATGCTCAAGCAGGTGAAATTCGACATCTCGGTGCTCGAAGCGGCGGCGCGGGGTTGAAGCAAGAAAGCCCGGCATCTGCCGGGCTTTTCGTCATTTTGCCGGCAACCTTGCGAGCCAGGCCTGCATTTCACGGATTTCCACCTGCTGGGTGGTGATGATCTCCTGGGCGAACATCTTGATCCACGGGTCGGTCGCATGTTGCTGCGCCACCTTGGCCATTTCGACCGCGCCCTGATGGTGCGGGATCATTGAACAGACGAAAGCTGTCTGGAAATCTTCTGCCGTCATGCCGCGCATCATGTCCGAATGCATCGGCTCCATGGTCTGGATAAGTGCGGCATGGCTGGGATCGGCACCGGCCGCCATCATGTCGATATGCTCCTGCATGGAGGGGCCGCCATGGTCGGCCATGGCATCGCCGCAGACGGGCGGCAGCGGGAGCACGGCAATGGCTTCGGCCGGCTGGTCCCGCACAAGCAATGCGCCGACAAAGGCAACGGCCAGAACGCCTGCCGCGCCCCATTTCACGACATCCATTTCAACTATCCTCAAAGTCGTTTTCTGCTCTGGACTATGACGTACGAAATCTTGGATGGTTTGATCGAGATCAAAGATGCACGTCGGATGCATGTTTACTTCGGCATCGACTGCAGCTGTTGCAGAACCTGATGGAGTCGAAAGTGACATCGCACCTCGAAAACGCAGCCAAAGACCGCGAAGGGCCCGGCCTCAAGCGCTGGCTCGCTCTCGGCTTGCCCCTCGGAATCGCGATTATGAGCCTCGGGGCGGCGACGCCCGCCTATGCTCACGTGAAATGGTTCGCCCCCTATGTGGTTGGCGCATCGCCCGCCCCGATCACCGGCACGCTGACCAATTTCTGGTTCTGGCTCGGCATTATTCTTGTGCTGGCCTTCTTTGCCGTGACGGTGGCGGTCGAACACAGCAAGCTTGGCACCACGATCGGCGGGGCTCTCGATTGGGCCAGCGCGCCGCTCTGGACGCGCTCGGACGATTTCATGCGCGCCATTATTGGTGGTTTCTTTGTTGCCATCTTCGCGGTGGGCGGCGTCTATCTGACGCCGGATCTGCAGACGCCCAATGAATGGGTGTCGTGGCTGCAATTGCTGATCGCGCTGTTGGTGTTTTCGCGCCGGACCATGCCGCTCGCCGCAGCTGGCATTATCGGCCTCTGGGTCATTGCGCTGAGAGACTACGATTTCTTCCACCTGCTCGACTATCTGGCCCTGGGGCTCGGCGTTGCAGGCTATCTGGTGCTGGCCAGCAATCCCGATGGCAAATGGTACAAGCATCGTTTTGCCGTGCTGCGCTGGGGTGTCGCCATCGCCCTGATGTGGTCGAGCCTTGAAAAGTTCGCCTATGCCGAGTGGTTCTATCCCCTCGTGGAAGAACGTCCCTTCCTGACGTTCGGCATGCCGCGTGACACGTTTATTCCGATGGCCGGCGTTGCCGAGTTCACCATGGGCTTTGGCCTCCTCTGGACGCCACTGATCCGTCGCCTCTCGGCCGTGGCGCTGATCGTGATCTTCACGGCTGCCGTCTATCCCTTCGGCCGTATCGACCTCGTCGGGCACGCCCTGATCATGGGCACGCTGTTCCTGATCGCCGCTGATCCCATGCCTTCGGGGCCGCGGGTGAAGGCTCTCGTTCCCGCAATTGCCGCCGTGCCCCTCGGGCTGCTCGCCGCCATGGTGATCATCGCCGGCAGCTATTGGGGCCTCCACGCCGCCTTCTACGACTATGATACGGCCACTCCTCCCGTGGCGCCGAATGGCGAGCTGCTGACGCACCGGCCCAATGCGGAGAACCCGCATGGCATGACCATGGCCCCGGCCCAGCCGCAGCAATAGACCCGCTCGCAACCCCGCTCTGGCGGGGTTGCTTCCCATCGAGGGAGGCATGAATGCGCCTGACCCAATTTACCGACTATGCCTTGCGCCTTCTCATGCTGCTGGCCGCCGAACCCGACCGGCGCCTGACCATCCAGCAGGTGTCGGAGTTTCACGGCATTTCCCGCAATCACCTGATGAAGGTTGCCAATCGCCTGGCACGCGCCGGCATTCTGAGCCCAAGCCGGGGCCGCAATGGCGGCCTCAGGCTGGCGCGACCGCCCGAAGACGTCGGGGTCGGGGACATCATAAAAGCCTCCGAGCCCGATTTTGCTCTGGTGGGATGCATGGCGGGCGAAAATTGCGCCATCGCCCCAGTCTGTCGTCTCACCGGTGTGCTTGATGGCGCATTGGCCGATTTCCTGGCATCGGCCAATCGCTATTCCCTGGCCGACATTGTCCCGGACGCCAGCGCGTTCCGGGTTCCTGCGGCAACAGGGCCGCTTTAGGCGGCGGGAATGGTCAGGCCGCGCTGCACGGCGGGACGGGCAAGGCCGCGCTCGAGCCAGGCGGGCACATGCTTGAGCGTGTCGAAGGCGACGAGATCGCCCGCGCCATAAAAACCGACGAGGTTACGGACCCAACCGAGCGTTGCGATATCGGCGATCGAATAATCGTCCATGATCCAGTCGCGGCTTTCGAGGCGCTTTTCGAGCACTTCGAGCAGGCGTCGCGATTCCGCGCGATAGCGCTCGAGCGGGCGCTTGTCCTCAAATTCCCGCCCGGCGAATTTGTGGAAAAAGCCGACCTGCCCGAACATCGGGCCAATGGCGGCCATCTGGAAGAAGACCCATTGGATGGTCTCGTAGCGAAGCGCCGGGTCCTGGGGGAGAAGTTTGCCGGTCTTTTCAGCGAGATACAAAAGAATGGCCCCTGATTCGAAGAGAGCCAGCGGCTTACCGCCGGGGCCGTTGGGATCGATCACCGCGGGTATCTTGCCGTTTGGGTTGAGCGAGAGAAATTCGGGCGTCCAGGTTTCGTTCTTGCCGATCTGGATGGCGTGCGCCTCATAGGGCAAGCCGATCTCTTCGAGCATGATCGAGACCTTCACCCCATTGGGTGTGGGCCAGGAATAAAGCTGCAGGCGATCGGGATGGGCCGCAGGCCAGCGCTGGGCGATGGGGAAACTCGACAGATCGGTCATGGAAGCTCTCGCATTCTCTGGGCTCAAAGGCGCGCCAGCTAGACCGCGAGTCGGTCGTCCCGGCAATGGCAGAGAAATGCCGGAAAAACAAAAAGGGTCCCGAAGGACCCTTTGTTTCTCTCTAGGCTTGCCAACCTGAGAGAATTGGAGCGGGCGAAGGGATTCGAACCCTCGACCCTAACCTTGGCAAGGTTATGCTCTACCCCTGAGCTACACCCGCATCCGTGTCGCAGCGCCTTGAAGCGCTTCAACGAGGCGCTATATGCCTAATCATCAGACCGATTGCAACCCCAGTTCTTCGCTTTCATGTCATCTTGTTGAAAGCCTGTGGGAACTAGGACTTGCAACCGGGGTGAGGCGGGCGCAAAAAGGCCCGCGACTGCTCCCTCAATGCCCATTCGCGAGAGCTCTTTATGTCGATTTCCCTCAACGGCGCCGCCGGCGCTGCCCCGGCCGCTCCTGTCGGCCTCATCAGCGAATCTTCCGATGCCGGCTTCCGTGCCGACGTGCTTGAAGCCTCCCGCGATGTTCCGGTTCTCGTTGATTTCTGGGCGCCCTGGTGCGGTCCCTGCCGCCAATTGACCCCTGCCCTTGAGAAGGTGGTCAACGAGAAGGCGGGCAAGATCAAGCTCGTGAAGATCAATATCGACGACCATCCGGGCGTTGCCGGGCAGTTGGGCGTGCAGTCCATCCCTGCCGTTTTCGCTTTTGCCGGCGGTCGTCCGGTCGATGGCTTCATGGGCGCTATGCCGGAAGGCGAAGTCAGAAAATTTGCCGATCGCGTCATCGCCGCGGCCCCTCCGGGCGCCCCGCCGGCCGATTCGATCGAAGCCCAGATTGCTGATGCGCTCAAGGTCGCCGAAGAGGCATTTGTGGCCGGCGATCTCGGCCAGGCGGCTCAGATTTTTGGCATGGTGCTGCAGCATTCCCCCGAAAACGAACTGGCGCTGATCGGCCTTGCCCGCGTCTATGTCGAGGCCGGCGAATTCGACCAGGCTCGCGCCACGCTCGATATGGTGCCCGAGGACAAGCGCAAGGGCGAAGCCTATACCGCGATCGCCAATACCATTCGCCTACAGGACGAGGCGGCTGGTCTGTCCGAATCGGCGGCGCTCGAAGCTGCAGTTGCGGCCGATCCCGACAATCACCAGGCGCGATTCGATCTCGCCGTCGTGCTCAATGCCGAAGGCAAGCGCGTCGAGGCGGCCGAGGCTCTGGTTGCCATTTTCAAGCGCGATCGCACCTGGAACGAGGACGGCGCCCGCAAGAAGCTGCTCGAATTCTTCGAGGCCTGGGGCGTCAAGGATCCCGCGACCCTCAAGGGCCGGCGCCTTCTCTCCGCTGTCCTCTTCTCGTAAGGGACCAAAAATATGCCGCAGCGCCCAGCGAGCCCTCTTGAGGTGCCGGACGTGGTCCCGATCTTTCCACTGACCGGGGCGCTGCTGCTGCCCTATTCGCACCGTCCGCTCAATATTTTCGAGCCGCGCTATCTCGAGATGGTGGATTTCGCACTCTCGACCGACCGGTTGATCGGCCTGATCCAGCCCGAGGACACGAGCGAGGAAAGTCCGGCCGGGCAAGTGCCCCTGCATAAGGTCGGCTGTCTCGGCCGCATCACCCATTTCGAGGAAAGCGGCGACGGACGCTATTTCGTCATTCTTGAAGGGGTAACCCGGTTCCGCATTCGTGAGGAATTGAACCGCGGCACGCCCTATCGGCTGGCCGAGATTTCGGCCGAGGGTTTTGGGGCCGATTTCCTCCGCAATGAGGGCGAGGACAGCGTCGACCGCGTGCGCTTCGTCAAAATGATGCGCGACTATGCCGAATTCGCCAGCATCGACCTCAACTGGGAAGAGATCGAGCGCACCGGGACGGCGGACCTCGTCAATTTCTGCGCCATGGTCTCGCCCTATGGGCCGGCCGAAAAGCAAGTGCTGCTTGAAGCGCAGACCCTCAACGACCGGGCGGAAACGCTGATCGCCATGACCGAATATGAAATGGCTGGCGGCGGCAAGGGCGGGGTGCCGCTCAACTGATGACAGAGACCCCGGTCGATCCTCGCCATATCGTGGACCGGCAGGTGCTGGAAATGCTGGTCTGCCCGCTGACCAAGACCCGGCTGACCCTCTCGGCTGATCATAAGGAACTGATTTCCATTGCCGCCCGGCTGGCTTTTCCGGTCGTGCAGGGCGTGCCGCTCCTCAGCCTTGAAGAGGCGCGCAATGTCGAGCCCGAGGAAATCCAGGCGCTTTCGAAGAAGGCGGCTGACTAGCCTCTTCTCGCTAGATCGGCAGGCCGCTCAGCAGTTTTGGGCCGCTCTGGGACACGCCCGCGGCTGCGCGGATCATCACGTCCTTGAGCGGTCCGGCGCGGTCGACGAGCCCCAAGCCGAAATCGCGAATGGCGCGAACCGGGGCAACGTCATTGGAAAAGAGCCGGTTCATGCCGTCGGTGACCATGACCATGCTGGCCGTATCGAGCCGGCGCCAGGCCTGGTAGCGCCCCAAAACGTCTTCGCTGCCATGATCGAGCCCGAGGCGGATGGCATCGACGATGACCTCTGCCAGAGCCGCCACATCCTTGAGGCCGAGATTGAGACCCTGGCCGGCAATGGGATGGACCACATGGGCCGCGTCCCCGACCAGCGCCAGGCGCGGGCCGACAAAGTCGCGGGCAATCTGCAAGCGCAGCGGAAAACCCATCAGCTTGTCTTCGAGCGTTACGGCGCCGAGGCTCGACCCCATCACCGCCTCGATCTCGCGGGCGAGCTGGTCGCTGTCCATGGCAATGAAGGACTTGGCGTTCTCGCTGGTCTCGGTCCAGACCAGCGAAGAGCGATTGCCCTTGAGGGGCAGGCTCGCAAAGGGGCCGGAGGGCCTGAAATGCTCGTAAGCCACGCCGTCATGGGGCAGTTCGTGCGTGATGGTCGCGACGAGCCCTGTCTGGTGATAGTCGTGGCCCGTCGTGCCGATGCCGGCGCGTTGGCGCAGCGCCGATTGCGCGCCATCGGCCGCCACGATCACCGGCGCAACTATTGCGCGCCCATCGGCAAGGGTCAGCCGGCCCTCTGACCAGTCAGCGATTTCGGCGGGGGCGATGACGGTGACGAGATCACCCATGGCGCCGAGCAGGGCCGCCTGGCTCGCCGTATTGGGCACCATATGGGCGAAGGCCTCGCCGGGGGCGACTTCGCCGTCAAATTGCAGGAAGAGCGGTCGCGCAATGTCCCCGCTCCCCGAATCGGTGATCCGCATGGCGGTGATCGGCTGGGAGTGCGCCTCCATCTCCGCCCAGACCCCGAGCGCGTCGAACACGCGGCGCACACCTGCGGCAATGGCAGAGGCGCGATTGTCCTTGGGAACGCTCAGCGGCCGGCGATCGATAAGGGCAACGCGGATGCCGCGCATGGATTGGACCAGCGCCAGCGCCAGCGTCATGCCCACCGGCCCGCCGCCAACGATGGCCACATCGAAATGGTCTTTTGCCGCTGCGCTCATCGCCGTCTCCTTGCGTCTTCACCCATTGTCGGGCTGCCCGCCGCACCGTGCAAGTGCGCCCAATGCCGCGGCGTAATTTATGATGTTCAAAAAACAGGCAAAAGCGAATTCATCCGCACAAAAAAGCGGCTTCGTTCTGCCCAATTCCGAGTCGGTGTTTTCCGCTCTCTGGTTAAGTCATTGTAAAAGTGGCAAAAATCCGTGCCGTTTGGTTTGGCACGGCACTTGAATTCACCTGTTGCAGTTCCAACACGCGCCCAAGGCGCCAAGGGGGTCATATGAAACTGGTGGTTGCCATCATCAAGCCGTCCCGGCTCGAAGAGGTTCGGCAGGCGCTCAACTCTCTGGACGTGCACGGCATGACCGTCACCGAAGTGAAGGGTTACGGGCGTCAGAAGGGTCACTCCGAAATCTACCGCGGCACTGAATACGCCGTGCACTTCCTGCCAAAGCTCAAGCTGGAAATCGCTGTCGACGACAGCCTCGCCGATTCCGTGAGCAACGCCATCCGCGACTCGGCCCAGACCGGCCGCATCGGCGACGGCAAGATTTTCGTGCTCGACCTCCTCGCGGTCACCCGTATCCGCACCGGTGAAACCGGCGCGTCCGCCCTCTAAGCGTCTTCGGGAGAAAACAAGATGAAGATAAACAAGGTTCTCGGGGGCGCAGCGCTTGCCTCCCTCTTGCTGGCTCTGCCGGCCTTTGCCCAGGACGCCGCCGCGCCGGTCGTCGAAGAAGCTGCTGCCATCGTCGACAAGGGCGACGTCGCCTGGATGCTGGTTTCGACCATGGTCGTCATCGTCATGACCATTCCGGGCCTCGCGCTCTTCTATGGTGGCCTCGTCCGCGCCAAGAACGTCCTGTCGGTCCTGACCCAGGTGTTTCTCGGCTTCTCGATGATCTCCATTCTCTGGGTGGCCTATGGCTACTCGCTGGCTTTTGCCGGCCCGACCGAAGGCGGCCTCTCCGCTTTCGTTGGTGACCTCTCGAAGTTCTTCCTCAATGGCGTCACGCTCGACTCGCGTGCGGCGACCTTCTCGGCCGGTTTCGAACTGCCCGAACTGGTCTTCGTCACCTTCCAGCTGACCTTTGCCTGCATCACCTCGACCCTCATCATCGGCGGTATCGCCGAGCGCATGAAGTTCGGCGCGTTGATGGCCTTCCTCGCCATCTGGTTCACCTTCTCCTACATCCCGATGGCCCACATGGTCTGGTCGGGTCCGGGCCTGCTGTTCGGCATGGGTGCCTATGACTTCGCCGGCGGCACCGTGGTTCACATCAATTCCGGTGTGGCCGCTCTCGTCGCTGCCATCGTCCTCGGGCCGCGTATCGGCTTCATGAAGGAACCGATCCCACCGCATAACCTCGTCCTGACCTATATCGGTGCGGGTCTCCTCTGGTTTGGCTGGTTCGGCTTCAATGCCGGTTCGAACCTCGAAGCCAATGCCCTGACCGCCGTTGCCCTGATCAACACGGTTCTGGCGCCTGCTGCCGGTGCCCTTGCCTGGGCACTCGGTGAAAAGATCACCCGTGGCCATGCATCGGCTCTGGGTGCGGTCTCCGGTGCGGTTGCTGGCCTCGTGGCCATCACGCCGGCCGCCGGCTTTGCCGGTGTCGGTGGCGCCATCGTGCTCGGCGCGATTGCCGGCGTGGTCTGCCTCTGGGCCGTCGTCAACCTCAAGCCGCTGCTCAAGTATGACGACTCGCTCGACGTCTTCGGCATCCACGGCGTGGGTGGCATTGTCGGCGCCCTCGGCACGGCAATCGTCGCGGCCCCCGGCCTTGGTGGCTATCCGCTCGGCGATGCTGCTGCCTACTCGATCGGCGGCCAGTTCATGGTGCAGCTCACCGGCGTCGTTATCGCCGTCGTCTGGTCCGGTGTCGTGGCTCTTGTTGCCATGCTCATCGTCAAGGCGATCTTTGGTGGTGCCCGTGTCAGCGAAGCCGGCGAAAGCGACGGCCTCGATCTCTCGAGCCACGGCGAACGCGCCTACAACGGCTAATGACTTTGCAGGTGGCGCTTCGGCGCCACCTGTCTCCCAAAAAACCTTTCTCGTGGTGTGCGGCCTGCTTCCTCTTGGCCCGCCACAGAGGCTTCCCACGCACAACGGTGGGCCGCACTCCACGGGAAAGCTTAGCGACCGAAGCACAAAATTGCGATCCGGTGCGACACGAAGGTCGATGGTTAGCACGAGATTAACCACCCCACTCTAGCATGACAGGCGATACGGGGACCGCGAATGGGTCGTGTCCCCCGAACAGTAATGCGTGTCATGCCCAGCCATCCCGTTCCGACGCTCGACGATGTCCGCCCCGTGCCACCGCGCGGTGCTGCCCGCCAGAAGACGGCTTCCATGCCCAAACCTGCGCCGGTCATCGCCATTCGCATTCCGCTTCGAATCGCGGGCATGGTGCTTTTCGGCATCGTCGCGATGCTGCTGCTCTCGCTGAGCTCCTGGTCGGTTGACGACCCCTCGCTCTCTTATGCAACGAGCAAGATTGCGGAAAACTGGCTGGGTTACCCCGGCGCGGTGATTGCCGACCTCGTCTTCCAGTTCCTCGGGCTTGGCGGCATTGTCGCCATCGTGCCGCTGGCGCTGTGGAGCTGGGCCCTGTTGCGCAAGCGCCGGGTGACCCACGTCGTGCTGCGCACGCTCTCCTGGCTTGGCGCCATCATGCTCTCGACCGGTGTCTTTGCCTTCCTGCCGACGCCGGAAAGCTGGCCGCTGCCGACCGGGCTTGGCGGCCTTTCGGGCATGCTTTTCACCAATCTTGCCGCCATGATTGCCGGCGCCGACCCGCAGCCGATCACTGGCGCGCTCTTTGCCGTCATCATCGCCGTGCCCGCTTTTGCCCTTCTCTGGATCGCCATGGGCCTCGGCACCTCCGTGCCTGTCATGCCGGCCAAGGGGTCACGCAAGGGCGCGGCGCAGGTCGAGGAAGAAGATGAGCGCGAGGCCAATCCCCTCGTGGAAGTGGCGCTCGGTGCCGTCGTGCATATGGGTTATTCCCTCCGTACGGCCTGGCGCCGCGCCCGTGCCGCCCAGGCGGCCCGCCACGAGGAAGAGGAAGAATGGCGCGAGCACGGCCAGGAGCCTGATCTCGACGTCGCCGTCACCCCGCGTAGCCCGGCCCAGCAGGAGCCGACCCTGGCCGTCAGCCAGCGCCGCATTCACGCTCCGGTCGAACCGGCTTTTGAAGCCGCGCCTGTCGTCTCCCCGCGCATCAATGCCGGTCCGTCCTATGACGAAACCGAAATCGACTATCCCGAAGAGGTCGAAGACGATTCGATTCCGTTCGAACCGGATATGCCGATTGCCCAGCATCCGGCCGTGGTCAACCACACCCAGCGTGGCGATTCGCGCTTCCAGCCGGTCGATCACACCGCTCCGCGCGTTGCTGCTCCCGCGCCGCGCCCGGTGCCGGGCCAGCGCGTGTTCCGCGAAGCCCAGCCGAGCCTGCTCGACGAGCCGCATGGTTTCGAACTGCCGGCGCTGAGCCTGCTTGCCGAGCCCAAGCGCGTGGGGCCATCGCCCGAGCACGCGCCGGAGCGTCTCGAAGCCATGGCGCGCCGTCTCGAAGAGGTGCTTGGCGATTTCGGCGTCAAGGGCGACATCATCAATGTCCGCCCCGGCCCAGTCGTTACTCTCTTCGAACTCGAACCCGCGCCCGGCATAAAGTCCTCCCGCGTCATCTCGTTGGCGGACGATATCGCCCGCTCGATGTCGGCCATTTCCGCCCGCGTCGCCGTGGTGCCGGGCCGCAATGCCATCGGCATCGAACTGCCGAACCAGACGCGCGAAACCGTCTATTTCCGCGAAATGCTGGCCTCGTCCGATTTCGAGAAGATGAAGGGCAAGCTGCCGATTTGCCTCGGCAAAACCATTGGCGGCGAGCCGATCATCGCCGACCTGGCGCGCATGCCGCACTTGCTGATCGCCGGTACCACCGGCTCGGGCAAGTCGGTGGGTATCAATACCTTCATTCTCTCGCTGCTCTACCAGATGACGCCCGAGCAGTGCCGCATGATCATGATCGATCCCAAGATGCTGGAACTCTCGATCTATGACGGTATCCCGCATCTTCTTACTCCGGTCGTCACCGACCCGCAGAAGGCTGTCGTGGCCCTCAAGTGGGCCGTGCGCGAGATGGAAGACCGCTATCGGAAGATGAGCAAGATCGGTGTCAGAAACATCGACGGCTTCAACCAGCGCGTCTCGGAAGCGGCCAAGGAAGGCCGCGTCATCACCCGCACCGTGCAGACCGGCTTTGACCGGGAAACCGGCGAGGCGATCTACGAGAGCGAAGAGTTCGATCTCGAACCATTGCCCTACATCGTTGTGATCGTTGACGAAATGGCCGACCTGATGATGGTTGCCGGCAAGGACATCGAAGGCGCCATCCAGCGCCTTGCGCAGATGGCCCGTGCCGCCGGCATCCATATCGTCACCGCCACCCAGCGTCCGTCGGTCGACGTCATCACCGGTACGATCAAGGCCAACTTCCCCACCCGTATCTCGTTCATGGTGACGTCCAAGATCGACTCGCGCACCATTCTTGGCGAGCAGGGTGCCGAACAGCTCCTCGGCAATGGCGACATGCTCTACATGGCTTCGGGCGGTCGCACCAAGCGTCTCCACGGCGCCTTTGTGTCGGATGCCGAGGTCGAAGCGGTGGTCAGCCACCTCAAGAGCCAGGGCGCGCCGGATTATCTGGACTCCGTCACTGCTGACGAAGACGAAGGCGGCATGGAAGCCGGTGGCTCTAGCGCTGGCGACGACTACGCCGGCTCGGGCGACGAGCTTTACGACAAGGCCGTCCACGTCGTGCTGACCGATAAGAAGGCCTCGACTTCCTATGTCCAGCGGCGCCTTGCCATTGGCTACAACAAGGCGGCGACGCTGATCGAGCGCATGGAACGCGAGGGCGTCATCAGCCCGGCCAACCATGCCGGCAAGCGCGAGATCCTCGTCGGAAACAATTCCGACGGGTACTAAGTAGTTCTGCTTAGCATTGGAAAAACCCCGGCCCTGGTCCGGGGTTTTTCATTTTCAGCAGGCGAGTGGCTCGGGCTTGGCTTCGAATTCGCGCGGACCCACCCAGCCGGCCTCGTGTTTTTGCGGGGTGTCGACGATACGAACGGTGAGAACGCATGTCCCTGAACGCACCGAATAGACGTCGGGCGCCGTCAGCTCGATGGCGTCGATGAGCTTGCCGATGCCAAAAACCTCGGTGGCGGCCTCGATGACTGCGGAAAACTCGGCCTGCCGCTGATATTGGGGCGGCAGGGCGGCCCAGGCCGGCAGGGTCGTCACCAAGGCCAGCGTTAAGCACATCACCAATTTGCGCATTGTCGTCCCTCTCCGGCCGGTGGAACTTTCCACCTCTTGCCGCAATTGCTTCCTAGGTTAGTTTATCAGACTAAAATCCAGCGAGGATATCCCGCCGATGATTCGCCGCCATGCTCTCCTTCTTGGTGTTGCCGCCGTTTTGGCCCCCATCGTGCCGGCCCTGGCTCAGGGACGGACACTGACGCCGGAAGAGCAGCAGCTCATCACCGAGATCAACACGCATAACTCGGCGATCCGCACCATGGTGGGGCGGTTCCTCCAGATCGACACCAATGGCGGACGCACGGAAGGGACCTTCTTCCTCGAGCGTCCGGACAAGGTGCGCTTCCGTTACAATCCGCCGAGCCGGGAAGAAATCGTCTCCGTAGGTCGCGGTTTCTATGTGCTCAACCGTCAGGAAGAGACCTATTACGCCTATCCGCAGGACACGATCCCGCTGCGCCAGTTTCTCGGCGACCAGATCAACCTGCTCAATGCCAATGTGATCGATGTCACGACCTCGGATGGCTACATGGCCATCACCATCATCGACGAAACGGTCGCCGGCACCGTTCAGGTGTCGCTGATTTTCGACGTCGAGACCAAGGACCTGGCGCAGTGGAGTCTGGTGGAACCCAGCGGCTCGGAACTGACCTTTTCGCTCTATGACGTTGAGCAGGGCGTTGAAATTCCCCGCTCGTATTTTTCGATCCCGGCGACCTACAAGGGCGTCGACCCATCGACGCGATAGAGTGTTTGGCATTGGATATGAAAAAGGCCCTCCCATGCGGGAGGGCCTTTTTGTTT
>NZ_JBEVLL010000183.1:0-3468 GCF_040509215.1 Devosia sp.
TTAGGCCTAGCCCCATATGCCCGAGCGCCGTCGACCAGATGGTGCGCGGCAGGCCAACAAGGCGACGAACGCTCTCGCCCACCGGAATCCGACCGATGCGGCCACGCTCGATCAGTTCAGCAAAAGCACCAAAAGTCACCCAGAAGCCAAGCAGCAGTCCGAGCGGGGCCAGCGAAATGGAGATGCCGCCAAGCGCCGAAACCAGAATGGTGAGGAAAATGGCGAGGCCCGCCGCCCCTGCGAGCCGCTGCCCGGCTGCGACAAGATCAGCGCGCTTCCACGGCAGCAGCGGTCCGAAAGGCAACACCAGTAGTAACGGCGCCATCAGCGCGCCGAAGGTGAGATTGAAGAAGGGCGCACCGACGGAAATCGTCGTGCCCGCCAGCGCATCGAGCAGCAGGGGATAGAGCGTGCCGACGAGGATGGCGCCGACTGCCGTGGCGAGGAACAGATTGTTGAGAATGAGCGCACCTTCGCGGGAGATCGGCGCAAAAAGTCCACCCTGCCGCAAGGTGCTCGCGCGCATGGCAAAGAGCAGGAAGGCCCCGCCGATCAGCACGGCGAGAATGGTCAGGATGACGAGGCCGCGCGTGGGATCGCTGGCGAAGGTATGGACCGAGGTCAGAATGCCCGAGCGCACGAGGAATGTGCCGAGCAGCGACAGCGAGAAGGTGATGATGGACAAAAAGATCGTCCAGATCTTCAACGCGTTGCGCTTTTCCATCACCAGCGCCGAATGCAGCAGCGCCGTTCCGGCGAGCCAGGGCATGAAGCTGGCGTTCTCGACCGGGTCCCAGAACCACCAGCCGCCCCAGCCGAGTTCGTAATAGGCCCAGTAGGACCCCATGGCGATGCCGAGAGTCAGGAAAATCCAGCTCAGCATGGTCCAGGGCCGCACCCAGCGAGCCCAGGCCTGATCGATCCGCCCCGAAATCAGCGCCGCCATGGCGAATGAGAAGCAGATCGAAAAGCCGACATAGCCCGCATAGAGAAGCGGGGGATGAATGGCGAGGCCGATATCCTGCAGGATAGGATTGAGGTCCGAGCCTTCCAGTGGCGGCGGCGACATCCGCGCGAATGGGTTTGAGGTGAAGAGCGTAAAGCCGCCAAAGGCAGCCACGAGCAGGCTCTGCGCGCCCAGAACAAGATTGAGGAGGTCCGCCGGCAGGCGCCGACCGAAGGCTGCGACCAGCGCGCCGAACAGCACGAGGATGAGAATCCAGAGCAGCAGCGAGCCCTCGTGATTGCCCCAGACGCCCGAGATCTTGAAGATCAGCGGCTTCAGAGAATGCGAATTGTCGACTGCCAGCTTGAGTGAAAAATCTGAGGTGACAAAAGCCTGCACCACCGCGAGGAAGGCCACGGCAACAAGCACAAATTGCAGGATTGAAGCCTGTGCCAGCACCTGCGCCAGACGCTGTCCGCTGCGCCACAGCAACAATCCGGCCAGAGCCGAAACCGTGGCAATAGCGCAGGCGAGGATCAGGGCGAAATGACCAAGCTCGATGCTCACGGCGTCGCGGTCTCCGGACGCCACTCGCCTTGGGCCTTGAGCGCATCGACGACTTCACGCGGCAGGTAGTTCTCGTCGTGCTTGGCCAGCACATTGGTGGCGGTAAAGCTCCCATCGGGACCGATTGCCCCCTCGGCGACGACGCCCTGCCCTTCGCGGAACAGATCGGGCAGGATGCCGACGTAATGCGCCGCGATTTCGGTCGCGCCGTCGGTCACGACAAAGCGGTTCGACTGGCCCTCGCGCACCCAGCTACCGTCCTTGACGAGACCGCCGAGACGAATGGGGTGACCCGGCTCAACGCCGCGCGTCTGCACGTCGGTTGGCGAATAGAAGAACACGATCTGGTCGCGCAGCGCAGTCAGCACCAGCGCGGCAGCGATCACCAGCACCACACCCAGCCCGGCAATGACAGCCAGGCGCTTTTGCTTGCGCGACCATCCCTTGCGGCGAACGGCAGACGGCATGGTCATTGCTCAGCTCCATTGAGTTTGAGGCCCGCAGCCAGCGCCATGCTGTCGAGTTCACCGCGATCGAAGGCCGCGGGATAGGCGGATACCGCCCCGTCATAGGCAATCTGGGCATTGGGCAGATCGCCCAGGACGATGTAGGAGCGCACCAGTTGCGACCATTCCTCGACCGTTCCGCCATCAGCATAGAGCCGGGTGGAAAGGCTCCCGACCATGCCGCGGATCATCTCGGCCTGATCCTGCGCGGTCGTATCGACGCCATCGTTCTCGGCCACGGCCAGTCCCTGGCGTGCGGCCTGTAGCCAGGGCTCGTCGCCCTGTGCAAGATCGATCGCGGCCTGCCAGAAGCGGGCCGCGTCTTCGTATTGGCCCATGCGGGTCAATTCAGCGCCGAGATAGAGCCGCGATTGCGTGTGGGCGGGGTCCATATCGGCCGCGGTGCGCAGCAGGCCCATGGCTTCTTCCGATCCCTCGCCGTCTGCCGCCAGCAGCAGCGCTTCGGCGCGATCGGTCAGCAATTGAGCGGTCGGCTCGGAGAGATCGATGATGCGGCCATAGGCATCTGCGGCATCGCTGAAGCGGCCGACTTCGAGCAAGGCCGGCGCCAGCACGGTCCACCCGCGCAAATCGTTGGGATTGGCCGCAAGCTGCGCTTCGATGCGCGCAATGGCCGTATCAAGACTTATGCTCTGTGCGGCGACATCGGCACGGCCGGCAAGCGGCTGGGCCGGCAGGTTCGGGCTACCAAGAAAAACATAGAGGCCAAGCGCCAGAGCGGCGACGAGACCAAGACCGGCAAACAGCGTGCCCTGTCCCATTTCATGGGCGGCTCGTGGCACAACTTCGGCCTTGGCGCGCAGCATTTCGCGCGCCAATTCGCCCTTGGCGCCAACGGCCTCTTCAGCGCCGATCTTGCCAGCGGCCAGGTCGGCGTCGATCCCCGCCAGCACAAGGCGGAAATGGCTGTTGGCATCAGCGGTTTCGGCGGCGCTCACGTTGACCATGCGACCGCGCCCCGCGTACAACAACGCGGCGCAGGCAATGGCGGTGACTGCAATGGCGATCGACCAGAAAATCATGGACCCCAAACGCTTGCTTTCCTCAACGAGCAAGGTTGGGTCCTCTATAAGCCCATTGCGGCGAAAAACCATCAAAACCCGCGTGTTCGCTGTGGACGCATTGCCACAGCGGCGGCTGGTCGCAGGGATTTGAAGGCATGAGCGAAGCCGAGCTGGATTTTGCCATCTTCGGATCGAGCCCGCTGGCAGGTCTCGTCGCCGGGCTGTTGGCGAGCCGGCACCAACGCAAGGTGGTCATGGTAGGTGATGCGCAGGCGCGCTATCGCCTGCCTCGGGCCTTCGACATGTCCGTTGCCCCGATCTCGCGCCCCGAAACCTGGGCGCTGCTGAGGGACTGCCTGCCCGATACGTCCAAGCTGATCACCAAGATCGGCGGGCGTCACGCCCTGCGCCGCGTCGATGCTAT
>NZ_JBEVLL010000184.1:0-12108 GCF_040509215.1 Devosia sp.
CCGCAATGGGGAACGATAGGGTCATGCAGGACTTCCTGCTATCCCACATCAACAGGAATATTCTATTCCACATTTCATTGACAAGAGGAATATTCGCTTCTAGCATTTTTGCGCGAACAGAGGGGACTACCCATGGCAAAAAGCGCTCTGATGGCGGAGCTGGAAACGCTGGTTTCCGAGGCCCGCAATCCCGACACGGTCGAGATCGATCTCATGTCGACCCGCGAAGTACTCGCGGCCATGAATCGGGAAGACAACAAGGTCCCTCAAGCCGTCGAAAAGGTTCTGCCTGAAATCACGGCAGCGGTCGACAAGATCGTCGATGCCTTCCGCCATGGCGGCCGCCTCATCTATATCGGCGCCGGCACCAGCGGACGTCTCGGCGTGCTCGACGCCTCCGAATGCCCCCCGACCTTCGGCGTACCGCCCGAAATGGTTGTCGGCCTCATCGCCGGCGGCGACCACGCCCTGCGTCACCCCATTGAAGGGGCCGAAGATTCCCCCGAAGAAGGCCGCAAGGATCTCGAACGGGTAAAGCTCGAAGCCCGCGACGTCGTCGTCGGCATCGCCGTTTCCGGCCGCACCCCCTATGTCATCGGCGGCCTCGACTATGCCAAGTCCGTCGGCGCCACCACGGTCGCGCTCTCCTGCAATCCGGACAGCACCATCGCCCGCCAGGCCGAAATCGCCATATCGCCCGTCGTCGGCCCCGAAGCCGTCACCGGCTCGACCCGCCTCAAATCCGGCACGGCGCAAAAGCTGGTCCTCAACATGCTGACCACGGCCAGCATGATCCGCATCGGCAAGACCTATCAAAACCTGATGGTCGACCTCTCGGTCTCCAACAAGAAGCTCGAAGCCCGCGCCATCCGCATCCTGGTCGAAGTCGCCAATTGCA
The DNA here is from genome assembly GCF_040509215.1 of Devosia sp. Taxonomy (GTDB): domain Bacteria; phylum Pseudomonadota; class Alphaproteobacteria; order Rhizobiales; family Devosiaceae; genus Devosia. The sequence goes on from NZ_JBEVLL010000184.1 coordinate 899, forward strand.
GCGCCGACGAAGCCGAGCGCCTGCTCGTCACCGCCGGCAACAATGTCAAACTGGCCATCCTCATGGCCCTGACCGGCATGGACCGCCCCGCCGCCGAAGCCGCCCTCGAAAATTCCGAAGGCTTCCTCCGCCGCGCCGCCGGCATTCAGCCCAGGGCTGCTGGTTAAGACAGGCCGCCGCGCTCGCCGACACCCCCTCCCAACCTCCCCCATCCAGGGGGAGGTGCTGTATCGAGTGTGTGGCACGTTCCCGTCAAAACCACCGTCCCTTCACCTCCCCCTAGATGGGGGAGGCCGGGTGGGGGTGGAGCCCCAAGCGCGGTTCCTACGATGGTCGCCTACCGGATAGCCCGCCCAGCCTCATCAAACAGATGCACCTGGTCCCCCGGCAATCCAATATGCATCTGCTGGTGCAATTCCAGCTCCGGCGCCCCATCGAGCTTGATCGTCACCGTCTCCCCATCGGGCAGCTCGACATAGGCCAGCGCATATTCGCCGAACTGTTCGATCACGGCCAAAGTCCCGCTCAGATGCGCCGTTTCCGGGCTCGCCAGCTCCAGATGCTCCGGTCGTGCCCCAATCGTTCGCACTCTGGCCAGGTCGGTGCCGCCAAGTGCTAGCAGTCTGTTACCCGGAAGCCGCAATCCGCCAGCCTCCGGCGTCACGGGGATAAAGTTCATCCGCTGGCTAGCAATGAACCCGGCAACGAACGTATTGACCGGGTTGCGATAGAGCTCGAGCGGCGTGCCCACCTGCTCGATTACCCCGGCATTGAGCACCACGATCCTGTCCGCCAGCGTCATCGCCTCGACCTGATCATGCGTCACGTAAATCATTGTCGCATCAAGCGTATCGTGCAGCTTGGCAATCTCCACCCGCGTCTGCGCTCGCAGCGACGCATCGAGATTGCTCAGCGGTTCATCGAACAAAAACACCTTCGGATTGCGCACGATCGCCCGCCCGATCGCCACGCGCTGGCGCTGCCCACCGGACAATGCTTTCGGCATGCGATCGAGATAGGGATCGATCTGCAGGATCCGCGCAGCCTCCCTAACGCGTTGATCCACCTCTTCTTTCGGCGTCTTGAGAAGTTTCAGCCCGAAGGCCATGTTCTCATAGACGCTCATATGCGGATAAAGCGCATAGGACTGGAAAACCATGGCGATGCCACGCTGGGGCGAGGGCACGTTGTTGACCACCCTCCCGCCAATCGAAATGTCGCCGCCCGTTATGGGCTCAAGCCCGGCAATCATGCGCAGCAGCGTCGATTTCCCGCAGCCCGAAGGCCCGACGAATACAACGAATTCCCCGCTCTTGATGTCGAGATCGACCCCATGGACCACCTCGAGCGACCCATAGGATTTTCGGACTTGGCGCAGCGTGACATCGGCCATGAGAACCTCCTCAGAGTTCCACGAGAAGCGTGGCGATTTCGAACGGCCGCAGGCTCAAGGAGACGCTATTATCCTTGAGTTCCAACGGCTTGCTTGGCCCCTCTTCCATCAGGTTGACCGTACGAACGCGCTTGACCTTCACGCCAAACGAGATAGTTGCCTCGGCGCGGATATTGGCGTGCTCGAAGACGCGCAGCACCACTTCGTCCGATTTTTCGGCCTTCTTCACCGTCTCGATGGTGACGTTATCCCCGCTCACCTGCGCTAGGCTAAACTGTCCAAAGTCTTTGGCAGCCTGCGCCTGGGGAGAGGTAGAGCCGACAACGGCGACCGGATTGTTGAAGCGTTCCGCCGCACGATGCACCTGCGCCAGATCCGCCACGCCTTCATGGACAAACAGCGCATAGCGAATGCGATGCTCACCGAGATCGGCATCCGGGGCAGGGAAGGTCGAGCCACGCACCAGCGTCAGCCGCACCGATTGCTCGTGGCAATCATAGGCATATTTGCTGTCATTTATCAGCGCCGCACCAAAGTCGGCCTCTGAAATATCGACCCAACGATGCATCGACGCCTCGAACCGCGCGCGGTCCCAGGTGGTGTTACGGTGCGTCGGACGCTTGACGTGACCGAACTGAATTTCCGAGCGGATTTCAGAAATGTTGAGGTCGAACGGGAACTGCGCCTTGATGACCTGCTGCCGTTCCTGCCAGTCGATAAAGGTGTCGAACTCCACCTGCCGCGCACCCGCAGTCAGCGAAATTACCTGCACGATCAATGACTTCTGGTACTTGCGCTCGACCCGGATCGCTGCGCGATGCGGGCCGGTCTCGACCACCGAAATCTTCGTCGGACTATCGGCCAGCGGCCAGGATTGCTCCTCGAAGTAGCGGTCGATGTCCCAGGCGTCCCACTCCATCGGCTTGTCTTCATAGGCGATGAGCCGGTTGGCCGCCTTGCCCGGCGCCAGCACCTCGCGCTGCCGCGTCTTGTCAAAGATCGAGCTGATTTCGCCCGCCTTGTCGAAGCTGACCTTGATCAACTCGTTCTCGAGGTGCTTTTCGGAAACCGACAAAGTGCTCTTCGTCGCCGGAGCCGAGGAGACAACCTGCGCCGCCGTCCAGCCCAAAGCCCCGATATTGCCAACCGGCGCAACGTTCTCGTTCGTGCCATCGGCGCGGGTGATCTTCTGGATCGGCGCCGTGCCGCCGGCCGTCGCCAGCCCATTGCCCGCGCCGACATGGCCAAGGCTGACCAATTCCGTCCGGTTCTGGCTGGTGAAATTGAGCACGCGAAGCTGATCGGCACCGGGCTTGGCAAAAGCCTGTGCCGCCGCATGCCACGGCCCATTCTGGGAACTCAGCGTCGAGAAGATCCGCCCATATTCGTTGTCGCTATCGACATAGACCTCGGGAATGGACGTGCCCGGGAGGATGTCGTGGAACTGGTTGATAAGCACCAGTTCCCAAAATTCAGCCAGAGTTTCAGAGGGATAGGCATGCCCCGCCTGGCTCAGCGCCATGGCGCCCAAAAATTCCAGCTCACGCAACCGTCGCTCGGCATTGCGATTGTTCGCCTTGTTCTTGGCGACAGATGTCAGCGTACCGCGGTGGTATTGCAGGTAAAGCTCGCCATTCCAGGTCGGGAATTTCGCCGGGTTGGCATCCATCGCCTTACCCAACCGATCAAGGAACGGAACGATCCCCTCAAGCTTCACCTTGGGCGCGCCGGGAATACCGCGCTCGAGACGCGTGCCGCGCTCGATCATGGCGCGGGTCGGTCCGCCGCCGCCGTCGCCATAGCCATAGGACATGACGACTTCATTATAGGCCGCCTTGGGCTCATAGCGCTTCCATGCACCCATGGTCTCGGAGACCGACAGGTCGCCGTTATAGGTAGTGAAAATCTGCTCGCTGTCATACCTTTGCGCAGTGATGAGCTGCGCCTTGGTGACGGTCCCGTCGATGCCACGCCAGAAGAACGTGTCATAGGGATGCCGGTCGGTGTCGTTCCAACTCAGCTTCGAGGTCACAAAATACTCGAGCCCGGACTTTTCCATGATCTGCGGCAGGTTTGCCGAATAGCCAAACGTATCGGGCAGCCACACCGTCTTGGGCGTCACCTTAAAATGTTCGATATGGAATTTGCGCCCGCGCATGATCTGGCGCACCAGCGACTCGCCCGAAGCGATGTTGACGTCCGGCTCCACCCACATGGCGCCTTCAATCTCGAACTGCCCGGATTTGACCTTCTTGAGCATCCGCTCCCAGATTTCGGGATAATCCTGCTTCAGGAAGTCGAAGAGCACCGACTGGTTGTACATGAAGACAAACTGCGGATACTCCTCCATCAGGTTGAGCACCGTCGCAAAGCTGCGCCCGGTCTTGTCGCGCGTATGCATCACGCGCCAGAGCCAACCGACGTCGAGATGGGTCGAGCCGACAGCCGTGATCTGCGGCTGCACTTCGGTATCGACGAGATCGTAGATTTCCTTGGCGATCTTTTCGGCAGCCGGTAGCCCGGCCTCGAAAGCATCGGTGTGCCCATCGCGCCGATCAAGCGAACGCAAAGCGCGCTCGACGATATTGAGAATGGCCTGTCGCCGCGGATCGTTCTGATAGAGCCGCACCGCCACATCGAGCGGGGTCTGCAGGTCATAATAGAGCTTTTCGGCGCGCTCATTGCGCACGAAGAAATCGACCTCAAACCCAACCAGCGGCCGATCAAAAAACGTAAAAGCGTTGACCAGCACGACGTGCTTGTTGCCCGGCTTGGCATTGCGCTCGATCACCAGTTCGGTGTGATTGCCATCCAGCGCCTGGGCGATCTTGCCATCGAGATAGGCGAGACATTGCGGGTCGGTCGAGCCGGGCCGGTCCTGCCACTGGCTCGTAAAGTGCGCGACAAAAACCTTGCCCTTGGCTTCCTCAGGCACAGTGATTTCAGCCGCAAACCAGGTGTGTTCCTGGTGCTTCGCCCAGACCGTATGGCGGCCGAACTTCTCCCAGTTCCGCCAGTCGGCCTTCAGCGCCTGCTCAGCCGAAAAACCATCGGCGCGCTGCACATGCCACTGGAACGGCACATTGGCGATCGGCGTGCGGATCTTCTTTTCAAGGTCAGCGCAGAGACGGAGGAGCTTGCCCTCCATCTTGAGGTCGTCGTCGAGAAGACCAAGTTTGGTAGATTGGGGATTGGAATAGGTCATCCTTTGACTCCGACACCGGCGAACCCTGTGTTCATGTTCCGCCGCAACAATAAATAGCCGCCGATCGCCGGCGCAGCGTAGAGAATGGAAAAGGCCGTGAGGAAGCCGTAGTTGATGGCGCCCTGCTGCCCGAAAGCCGCGTAAAGCCCCACCGACATCGGGAAAGCATCCTGCACGCGCGCAAAGATCAGTGGCAGCAGGAACTCGTTCCACGCTCCGGTGAAGCTGAAGAACCAGACCACCGCGATCCCGGCGCGCGACATGGGCAACACGATTTTTGTGACAATCTGGAGAAGGCTGGCGCCTTCCACATAGGCGGCCTCCTCAAGTTCGATCGGCACCGTATCGAAGAAATTCTTGAGCAGCAGCAGCGTGAAGGGCAGATTGAGAATGGTCAGGGCGACGATAACGCCGAGCTGGTTCAGCAATCCCGAGCGCTGCGCCGCAAAATAGAGCGGCACCAGCACGCCGGCCGAAGGCAGCATGCGCAGCAGCACCAGCGTCCACAGCAGCGCATTGCGTCCGGGAATGCGCAGCCGCGATAGCGGATAGGCGGCCGAAATGCCGACGACGACAGACAGCGTCGCCGTGCCCGCCGCAATGATGATGGAATTGAGAAACTGCCGCCCGGCATTGCCGCTCACCGCCATGCCGAAGTTATCAAAGCCAAAGGCTTTGGGAATTTCAAGCTGGCCCGTCGAGAGCGGATTGAAGGCGTTGAGGATCAGCCAGGAAAACGGGCTCACCCAGATAACGGCCATGAAGGCGAGCGCAATGGCGGTGAGGCGAGAGGGTTGGGTATCCATTATTTCGGCTCCCGCAACAGGCGCAGATAGAAGAGCGAGAGCACGCCGACGATAACCAGCATGGCGACCGAAATGGCCGAGCCAAAGCCGAGATTACCGCGCGAAAAACTCTGATTGTAGAGGAACACGGCCAGCGTTTCTGTCTGTCGCCCCGGCCCGCCGCCGGTCATGGCGAAAATCAGCGGGAAATAGGTGAAGGTCCAGATGGTGATGAACAGCATGTTGGTGGCGATATGCGGCCGGATGATCGGGAGCTGCACGAGCCAGATGCGCTGGAACGGCGTCGCGCCATCGACCTTGGCGGCCTCCACCACTTCGCGCGACACCGAGTCGAGCGCCGCCGAGAACAGCAGGTAGGACCAGGCCGTGCCCTTCCAGATATTGGCGATGGTGACGATGGGCAGGGCATATTCGTTGATGAAATTGATCGGCCGGAACCCGAACGGCACAACGAAGAGCTGATTGATAAGGCCGGTCTGGCTGGTCGTTGCCGACCACAGAAACGCCGCCACGATATCGGGCAGCAGCCAGCCGAGCATGATGCAGACTTCCACCACGCTGCGGATCGAGGATTGCGTGCCGCGCAGTACCGCCGCGAGCAGGAACCCGAGCACGGACTGGCCGACAATGGCCGAGAAGAACACGAAGATGACGGTGGTCCAGAGCGATTCGAGGAAGCCTCGCCGCGTGAACAGGCGCTCGAAATTCTCGAGCCCCACCCAGCTCCATTCAACGCTCTTCTTGCCCACCAGCGCCAGGTCGGTGAACGAGAAGGCAAAGGCCCAGGCGGTGAAATAAAGCAGCGCCCCGATGAGAACGATCGCCGGCAACATGCCGAGCACTAGGACGAAGAGATTGCCGGTCAGCCAAGGATTGGCCTGGTTTTTCATGGGCTTTCTCGCTTGGGCATGGACACTCCGCAAACCAAGGCGCTTGGACTGCGCCCGGTGTCATCCCCACGAGAGCGGGGATCTCTGTTTCAGTGAGAGGAGATCCCCGCTTTCGGGGATGACGCCGTGGCCGGTTGGAAAAACACCCGTCACGGCGGCACCCGGAGGACATTCTGGGCGCCGCCGCGTCGGGAGGTTTGGCTTACTCGTAGGTCACGACCGCTTCTTCGCCGAACTCGTCGACGAGGGCGTCGTGATAGGTCTGGATCACTTCATCCACCGGCACGCCATCGACCAGATCCGAAGTTGCCTGCTGGATCAGAGCAGAAACGGTCTGGTAGCCGGGCACGGTATCGCGACCGGTGGTGTCCGCGGCCAGAGCCGTCGCCTTGGCGAGGAACGGATCGGCCATATATTCGGTCGATTCCGAGATGTCGGTACGCACCGCCATGCGGTGGGTCGCCAGCGTCCAGGCCTTGAAGTTGTCGAGGTCGAAGATCGTGGTCACAAGCTTGAAGGCCAGATCCTTGTCGGTGGCATTGGCATTGACGCCGATGGCCCAGCCGCCAGAAATATTGGTCGTCGCCTTGGTTCCGGGTTCACCCGAGCCCGGCCAGGGCGTCCAGCCGACAAGCGCATCACGTTCTTCGCGGCTCGGCGGGGTGTTGCAATCCCACAGGCACGCATCTTCCCAGGACCCGGAAGCCAGAATTCCGAGCTGGTCATTGGCGAGGGCCGCCCGCACTGCCGCGCCGATATCGGTGGCGTAGTTGAGGTCGGCCGGGTTCAGTTCGCGCTCGGCATAAACCTGGTGGTAGAGATCGAAGGTGCGGCGCAGGCCGGGGCTGTCGCCGATCCACTGATTGGTGTCGCGCTTGAGGAGGCGATTGCGGTCGCCTTCGGGCACGTCGGCGCCGAGCAGCGCCATATAGACGCCCTGCATGGTGGCCGCTTCCGCCTGCTTGGTGCCGGCCGGCAGCTGGAATGGATACTGTACGCCAGCATCCTTGAGCTTCTGGGCGGCATCGAGAATGTCGGCCCAGCTCTTGGGCTCCCATGGGGTCGGAATACCGGCCTTCTCGAAATTGCTCAGATCGTACCAGAGCATGCGCACGTCGGTATCGGTGGGCAGGGCATAGACCTCACCCTGATAGGACGCGACTTCCAAGAGGCCCTTCATATAGGGCTCGAACTGGTCCCAGCCGGCGAGCGGCTCGTTGAGTGGCAGCAGATAACCGGCCGAAGCCAGTTCGCTGACCATGAAGGAGTCCATCACATTGACGTCTGCAGCTGTGCCGGCGCTGAGATCGAGCGCGATGCGCTGGTCATAGCCCTGGCCCGGCAGCTTGATGGCATTGACGGTTTCACCCGTCTCGGCCTCGAATGCCTCGATGCCCGGTTCGACCAGGGCCGCCAGCCATTCGGGATACATGAACGATACTTCCGCCTGCGCGGGGATCGCGGACGCTGCCATCAAAGCCATGGCGGCCACCGTCGTCAGAAAGCCAGTTCTGAGCATCAACTCCTCCTCTGCTGCTCCTGCCGCTTATCGGTGCGGCATTGTCCGGAACCTCCTCATCCCGAACGGCACGACGTAATCATATGTCTTGCAACGTTGCAAACGCTTTTCTGATTTTGACATCATTGCTGACCTATCGCAAATTTTAGTGTTATATTTCAATGGTCAGTTGAAATTTACATCGATTTCACACTGTGGGCAAAAATGTAAAACGTTGCAAAAAATTGGCCATTGGTTTGAGCGTCCGCCCGTGTAAAATCGAAGGCGGAAACGCCAAGAGCAGCAAAAGACTTTGAAGAAAATCGGCAAGGCCAATAGCCGCGTAACGCTCAAGACCATTGCGGAGGTAACCGGGCTCAGCCTTTCCACCGTGTCCCTGTCCTTGCGAGGCGGCACCACGCTCAAGCAGGAAACGCGCGACAAGGTCAACGAGGCCGCCAAGTCTCTCGGCTATGTGCCTGATCGCGCCGGCGTGCGCCTCCGCACCGGCAAGACCAATGTCATTGCCCTCGTGCTCGATGGCTCCGAAGACTCCATCGATTTTGCCCGCAACATGATCCAGGGCATCGGCCACGCCATCACCGGCACCCGCTACCACCTGACCGTGATCCCCGAATTCGAGCGCCAGAACAGCACCGAGACGATCAACTACATCCTCTCCAACCGCACGGCCGACGGGGTGATCATCACCCATACCGGCCCGCGCGATCCGCGCGTGCAGATGATGATCGATGCGGACTTCCCCTTCGTCAGCCACGGGCGCACGGAGTTCTATACGCCGCACGCCTATCACGACTTCCATTCCGAGGAGTTCGCCGCGCTCGCCGTAAAGCGCCTCGCCGCCAAGGGCTGCAAGGACATCCTTCTGGTCATCGGCGATGACAGCACCACCAACTACCACAACATCGTCACCTCCTACCGCAAGGAGGCGGCGCGCGTCGGCATCGAGGCGCGCGTGCTTGAAGGCACGTTCAACCTGAGCCCCGCCGAAATGCGCCGCGTCGGCCTGGATCTGGCGGCCGATCCCCATCGCCCCGACGGCATCATTTCCGATAGCGAGATGCGCACCATCGCCTTGGTCGGTGGCCTCACCGAGGGCGGCGTGACCCTCGGGCGCGAAGTGCAACTGATCTACAAGCAGACCTCGGGCATCCTGCCCACGCTCTTCCCGCAAATGGACAGCATTCGCGAGGATGTCTTTGCCGCCGGCGGCGAACTGACCCGCCTGCTGCTGCGCCGTATCGAGAGCGCGCCGGTCAAGGAACTGCAGACCCTCGCCGAGCCACAGCCGCATTGGCGGAGCAGCTAGGCCTTCGCCTTGGCCAGCGCCGCTTTCATCCTGACCGTGTGGTTGAGCGCATAGGCCAGCCCGATCTGGATCGAGAGCCCGACGACCAGGATTGCCGCATCGGTCAGCGCACTTTCCGGCACCCCGGCCTTTACAGCCTGGAAGACGAGGCTCAGCGCCGTGCCGGTGGCAAACACCGCAAGGCCCTGCCGGCCCATAGCCCTGAAGGGCGAGGCAATGCGCGAGGCGGCAATGCCCTGCATGGCCGGAATGGACGCCAGCACATAGAAAAGGCACAGCGCATGCAGCAGCCGCGGCAGCGACAGGAAGGTCTTGTCGAAGGAGTGGATGTGGAACGGCGCGCCCATCTGCCAGAGCCAGCGCAACACGCCATTGCCCATGGCGCCCACCGGCGACACCTTCATCCACAAAAGCGATAGCACCAGAAATCCGAGCGCGACCAGAAACGCGATTGGATGGGCCGGAAAGGCCCGCTTCCCAAGCTTCATGCCCATGCCGGCCACAAGCCCGATCACGAACACCAGTTGCCAGGAAAATGGATTGAAGAACCAGCCGCCCGAATTGGGATAGTTCGGAAAATTGAGCCGGAAGGTGCCCGCGACAAGCCAGAGCAGTACCGAGCCCGCCACCAGCCAATAGGGCTTTTTCAAACCCGCCACGATCAGCGCAGGCGTCACCAGCAAAAGCGTCAGATAGAGCGGCAGGATATTGAGATAGCCGAACTGATGCGTCAGCAGCGGAATGCCCACCAGCGTCGCCAGCGGCTCCCGCGCCAGTGCCTTGAGGTTATTGGTCTCTAGTAGCTCATAGAGCCCGAAGAAATGCGCTGCCGCGGCAAAGGTGCCGAGGAAGATGAAGGTCAGCGTCAGGTGCACGAAATAGAGCTGCCGCGCCCGTGCCCAGGGCCGCGCCACAGCCAGCCATAGCGGAACCTTCTTGAGAAACGCACCCGAATAAGCGAGCCCCGCCGCGACACCGGACATGAAGACAAACGCTTCCGCCGCGTCCGAAAAGCCGAAATTGCGGTTGGTAAAAGCCTCGAATACAGTGCCCGGCACGTGATTAATGAAAATCATCACGAGCGCCAGGCCCCGGAACATGTCGAGCCGCTCGTCGCGCCCGCCCGGGGGCAGGGGCGCAGGGCCGGCCGCAATGGCACGCAGGCCCGGGATACGATCCCAGACAGTCGCTTTGCGCTCAAGCATGGACGGCGACTTCAGCAAGGCTTGTCGTCAGCACCGGCTCGGTCGCGCGCCAGCTCGCGAGGATACCATTGGCCTCGACGATGATCGGGCTTGGCGCGCGCTCGTTCGCGGTCGAAAACAGCCACGTGCTCACCGGTCGGTCGCCGCCACGGGCACTGGCCCATATGACCAAGGGCGCGAGGAGGGCAGGGCCCGCCACCGGCAGTAGCCAGGGCAGGAAGGCGGGCCCGGCATAGGCCATGAAGGCCAGCGCAGCGAGCGCCGTCAGCACGATCCACCAGCTTGCCGAGAAGGCCGTCTTCAGCGGCACGGCCTTGGCGTCACGCTCCGTCGCCGGCCAGCCGCCATCCATGCCGAAAAGGATCTGGAACACGGCCCGGCTCTGGAAGCCGAGCAGCACCGGAGCCATGATCGTCGAAATGACGATCTCGCTCAAAACCGACGGAATGATCCGCCAGCCGCCGAATGCCGTATTGGTGCCGTCCATGGCCCCACGCAGCGCAATGGCGAACTTGGGAAGGAGGAGTGTGGTCAGCACGCCGATGCCAATGATCCAGGGCGTCGCGCCCCAACGATCGCCGCCGCTATCGGGAATGAGGCTCGAGAGCAGGCTCGCGGCCATCAGCAGCAGCCAGAGCGGGGAGGCGAGGTACGCCATGATGCCCTGGACGAAGGTAAACCGGCTCCAGAATTTGAGGCCCGGCGCCGCAATCAACCGGCGATGCTGCAGGTTGCCCTGGCACCAGCGCCGGTCACGTTTGGCATATTCGATGAGGTTTTCCGGACCCTGCTCGAAAGAACCAAGCAGCTCGGGATCAACCTCCACCTTCCAGCCGCCACGGGCCAGAAGCGCCGCCTCGACATAGTCGTGGCTCAAAATATG
>NZ_JBEVLL010000185.1:0-6683 GCF_040509215.1 Devosia sp.
GTCGTGGACTTGCTGCACCCGCTGCTCGATCCGCGCGTTCGGGCGGAGTAGAGCCATGTTCGCCGTTTTTCGCGATCTCATCCGCTACAATGCCGAGTTTACCATCGGGCTGATCCTCGTCGGGATCATGGTGATCTTTGCCTCGCTGTCGTTCTTCGCGCCGATGGACCCCAGCCTGATCTACATGACCATTCCCGACCAGCCGCCTTCAGCGCAGTATTGGTTCGGCACCAACTCGCGCGGGCAGGACCTGTTCTGGCAGCTTTCGGCGGCGTTCAAGAACAGCCTGATCTTCGGCATCACCGTCGCTGTCTTGAGCCGTATCATCTCGATCACGGTGGGGCTCGCTGCGGGCTATCTCGGCGGCTGGGTCGACCGGGTGCTGATGTTCATCAACGACATTTTCGTCTCCGTGCCGATCTTCCCGATCCTCGTGCTCTTCTACTTCGTGCTGCGCAACAACATGGACAGCTTTACCATGGCGCTCATCCTGGCCTGTTTCGGCTGGCCGTTTGACGCGCGGCTGATCCGGTCGGTGGCGCTGGGACTGAAGCATCGCGAATTTACGCGGCATGCCGTGTTTGCCGGGATGTCGACGCGCAAAGTGCTGCTCGAAGAGCACCTGCCCTATGTGATGCCGATCGTGTTTTCGACCTTCATGAACAACATGCTCTGGTCGATCGGCATGGAGGTGACGCTGGCCGTGCTTGGCTTCACCAATATCAACAATCCCACCATCGGCACCGTTCTCTACTGGGCCAATTCGCACTCGGCGATGGTCGTCGGGGTGTGGTGGTGGATCGTCATCCCGGTGATCCTGATCGTCATGACCTTCCTGGGGCTGTTCCTGCTGGCTGTCAGCATGAACGAATATATCGACCCGCGCAGCCGCCTGCGCCGCATGGGGGCTTGAGGCCATGGCCGAGGATATCGTTAAAGTCGAAGGGCTGAAGGCCTATTACCAGATGAACTACTTTGGCGTGCGCCGGGAAGTTCGGGCGGTCGACGGGATCACCATGACCGTGCGCAAGGGCGAGGTCTATGGCATTGCCGGGGAAAGCTCTTCGGGCAAGACAAGCTTCATCAAGGTGCTGGCAGCCGCCATTCGCCCGCCGCTGCGGGTCGTGGAAGGGTCGGTGAAATTCGACTTCAAGAATGGGCCGTTCGAGGTGGCGACGGCGACGCCCAGGGAGATCGAGGCGGTCCGCTGGAAGCACCTGAGCTACATCATGCAGGGCTCGATGAGCGTGCTCAACCCGGTGCGGCGCATCGGGCGGACCTTTCATGACTTTGCCTCGCGGCCGATGGGGCTGACGGGCAAAGCGTTTGAAGACCGGGTGATTGCGCATCTGGCGCGGCTGAAGCTCCCGTCGGAGGTGTTGAGGGCCTATCCGCATGAGCTTTCGGGCGGCATGCGGCAGCGCGTGACCATTGGGCTCGCGACCGTTTGCCATCCCGAATTCATCATTGCCGACGAGCCGACGACGGCGCTCGACGTGGTGGTGCAGAAGGAGGTGCTGAGCCTTATCCGCGACATCCAGAAGGAGATGAACGCGGCCGTGGTGTTCGTGACGCATGACATGAGCGTGCATGCGAACGTGGCTGACCGGGTGGGCATCATCTATGCCGGACGCCTTGTCGAAGAGGGGCCGACGCGGGACATGTTCTTTGCGCCAAAGCATCCCTATACGGCGCATCTGGTGGCAAGCTTGCCGCGCATTGGCGACACCAAGCAGCGGCCGGCGCTCGAAGGGCGACCGCCCAATCTGGCTGATCCACCGCAGGGCTGCCGGTTCCATCCGCGCTGTCCGCTGGCCGTGGACAAATGCCGGCAGGAAGCGCCGCCGCTCGAACAGGTGGGGCCGGATCATCGGACCGCCTGCTGGCGTTGGCAGGATGTGAAACCGCTGGTTGGGGCCAGTGCACCATCGGGAGTGATGGCATGACGACGCTTCTAGATGTGCGGGACGTATCAAAGCGTTTTACGATGGGCGGGATTTTTGGCCGCAAGACCGTCGACGCGGTGATGGATGCGAGTTTTTCGCTGAGTGCGGAGAACCCGGAGATTTTCACCATTATCGGCGAGAGCGGATCGGGGAAGACGACGCTGGCGCGGATGATTCTGGGGCTGGAAGACCCGAGCGAAGGGGAAATCCTGTTTCGCGGGAACAAGGTGACCCGGCATGCGGGGCGGGCGGAAAAGCTCGCCTTCATGAGCCAGGTGCAGCCGGTATTTCAGAACCCGTTCGAGGCGTTCAATCCGCTGAAGAAAATCGAGCGGTATCTCGAAAGTACGGCGCGGCGGTTTTTGCAGACGCGCGACAAGGCCGTGATCGACCGGGCGATGGACGAGGCGCTGCAGAAGGTGGGGTTGAGCCTGAAAGAGGTTCGCGGGCGCTTTCCGCATGAGATGAGCGGCGGGCAATTGCAGCGTTGTGCCATCGCGCGGGCGCTGATCCCCAATCCACCGCTGCTGATCGCGGACGAGCCGGTGTCGATGGTGGACGCGTCGCTGCGCATGAGCATAGTCAATCTGCTCAAGAGCCTGCGGGATGACCTGAAGGTGTCGGTCATCTACATCACACATGACCTGGCGACGGCCTATTACATTTCCAACCGGCTGATCATCATGCAGCGCGGGCGGATCGTTGAGATGGGCGATGCAAGGACGGTGCTGGATAATCCGCAGCATCCCTATTCGAAGCTGCTGAAGGCTTCGGTGCTTTCCACCGACGATGCGGGGGATGGGAAGCTCGCGACCGATCCGGGGATGGTGACGGCGGCTAATGGACTGGTTGGTCAGGCTGGGAAGCTGGTGGCGCGGCCGGATGGGCGGGAAGTGAGAGTCTATGGGTAGTTTCGCAAGGCCCCCTCACCCGGCGCTGCGCGCCGACCTCTCCCCCAAAGGGAGAGGTGAAGAATGAGCGCGCCGATATTTCGGGACCCGATCGAGGATGGGGCGGCTGATCCGACGGTGATCCGGCGGGAAGGCACCAATGAGTGGTGGATGTTTTATACCAATCGCCGGGCGGCGGCCGGGGGAGAGGGGTTTTCCTGGATCCATGGATCGCCGATTGGGGTCGCGGTGTCCACGGACGATGGGGCGAGCTGGCACTATCGGGATACGGTGAAGGGGCTCGACGCGCCCGGGGATGATGGGCTCAATACGCATTGGGCGCCGGAGGTGATCTTTGCCGAGAGGCGGTATCACATGTTCCTCAGCTATATCACCGGGGTACCGACGCACTGGAAGGTGCCGCGGACGATCACGCATTTTGTCAGCGATGATCTTGAGAACTGGACGCGGGTTGGGCCGCTGAAGCTTTCGAGCACGAATTGCATCGATGCATGTGTCTTCAAGAGCCCGGATGGGCTTTGGCGCATGTGGTACAAGGACGAGGGCCAGGGTTCGAGCACCTGGAGCGCGACCAGCACGGATATGTTCGACTGGAAACTCGAGGGGCTGGTGCTGCCGGGATCGCCGGATGCGCCGCCGCATGAGGGGCCGAATGTGTTTCGGCTGGGCGGTTTTTACTGGCTGATCGTCGATGAATGGCGGGGCCAGGCGGTCTATCGCTCGGACGACACGAAGAACTGGGTGCGGCAGGGGATTGTGGGCGGTGAGCCGGGCGTGGATGCGCTGGACCACAAGTTCATGCGCCATGCCCAGGTGGTCGTCGTGGGTGATCACGGTGCGCTTTACTATTTCACCCATCCCGAATGGGATGAGCTGGGGCATAAGGAGGGGCCGCCGGATGCGCGATCGCGGGCGACGGTGATCCATCATGGGCGGTTGACTGTGCAAGACGGCGTACTGGTGCTGGAACGCGATATTCCTATCGATCTGCCGCTTCTGCGATAAAGTCCCGCCCAACAGTCGAAAGCTGTTTTGTGCACTCGTCGCGGCGATGTCATAGATGGAGGGACAATATGGAAGACACTTTCCAGGACGACGGCCTCGACCTTTTTGCGCAAGACGGTCCCCCTGCCCTGCCGGCAGGGGGCGAGTATCTGGAGCGCGACGGCGCCCGAGTGTGGTTCGCCAGCTTCGGCGCGGGGCCTGCGGTGCTTTTGCTGCATGGCGGCATGGGGAATTCCAACAATTTTGGGCATCAGGTGCCGGCGCTGATCGAAGCTGGTTATCGCGTGGTGGTGATCGATAGCCGGGGGCATGGGCGCAGTTCCTGGGATGGCGGGGCGTTTTCTTATGCCCAGTTCGCCGGGGATGCCTTTGCGGTGCTGGATCGGCTGGAGGTCGACAGCGTGGCCGTCGTCGGGTGGAGCGATGGGGCTTGTGCGGGCCTCGCCATGGCGAAGGCCGCGCCGGAGCGCGTGGCCGGGGTGTTTTTCTTTGCCTGCAATGTCGATCCGAGCGGGACGCTGCCGTTTGAGTTTACGGAGACGATCGGGAAATGCCTGGCGCGGCATCAGAAGGATTATGCCGCGCTGTCGCCGCATCCGGAGCGGTTCGACGAGATGAGCGAGAAGCTGCAGGTGATGCAGGGGAGCCAGCCGGACTATTCGGCGGCGGACCTGCGCGCGATTGGTGTGCCGGTGACGGTGGCGCAATCGGAGCGGGACGAGTTCATTCGAGCCGACCATGCGCGGTACATCGCGGAGACGGTGCCGGGGGGGCGGTATGTCGAGATGGCCGGCGTGAGCCACTTTGCGCCGGTGCAGCGGCCTGGGGTGTTTAATGGGGTGGTGCTGGAGTTTTTGGACGGGTTGGATGATTAGGTAGCGTTAGCGACGTCTATTTGTCGGTCGTCACCACCGGGCTTGTCTCGATGGTCCCACAAGGAGGCGAGATGGAGTGCCGGGACAAGCCCGGCAATGACGACGGAGGGGATAGACTTGTGCTCGTAGGCGTTACTGCGCCGGCGGCTCGGAGCCGAGTTCCCGCTGGCGGCGGAGGAAGCCGATCCAGCCGCTGAAGCGGTCGTGGAGTTTGCTGAAGCGGGTGGCGGTGTCGTTGGGGACGCCGAGGGTGATCAGTTCCTCGTGCATGTCCTTGAGGGCGCGTTCCATGTCGTCCGCGTCGTCGAGCAATTGCTCGATCTGCTCCTGGGTCAACCTGACCAATGTTGCCATGACAGATACTCCTTCCCTTTTGGGGGAAGGATACGCTCAAACTTGGGTGTCGTCAGGGGGGAGCAATCACCGAGCGTCGGTAAGTGCAGAGCCCTCGGGTCAAGCCCGAGGGTGACGGTTTGGGGGATTAGGACTTGTCAGGCGTCCAGACCGCGGGCGGTTCGCGTTTTAGCGGGCCCATGGTGGTGATGTCGTTGCCGCGGCGCATGGCGATGTTCATGCGGAAGGAATTGCCGATGCGTTCGGAGCGCTCGATGAAGATTTCGGCGATTTCGGGCGCGCAGAGGCGCGTGACGGTTTCGCGGAAGAGGCGAAGCCAGCGCATGAAGTGGGCGTCTTCAAGCTCGGGGATGGCCATGTGTTTGGGCATGGGGCGGCCGCCATATTTGCCGGTGCCGAGCAGCATGGAGCTCCAGAAATCGGCGATGGTGGCGAGGTGGGCCGGCCAGTCGGCTTCGGGGATGACGCGATTGAAGACCGGACCGATGACGGCATCCTGGCGGGCAGCGGCGTAGAATTCGTTGACGACCTGCTGGATGAGAGCTTCGTCGAGGCCTTCGGGGGTGTCCCAGCCAATGCGGGTGAGGCGCGTGCCGACGGGGGGGCGGGGTTCGGTCATGAGGCGGACTCGGAGGTAATGCGATAGGAGCAGCGACGACCGCCGCTAACGATGTGTTCTTCGCGCTCGACATTGACGTCGGGGCCGAGGACGGCACGGAAAACGTCGAGTTCGGCGCGGCAAAAGCCCTGGCAGGCTGTGGCGGCGGCGCAGATGGGACAGTGGTTTTCGACCAGCAGCAGCGAGCCGTCTGGCTGCTCGTTCCAATCGGCCATATAGCCTTCGCGGCTGCGCAGGTCGACGAGGGCGGCGACGCGATCCTTCAGGTCTGGCTTGTCCGATACGGCGCCTTCATAGGCCTCGCGGGTGAGGGTTTCGCGGGCGGTGATGATGGTGTCGAGGGCGCCTTCGCCGAGGGTCGAGCCGATGAGATCGAGGAGCTGGACGGTGAGGGCCGCGTGCGTATCGGGGAAGCGGGACTGGGCGGCTGATGTGAGCGACCAGGATTGGGTCGGGCGGCCGACGCCGGAGGAGATGTTCTCGGAGGCGACGAGGCCTTCTTGCGCAAGGCGCAGCAATTGCTGGCGCGCAGCTTCGCCGGTGATCCCCAACTGTTCGCCGATGGCGGACGAGGAGAGGCCAGAACGCATTTTCAGGGCCATGAGCACACGCTCGCCGGGGCTGCGCGGCGACCATGCGTAATTTTCCAAGTCCGAACTTGACATATTCGTGGAATGGGTTTTCAAAGTCATTGCTTGGAAAATACTCCGGATGGCCAACAATGGCAAGCCGGTCGCGTTTCTGGTTCTCGGAAGCGCTTTTGAAGGAGCCCCGAAATGGCCTTTGAACTCCCCACCCTGCCCTATTCCACCAATGCGCTGGCCGGTGCCGGCATGAGCCAGGAAACGCTGGAGCTGCACCACGGCAAGCATCATCAGGCCTATGTGACGGCGCTCAACGGGTTTGTTGAGAAGAACCCGGACCTGCAGGGCAAGAGCCTTGAAGAGATCGTTCTCTTTGCCAAGGACAAGGC
>NZ_JBEVLL010000186.1:0-8938 GCF_040509215.1 Devosia sp.
CATTGCCGGGCTTGTCCCGGCAATCCATCTCAAGGAGCCACTGACCACCGGGCAAGCCCGGTGGTCACGAGTGCATGAGCAGCGGGGTGCGACGACTAGATCGTCGCCGCGCCGCTCAGCTCTTCCTTGATCGGCTCCTGGCCCTGCGGGATGTAGCTCTCGAACAGCTTCAGTCGCATGTGGATGGACTGCAGCTCGATAATGGTCGTCCAGGCGCGTGCGAAGAACTGGAACGAGCCAGCCACTTCACCGAAGGCATTCTGCACCTGCTGGTAGACACCCAGCGTGATCGTGCCGGCGAGAATCGAGGGCGACAGGGTCAGCAGCGGCACATAGCCGGCCACCTGCAGGTAGGCGTAACGCGCCAGGTTGAAGTAGGTGTAGTGGAAGTAGAGCCGGAAATAGTTCTTCTGCACATTGGCGAAGAGTTCCCGGAAGGCCGGCGGGTCCGCACGGTCGCCATGGTCTTCGCCATAGACGAGTTCCTTGCGCAGCGCTGCTTCAACCTTCTGGTTCTCGAAGTTGAGGCCAGGCAGCTTGATACCCACGCCCCAGAGCAATGCCGTACCGAATGCGGCAACGACCAGAGCCACCCAGACAAGGCTGCCAGGGATCGCCCCGATCAACGGAACTTCGGTCACAGACTGGCTCAGGTGCCAGAGGATGGGCAGGAAAACCACGAGGGTCAGCAGAGAGCCGAGGAAGCTGGTGCCAAGATCTTCGACGATCGAGGCGAAGCGCATCGTGTCTTCCTGCACACGCTGGGCCGCGCCTTCTGTCTCGCGCAGTCGTGGCCAGTATTCCATGTAGTAGGACGTCATCGCCTTGCGCCAACGGAACACGTAGTGCGAGTTGAAGAAGGCGAGGATGACGAGGAAAATGATGTTGGGCAGCAGCACCGCCATCATCGTCACGACATAGGGCCAGTATTCCTCCGGACTGACCGCTCCCGGCTCGTTCAGCGCCCGTTGCAGCACATTGAAGAAATTGCCCTGCCAGTCGTTCACGAAGGCGCTGAGCTGCACCTGGCTATAGGTAGCAAGGAACAGGACCGAGCTGCCAACCACGCTCCACCAATACCACTGGTTCCGCTTGTAAAAGTACCAGAAGGCGCAGAAGGCCGCGGTGCACAGCAGAATGTACCAGTATTCCCAGACGCGAGCGCCGTTGAGGAAGTTGGTGTCTTCTACCACGCAATTGGCCGTTGCAACTGCTGTGGCAGTCGCCTCGGGCACGGCGGCTTGCTGGGTCACCGGCGCCGGCGCATTCGGATCGGTGGCCTGCGGACCGCCCTCCGGCACGGGCAGGGCGTCTGGCGCAGGGGCGACCGGTGTTTCCGCCGCGGGCACCTGATCTGGGGAACAGATCGTGGGCATGAGGAAGCGGTCGATGCTGATGACACCACGCACGGGTTCGCCGGCGAACTGGAAAATCAGCGTCGTCAGCAGCATCCATAAGATCGCCGACGAGAAGAATATCTTGGGAACTGGGAAAAAGGAGCGGAACACCGGGAGACTCCAGGGTGTCAGGAGGATGTGTCATCTAACTGTGGCATTGGGCGTAAAACAAGGACGGGAAGTTAAGGTTTGGTAAGGTTTGCCCCGCTCGCTTTTGCTTCCCCTCTGCGTCATGAGGCGCTATCAGCTACGTAAAGATCTCAGAGAAAGTTTTCGCCATGACCGCGGTGATGGAAGCCCCCGCCACGCCGGCTGATGAGAGCGAAGGCGGCGCACACCCGATCTACGCAAATGCGCCGCGCTCGGTTGAATTCAACAAGCTGAGAAAGCGCCTCATCCGCAATACGCGCGAGGCGCTGGAAAAGTTCGCCATGGTGAGGCCGGGCGAGAAGTGGCTGATTGCCCTCTCGGGCGGCAAGGACAGCTACGGAATGCTGGCGCTGCTGCTGGATTTGAAGTGGCGCGGCCTCCTGCCGGTCGAACTGCTCGCCTGCAATCTCGATCAGGGCCAACCGAATTTCCCTAAGCACATCCTGCCTGAGTTTCTCACTGGCCTCGGCATCGAGCACCGCATCGAATATCAGGACACCTATTCGATCGTGACCGACAAGCTGCCGGCCGGCGCTACCTATTGCTCGCTCTGCTCGCGCCTGCGCCGCGGCAATCTCTATCGCATCGCCCGCGAAGAGGGCTGTACGGCCCTCGTGCTCGGCCACCATCGCGACGACAGCCTCGAAACCTTCTTCATGAATATGTTCCATGGCGGCAAGCTCGCGGCCATGCCGGCAAAGCTCATCAATGACGAAGGCGATCTCGCCGTGCTGCGGCCTCTGATCTACTGCGCTGAGGAAGACCTGCAGAAGTTCTCCGATTCCATGCAGTTCCCGATCATTCCCTGCGATCTCTGCGGCTCGCAGGATGGTCTTGAGCGCAATGCGATGAAGGCCATGCTCACCGACATCGAAAAGCGCATGCCCGGTCGCAAGGACGTCATGATCCGCGCGCTAGGCAACATCAACGCCAGCCATATGCTCGACCCGAAGCTTTTCGATTTTGCGGGTCTGACCCTCAATCGGAAGGAATAGAGACGCATGAATATCGAACGCTTGGCCGCCATTCTCCGTCAGGCCGCCAAGGACGAAATCATGCCGCGCTTTCGCCGGCTCGACGATGGCATGGTGCGCTCCAAGGCCAATGCCTTCGACCTTGTGACCGAAGCCGACGAAAGCGCCGAGCGCGCGATTACCGCGGCGATATCAGCGCATTCGCCCAATACCGTGGTGATCGGCGAGGAAGCTGTTTCTGCCAATCCCAATCTGCTCAACGGTAACTTTGAAGACCGCACGGTGATCTATGTGGACCCCGTGGACGGCACCTACAATTTCGCCTCCGGCTTGCCGCTCTTCGCGGTCATGGCTGCGGTAGTTGAGAACGGTGAGACCGTCGCTGGCGTCATCTATGACCCGATGGGAGACGATTTCCTGATGACCGAGCGCGGTTGTGGCACCTGGCAGGTTTTTCCGGATGGCCGCCGCGTGCGCCAGAAATTTGCCGAGCCGACTGCGCTTGCCGAAATGGGCGGCCTTGCCTCGGTTTCCTATCTGCCGACCGAAGTCCGCAGTCAGGTTCTTGGCAATCTCGCCAAGGTGAAAATGTTCGCCAACTATCGCTGTGCCGGCCACGAATACCGTATGGCCGCCGGCGGCCACGCGCATTTCCTCATGTATAACAAGCTCATGCCGTGGGATCACGTCGGCGGCGCGTTGATGATGCGCGAAGCAGGCGCCCATGTTGCCCGCTTCGATGGCTCGGAATACAAGGCTCGCCATATCGATGGCGGCCTGCTCGTTGCGCCGAGCAAGGAGAACTGGGACGAGCTGCGGCGTGAGGTTTTCGCCGTCTAGGCTTTCCCAAAGGCCCTGGCCGCGGCCTCGACCGCTCCCGCACCATGCGGAATGTCGAGCGCCGTCAGGCCCGCTTCCATCGTTGCCAGCACGCCGAGGACCATATGGGCATTCACATGTCCCATATGGCCGATGCGGAAGAAATCGCCATAGGCGGGTTCGTGCGCCATGGCCATGCCAAGGCCGATCCCCAGCGTCACGCCGGCTTCCGTCTCAAGCCACGTCCGCAGCCGCTTGGCCCCGCCATTGGCGAGGCGCGCCGCGGTCACCGAATGGCCGCGGGCGGTCGGAGCCGCAATATTGAGCCCGATATCGGTGTTGCCGTCGCTCCAGGTGTCTATGGCCGTCCACACGGAGCGGGCGAGGCGGGCGTGGCGCGCCCAGACATTTTCCAGTCCCTCTTCGTCTAGAATCATCGTCAGCGCTTCGCGCATGCCGAAGAGGTGGTGCGTCGGAGCGGTGCCGCCGAAATAGAGCCAGAACTCGGCGCCGACCGTACGCGGCTCCCAGTCCCAATAGGGCGTCTTGAGATCGCCCTTGGCACAAAGCTGCCGTGCCTTGTCCGAGAACCACAGGAAGGCGAGCCCGGGCGGCATCATCAGGCCCTTCTGGCTGGCGCCGACAAGCAGATCGATGCCCCAGTCATCCATCCGTAGCTCGTCGCAGCCAAGGCTGGCGACGGCGTCGACGGCGAGGAGGGCAGGGTGGCCGGCCTCGTCCAGAGCCTTGCGCATGGCGGGCACGTTGTTCTTGGCCGATGAAGCGGTGTCGACATGGGTGACCATCAGCACTTTGATCTTGTGCTCTTTGTCGTCGCGCAGTCGTTGTGCGACCAGCGCCGGGTCAGCAGCGCCTGACTTGCCGCAATCGAGCACTTGGACGTCGACGCCCATGCGTTGGGCGGAACTCGCCCAACCCCAGCCGAAAGTGCCCGTCGCGACCTGTAGCGCCTTGTCGCCGCGCGAAAAGAGATTGGCATTGGCCGCCTCCCATGCGCCGTGGCCGTTGGCGATGTAGATTGCGGCGTTGTGGCGCGTCATCGCCACCCGCCGAAGGTCGGCCATCAGCGTGTCCATCATGGCCACCACCTCGCCCTCGTAGATATTGGGCGAGGCGCGGTGCATGGCATTGAGCACGCGTTCAGGAACGACCGAGGGGCCGGGAATGGCGAGATAGGTACGACCAGTCATGAGAGAATCCGGAGAGAGGAAGTCTCAGCCTAGCGTTCGCGTCACGTCCCGCAACCCTCTTGTCACAACTCATAAGTGTGTGCTTATGTGTATGCATGAACGAAGCAGAGATTTTCAAAGCCCTGGCCGATCCGACTCGCCGCGCGATTCTCGAGCGGCTGTCTGGCGATGAATTGACGGCGACCGACCTGCGCGAGGGCTTTGCCATTTCGCAGCCGGCCATGTCTCAGCATATCGCCGTGCTCAAAGGGGCCGGATTGATCAGTGAACGGCGCGAGGGACGTTTCGCGCATTATCGCGTCGACCCCGCCGGCTTTGCGCCTCTGCATGGCTGGCTAGCCCGCTATCGCGATTTCTGGCCGAGCCGCATCGATAACCTCAAGGACCTGCTCAAGGAGATGGATCAATGAAGGACGACGCCGACACGCTGGTGTTCGAAACCGCGCTCGATGCTCCACCGGAAAAGGTCTGGCGCGCGCTTTCCATCCCCGAATATCTCGAACGCTGGCTACAACCGCCTGCCGACGCGGAGATTTCCGTGGTGGCGTCTGACGAAAACCGGAGCCTGACCTATCGCTGGCGCGAGCCGGGCGATGGCGTAGCTGCCGAGCCTGAAGAGAGTCTCGTCACCTTCGAGATTTCGCCGCGCGAAGATGGCGGCACCTGGTTTCGTCTGACACATGCGCCGATGGCATTGCCCGTGCCGGCCAACAGCAATGAACCGGTGATGATGCTGGCCGCCTGAGGCCCGCGCGCACCGCTAAAACTATCCAAAAACTCCAACTGAACGGAGGTCGCCTATGCGCGACATGATGCAACTCGTCCCTATGGTCGTGGAACAGTCGAGCCGCGGCGAACGGGCTTTCGACATTTACTCGCGCCTCTTGCGGGAGCGGATCATTTTCGTGAATGGCGAGATCGAGGACAATATGGCCTCGCTGGTCTGCGCCCAGTTGCTTTTCCTCGAGGCGGAGGCGCCGACCAAGCCGATCTACCTCTATATCAACTCGCCCGGCGGCGTCGTGACCGCAGCGCTCTCGATGTATGACACGATGCAGTTCATCAAGGCGCCCGTCGGCACGCTCTGCATGGGCATGGCCGCCTCGGCCGCGACGCTGATCCTGGCGGCAGGAGAGGCCGGCCATCGCGCCAGCCTGCCCAATACTTCGATCATGCTGCACCAGCCTTCGGGCGGCTATCAGGGCAAGGTCACCGACATCATGATCCACGCCGAAGAGAGCCTGCGGCTCAAGCGGCTCACCAACAACATCTATGCGAGGCATTGCGGCCGGACTTACGAAGAGGTCGAAGTGGCGCTAGAGCGGGATCGGTACATGGCCCCGGAAGACGCAAAGGCCTGGGGCCTCGTCGATCACGTCTATTCGGACCGCAGCCAGCTTGAGTTGCCGGCGCCAAATCCCGCAAGCTAGAAAAAAGCCACCCGGTGCACCGGGTGGCTTCTGATTTAGTGAGCGTCCATCACTGGTTCGCCCTTGGCATGGGCATATTGCTCGCCGACGCCGAACAGTTTGCCGTTTTCGGCAATGAGGATGCAGATCAGCGCCAGCACACCCATGGCGAAGTAACCCGTCGCCGCGGGCACCGTCGTGCCGTCGAAGTGTTGGCCTGTATAGCTGCCGATCAGCGCGCCACCCACTGTCTGGATGAACCCGAACACCGAGGATGCGGTGCCGGCCACGGCGCCGAGTGGCTCCATGGACAGCGAGTTCATGTTGGACGAGGCCCAGCCGAAGCTGAACATGATCACCGCGAGCAGCGGGAAGAACAGCCATAGGGGCATGAAGCCGGCAAGTGCCAGGGCGAGCCAGATGCCGCTCACCAGGGTGAAGGACAACATGGCCCCGTGGGAAAGCCTCCGCATCCCAACGCGCCGCACGATCCGTGCATTGGTGAAGGAGGAAACGCCCATCAGGCCAGCCATGGCGGCGAACGCGACCGGGAAATAGACGCCGAGACCATAGATATCGACGTAGATCTGCTGGCTCGAACTGATGAAACCGAACAGCGCGCCAAAGAGGAACATGCCGGCGAGGCCATAGGAAATCGCCGGGCGGTTGGTGAAGACGATCTTGAAGCTCGTCGCAATGCCCGAGAGGGTCAGTGGACGGCGCTTGTCCATCGCCAGGGTTTCGGGAAGGCGCTTGTAGGTCCAGAACCAGAATGCGGCGGCAAGCGCGCCCATGAAGATGAAAATGGTCTGCCACGGGCCCGTCAGAAGCAGGATCTGGCCAATGCCGGGCGCGATGATTGGGATGGCCATGAAGACCATGAAGGTCAGCGACATGACTTCAGCCATGTCACGGCCGGAATACCGATCGCGCACCACGGACATGGTGATCACGCGCACACTGGCGGCGCCCATGCCTTGGATGAAGCGCAGCAGCAGCAACGCACCGAAGGTCGGCGCGAAGATCGCGGCAATTGCGGCCACGATGTAGATACCCATGCCGACCAGAAGCGGGCCGCGGCGGCCGAAGCGATCGGACAGCGGGCCAAAGGCGAGCACGGCGATGCCCATGCCCAACATGTAGGAGGAAACGACGTATTGGCGTTCGTTCTCGTTGGCGACACCGAGGGCCTCGCCCATATAGGGCAGGGCTGGCAGCATGACGTCGATGGCAAGGGCATTGAGCGCCATCAGCGCGGCCATAAGGGCAATGAATTCCGGGCGCGAAAGCACCCGATTGAAATGGTCGGACATGATTATTGCTCAGTATTGGGGGCGCCCAGGGGGAGGGGCGGCAGAATTACGGCCGGACCATGAACCTGTCCGGCCACATTGGCAAGTCTTTATCGTCAAATGACGATAATTGAAATTTTGTCCTCAAGCTGGCTTCAGCGAGAAGTTCGGCACGCTGCGCTCGTTGATCGGAATGTGAAGCGCTGCCGAGGCCAGGCCCAGCAGAATGCCCAGATACCAGACAAGATCATATGAGCCAGTCATGTCGAAGGCGAAGCCACCCAGCCACACGCCGACGAACGAGCCAATCTGGTGGCTGAGGAACGCGACGCCATAGAGCATACCCATATATCGGGCGCCGAAGAACAGGCTGACGAGACCGGCCGTGAGTGGCACCGTTGAAAGCCAAAGGAGGCCCATGGCTGCGCCAAAGATGTAGGTCGTCGTCGGATTCGGATCGGTCAGGACGAACGCCGCTATAGCAATTGCCCGCAGGAAATAGATCGAGGCTAGCAGCATCTGCTTGGGCAAGCGGGAGCCGAGATAGCCCGCGAGCAAAGAGCCTGCGATATTGAAGAGCCCGATGATGGCGATTGCCCAGGAGCCCACTTCAGGCGACATGCCACACAGCACCAGATAGGCAGGCATGTGCACGTTGATGAATGCCAGGTGGAATCCACAGACGAAGAAGCCGATCACGAGCAGCCGATAAGAGCCGTGGCCCCAGGCCTTGGCAAGGGCTTCCATGAAGGGGAGATCGGCGTGACCGACCGGATTTTCGGTGCGGCCGCGGAGGGCATAGCTCAGCGGAATGATCAGCAGCAGCGCCATGCCGAGATAGATCAGGGCCGACTGCCAGCCGAACGCATTGATGAAGCCCTGGCTGATCGGGGCAAAGGCGAACTGGCCGAAGGAGGACGCCGCTGTGGCGACGCCGAAGATCAGCGAGCGCTTTTCGGCCGGCACCGAACGGCCAAAGGCCGCCATGACGACAGAGAAGGAACAGATGGCAATGCCGACGCCGGTAATAACGCCCGCCGTCAGTGCCAGCATGCCGGCAGAGGGCGAAAACGCCATGGCGAAGACGCCCAGCGCATAAATGGCGGCACCCACGGCAATCGTCCGGCCCGTGCCAACGCGGTCGGCATAAGCGCCGGCGAAGGGTTGGGCGATGCCCCAGGCGAGGTTCTGGATGGCCATGGCCATGCCCCAGCCTTCGCGCGACAGGCCGAGATCACCCGCCATTGGCAGCGTGAACAGACCAAAGCTGGTGCGCACGCCGTTACCAATAGCGGCAACAACACAGCCGGCAATGATCAACACAAGCAGCGGCACGGCAGGGCGAAGAGCGGAGGTATTCATAGGGATCATCCGGACGACAGGCCCTTTTAGTACGCCCGGGTCGTCATCACGGAAAGCGATATTCTGAGATGGAGACCATCAGTTCCAGTGATGTGCGAGCCTGTCCGGAGCGCAGACAGCTTATGAGCGGCCCCGCGAAAAGCAAAAGGCCCCGCCGGGCTAGGGCAGGGCCTCAAAATTCTTGGAAAGCGAACGCTTAGGCGCTCTGCTTAACCTCGATGCCGGCCTGCTGCAGGTGTGTCTGCAGTTCGCCCGACTGGAACATTTCGCGGGTGATGTCGGCACCGCCGATGAATTCGCCCTTTACGTAGAGCTGCGGAATGG
>NZ_JBEVLL010000187.1:0-12311 GCF_040509215.1 Devosia sp.
CCCGCCCGTGGACGTTATTTCGCCTTGGCAGGTCTCCTGGCTCGCGGGTCACCGCTTCCGTCCGTCTTCCCAGGCTCTCACCCAGTGACATCGTGGACTTCAGCTCGCCGCTTACAGTTGCGGGGGCAGCGCCGGCTTTCCCGAACAAGACGGGGCACCGACTTCCCTCTTAGCCCCAAAACGTTGCGAACAACGACTGGGGAACCTAGGCATCCTCACCATGACGCAGGAACCAACCGAAGTCAACAACATATAAAGACATCTTTATATCTTTACATCGTGATGGGTCATTCGCCTGTCGCGGTCTAAGCTGGAGACGTCCCCGGCCCCGCATTCAGGCCACTCGGCGATCAGAAAGGATCGTTTCGGTAATGAAACTGTGGCCTGGAAGAAGCGGCTCGCTTCCAGACCACAGTTTCACCTTCGAACTATCTACCCCCAGCGAACGCCGGTGCGTTGCAGACTGCGGGATGATGCCAATCTGATAGCGAGGAGATCAAAAATCCGGCGCCCCTTGCGGACATGCCAGTAGAGAATGGTGCGAAGCACCGGCCTCGCACTCATCGCGCCGCCTCCCACAAGGCGACGGCGTCGGGGCCGGCCGGATAGCGCAACTGATCGGACGCATCGTTGGCGGCGCGCCAGATGATCTCGGCGACATCGCTTTCCCTGGTGGTGAGCGCCGGCTCTGCGAAGGCGGCGAAGATCGGACCGGCCACTTCCGCATAGGCCGCCGGGATCAAGTCGGCGATCGGCAAGGCCGTGTTGGCTGCAAAGCGGGTGGTCGGGGCATAGCCGGGCTCCACCAGCTTTATCTTGATGTCAAAGCCGCGGAGTTCTTCCGCGAGAGAGCCCGAAAACCCCTCGATGGCCATCTTCGTAGCCGTATAGGCCGCCGCAAAAGGGGATGGCGCCAGTGTAACGCTGGAGGTGACGTTGACAATGGTGCCGCCGCCCCTTTCACGCATGCCGGGCAGCGCGGCCTGCACCATGGCCATAGTGCCAAGCGTATTGGTCTCGAAGAGGCGGCGGACGTGATCCATGGGCGAGGCTTCGAAGGCGCCCACCATGCCGATGCCGGCATTGTTGACGAGGACATCGAGGGAGCCGGCAGCAACGAGGCACGCGGCGATGCTTTCAGGATCGGTGACGTCGAGCGGCAGGATGATGGCGCGGTCATCGGCGGGCAGAAGCCGGGGCTGCGGCAGGCGCATTGTGGCGATCACCCGCCAGCCCCTATTGTGGAAGTAACGCGCGGTTTCGAGACCGTAGCCGGAGGAAGCGCCGGTGATGAGAACGGTTTTCATGAGTGTGTCTTTCGTTTTCGAGGAGGGAGTTACTCAGGCAGAGATGCCGAGGAAGCGAGCGAGCTAGGCCGTACGCGCCTGACGAGCCGCGGTGGAAAGCGCCGCATCGGGGAACATGGCGTCGAAGCCGTGGAAGCCCCCAGCCCAGATGTGGAGCTCCGCTTGGCCCCCGGCGGCCCAGATGCGGCTGGCATAGGTAGTGTCCTCGTCGCGGAAGACCTCGGCAGTGCCGGCGTCGATATAGGTGGTGGGGAGACCTGACAGGTCAGTCGCAAGCGCCGCGGAAATATAGGGCGAGACTTCTGCGCTATCGGCCGATCCGAGCACAGACTGCCAACCGAAAGCATTCTTCTCGCGCGTCCAGATGCCTGGTTCCCCGGCATATTGGCGGCTCGAAAGGGTATCGTTGCGATGATCCAGCATGGGGCAGATGAGGATCTGCGCCGCGATGGCAGGGCCGGAGCGGTCTCTTGCCATCAGCGTCATACCAGCGACGAGGCCGCCACCAGCGCTAGCCCCAGCCACGATGATGTGGGAGAGAGCGACGCCCAGCTCCTCAGCGTGGGAGGCGACCCAGGCGAGGCCAGCATAGCAATCCTCGACGAGTGTGGCGCCGGAGACCTCGGGGGCCAGGCGATAGTCGACTGTGACGACCGTAGCGCCAAAGCGCTCCAGCCATTCGAGCGGGATATCGAGATTGGCGAAGCGATCACCCATCACCATGCCGCCACCATGCACCCAGTAGATGCAGGGCGCATTTTCAGTCGTGGCGCCACCCGGACGAAAGATAGAGAGTGGCAGGATATGACCGTCGGCCGTTGATATCTCCACCTCACGCCGTTCGACCGAGCGGCCTTCGAGATAGGCTTCCGCGGGCATTTTGTATTGCCGCATCTGGGCCAGGATGTCGGGATTGATCGTGGTGCCGAGCGGCATGCCGACGAGGCGGGCGGAGAGTTCGGGATCGAGTTCAGGGCGAGGCATAGACATGATTTTTCCTTGCGTGAAATGGCGCGAGACAGCTCGGCGATGAGGGAAGCGTTGAGGTGGGGCTAGGCGAGAATGGCCTTGCCGCCGACCGGGACGGCGTCGACATAGGTCGAATCTCCCGCAATTAGTGGAGCGAAGCGGGCGACATAGGCCCGGGCGATGTCGCCGGCGAAGAAGCGAGCATGCGCCTCCTTGCTCACCCAGCCTTCAGTGACGAAGACGAGATCGGCGTTGCTGGCCGAGCGGGCGACGAGGAAAACGAGGCAGTCGTCGTTGGTGAGCGAGGGGGCGGAGAGCAAGAGGTCGACGAGATTGGCGCCCTTGCCGGGCTGGGCGGTGATGGTCGCGTGGAAGCCATGCTGGCTGGTCATTTCGTGTCCTTTCGTGGTTGCAGCAAGCGTGGCTGCGGTGACCCCAATCAAACATTTTGGCGCGACTTGGCGTTAGTCGGATACTCCCTCGCACTTGCATAATCCTCCCACACTGGAGAGAATTGTTGTATCGTCGTCGAGGTCATTCTAGGGATTGGTGAGACGAACGGGTGGATGTAACCCCATGCAGATCGACGAGCTTCGCCACCTGATTGACCGCCATGCGGGCACGGAGAGTGCCAACTCCATCGAGGGCGTCATGATCGCGCGACATGACGATCCGGGATTGAAGCAATCCATGTCCGGCTCGGTGATGGCGTTGATCGCGCAGGGTATGAAGCGGCTAGCGCTCGGCGACAGGGTTTACGAATACGGCCCGGGCCAGTTTCTGGTCTCGTCGCTCGATATGCCAGTGTCAGGTCAGTTTATCGGCGCGAGCGCCGAAGCGCCGGCTTTGGGTTTTGGTCTTTTGCTCGATCCAGCTTCCGTTGCCGAACTGCTGTTGCGGTCTGGCACACCGATGCCAAGGGATAGGCGTGGCACGGTGCCTTCCGCCATGGCGGTAAGCGATGCTCCGGAACAACTCATTGATGCTGCAATCCGCCTACTGCGATTGCTCGATTCTCCCCGCGACCTCGCCGTGATGGCCCCACTCATAAAACAGGAAATCCTCTGGTGGCTGATCGTCGGCGATCAAGGTGCGGCTGTGCGACAGCTAGGTTTGGCCGACAGCAATCTCAGCCATATCGCTCGGGCGGTGAGTTGGATCCGCGAGCACTATGCCCGCCCCTTCCGAGTGGAAGACGTCGCCGAGATTTCGGGTATGAGCGCATCGGCGTTTTACCGCCACTTCCAGGCGGCGACCGCGATGAGCCCTATTCAGTTCCAAAAGCAGATTCGCCTCCAAGAGGCTCGGCTGCAACTTGCTGCGGGCCGGAGCGACGTCACGGGGGTCGGCTACAGCGTGGGCTATGACAGCCCCGCCCAGTTCAGTCGAGAGTACCGCCGGCAGTTCGGTTGGCCGCCGAGCCAGGACGTAGTTTCTCGGCGAACGTAGATGGTACGATTGTCATCATCCTCGGACACGCCAAAAGTGCTCGGCACGCCCTACTGGCTGAGAGACGCGACCGAGCCGCCTTCTTCGTCTGTTGCGGATACGGGCGTCAGGGCGCCTTGGCTTTCGTAGACTTCGCGATAGGCGGCGAGGAAGGTTTCGAGGCCGTCGACGGCGGCGATCTGGGAGGCGACCTGGCGGAACTGGTTGCTGGTCACTTCGATCGGGCCGGTGACATAGTCGAACATCGGCCATTCCGGCGAGTTGACCATGGCGTCGGAGTATTTTGCGCGCAGCCGGGCGAGGCCAGCCGCGTCGTTTGAGAGCGCGTAGCCGACGCCGGCCTGCAGGATGCCCATACGGGCGGCCTTGCTGAGCGGAACACCGGCCGGCGTAGCGCCGTAAAGGGTCTCGATGAACTGGCCGGCCTGGGCGTAGCGCTTGGCCTGCCAATGTGCGTCGATGCGCATGAGTTCGACGTCCTGGCCAGTGAGCTCGCGCACGAGATCGAGTGCGAGCTGGTCGCGGCCGCCGTCAAGCAGCGCACGAGCTTCCAGAATGCGGCGCTGACGGGCGAGTGTACCAGACAGATCCGGCAGGCGCGTATCGTTGAGCACGCGCATGGCGTCGGCCGGCTTGTGCTCGGCAAGATAGATGACGGCGAGGTCGGAGGCGACCTCGGTGCGGGCCACGCCGCGCAGACGGTTGTCGAGCTGATATTGCAGCAGTTCCGCAGCCTGCGGCAGGAGGTCGACTCGGACAAGGCGGCGCGCGAGATTGCGGATCATTTCGTCGCCGCGAGCGCCGGGCGGGGTTAGCTGGCGGAAGTCGTAATAGATGCCAAGCGCTTCCACGGGGCCGATGGAATCGGCGAGGCCGTTGAGGAACAGGTCGTTGAACATGCGCTGGGCGTGGTCACTTAGGGCCTGCACGTCACGGCTTTCCGGGTCGCTAGCGACGGCGGCCATGACGGATTCAAAACCCTGGCGATATTCGCCGGTGCGGAAATAGAGATCGGCCAGCATGCCTTGCATATCGGCGCCCAGGGCATCGCCGCGCCAGAGCAGCGCTTCGGCGGCCAGGGTCTGGGCGCCACGCACCACGTCGAGGCGTTTCTGCTTGTCGAGAATGCCCAGCGTACGGAAAACCGCTTCGGCGCGTGCCGGACGGACTTCGGTGGCGATGGCCTGGCCATACATGTCCATGGCCGCGTCGAGACGCCCCTGCTCCTCGGCAATGCGGCCGGAAAGCAGGCTGAATTCGGCGACCTGATCGGGGTTGAGAGCGGCGAAGACGACGTCGCCGATCATTTCCTGCGCTTGGTCGGCGTAGTGTTCCTCGACGGCCGCGCGAGTGGCGGCCAGCAGGAACTGCTCGCGTGCCCAGGACGGGTAGCTGTCGATGATGGAATAGGCCTGGGTGGCATCGGCGCGAGCGCCGGCATAGTCGCCGTTCTGCGAGCGTGCGATGGCGCGCCAGAACATGGCATCGACGTCCTGGTCCATGCCAGAGCCGTTGAGGCGCATCAGCGCGTCTTTGGGACGGCCGGCCATGATGTTGGCGACGGCCTCGCTCATATGGACCTTGTCGAGCACGTCCTCATTGCGCTGGGTCTCGCCGATGACGCGCAACACGCCCAGGGCCTCGTGGGAAAGCCCGTTGGCAATGAAGAAATTGGCGAGATCGAGCCGTGCCGTATCGCGAGCCCGGCCATCGCTGGCGGCGGCAGTAGCCTCAAGCTCGTCGCGCTGTTTGCCGAGGAGCGCGAAATCGGGCTGCTGCAGGGGCTCGAAATCGATGAAGCTGGCGCGTTGCGTCGGGGCCGAAGAGGGAAGGTCCTGGCGGAGCGTATCGGTGGAGGAAACTTCGAGACCCTCGTCGGCCGTAATGACGGCGAGAGCGTTTTCGAGCGCAACTTCGAGGTTGTCGGCCTTGGGACGAATGACGAGACCGTGGACGCTCTGCAAGGCGGAGAAGTCCACATAGTCGAGCGAGCGGGTGATGCCACGGGCGGGCGGATAGGCGGTAATGACGCTCAGATGGTCTCCGACCAACGGGTCCTGGAAGTCATGGACGCGACCTGGACGCACCATATTGGCGGTCATTTCGAAGTCACCGCGCATATCGCGGCGGCGCGTGAGTTCCATGGGTTCGGTCGGCGCCATCATGACGTCGCCAAGGGAAAGAACCCAGGCTTGGCCTTCCGAGCCAATGGTGGCGAGCCGATCCTGCGCCAGATCGATGCGAACGACCTGTGCGTCGTCGACTGTGGTGACGACGAATTCACTCGAGATGGCTGAGAGCTTTTCGAGCTCTTCGGGAAGCTGGATGGCGCTGTGGGTGTCAAAGACCAGCCAGACGGAATCGCCGCGGCGGAAAATGGCAGAAGGCGTCTCCTGCACAAACGGGAAGACGACGCGCACGGTGCTGCCCAGCGTCGTCACGAAGGGGGTGATCTTTTCGGGATCGGTCGCGGTCAGGTCGCTGCCTGCCACAGCCACGCCGGGCTGCTGGCCCTCGGCGGCGGCTGCGCCGGCAGGCGCTTCCGTAGCCAATGCGGCAGCGGAGAATTCCGGCAGGCCCTGGCCGTCTATGTCGATATCGAGGACATACTGGTTGGGGCCGGTCGAATAGAATCGCGGAACGACGCCTCGGCCGAACTTCATCTCGACGGCGCTGCCATCAAGGGTGACGGCATTCTTCACCGAGACGATTTCGGACGGAAGATCGGTCAGCAGTTCGCGCAGGTCGATATTGACCGGCCATTCGAAGTCGATACGGCCCTGCTCGCCCGAAAAATCAAACTCACCGCCGGTGGGAATGGTCCAGTCGAACTGCAGGCGCATGAACGTCGGATTGCGGCCAATGCGGAGGCTGGCAATCGGATTCTGTTCGGCAACGACCTGCGCCTTGCGCCGCTGGTCATCGCGCAAGGCGATGCGCTCGGCCTTTTCAGCCATTTCGTCGAGCACGTCTTGCGGCAAAGGCGGCGGCGAGCCCTGCCAATTGGGCGGCAGGAGATCGATGAACAGCTTGGTGCCCGCTTCGGTGCGGTTGAAGTTTAGCGTTGTGCGAAGACCGATGCGCAGGCCTGTTCCGGCCGGATCGAGCCGCGCCACGGACAGATATTCGGGCATGATCGAGGCGACGTCGGGAAGAACGAGGGAGATCGCCTCGTCGAACTCGAGCGACAGCACGCCATTGCTCATGCGCATGGAATAGGCAGGCATCGTATCGCGGTCAGGGAAGCTGACAACGAGACGCCCGTAGCCTTCTTCCTGGGTGGCGAAGAACTGCGCCTGCTCCTGGGCCATGGCGACCGAAACAGACATAAGGCTGACCGACAGCAAAGCCGCAGCAAGAATATTCCGTGGCCGAAGCCAACCCGGTTTGCTGGTCATTTTCACGACTTCCACCTGCCCGACGCGGTGCTGGCAACCCCGCGGCATGCGGAAAAGACCAACGACATAAAGACTAGGCACAAACCTAATCGGGCATGCTTAACGTCCGATTACGCGGAGGGGGCGGAAGAGCCTCCACGGCCACGAAAATTTGGCCTCGGGCAGAAAAAAGCCCGCAATTTCAAGGTTGCGGACTTCTGGGTCCAACTTACTGGCCGACGATCTGCGGCAGAGCTGCCAGATCGGCCGCCTGCATCTCTTCGGGATTCTCCGAAGTCTCGGAGGCGAGTCGCACGGTCAGCTCCTGCGCCCGGGCCGTATCCATGGCCGCGAGAATCGGCGCCATCTTGCGTGGCGACATCATCTTGGCGACACGCACCAGGATATCGATCTCGAGCTGGTTGAAGATGCCGGCAGCGTCCTTGGGCTTCATCGTCTGGTACATCGAGACGATGGCGGTGAACTGCTCTTCTTCGAGCTTTTTGCGCTCTTCGACGAGGGTAGCGATTTGCCCTTCAAGGGCCTGCAGGGTTGCGGTTCGCTCATTGGCGCGCTTTTCGGCGGCATCGATGAGCGAGGCACGCAGAGCGAGTTCCTGCTCGTAGGTTTCAAGTTCGGTGCGGCGCGCCGCCAGGCGATCAAGCAAGACCTGCTCGGTGAGCGTCGGATCGCCGCCACCAATGTCGACCAGGCCGGTAGGCGTCGACAATTGCGGCGCCGCGTCAGTCATCGGCGGACAATCGCCCGACACGACCGTGAGCTGACCACCTTCGGATTCCCCGACCGGACGCGGAGCGCAGGCATTGAAGTCGGCAACGCTATTGCTACCGCCATGCCCGTCGCCTGCCGGAGCAGCATCGACATTAGCCTCGGCAACCTGAACGGTCTCGCCCTCGGCGGCTGGTGCCGCGCCATGCTCGCCTTCCGGGGCCGGAGCTGCGCCGTGACCGGCTTCAGCAGCCGGCGGAGCACCGTGACCACCGGCTTCGGCAGCGGCCTGCTGGCCGAGCGTTGGTGCGGTATCACCCATAGTTGGAGCAGCATCCGAGAGGGTCGGCTGTTGCAGGGTTGTAGTTGCGGCAGGCGCTGCCGCGCCGCCGCCATGGCCGCCCGCAGCCTCGCCGCCACCACCGCCGGCCGCAATGGCCGGGGTGACGCCCGAGAGAGCGTAGTGTCCCTGGGTAACCAGACCCACGGTCTTGAGGACCAGGAGGGCCGCCACCATCAGGATAACGACAGGGAGCAGGCGAATCCGGTTCACGCGGCAACTCCACGATTACTGACGCGCGTCGAAAGCTGCTCGAGCGCGGCGCGGACCTTGTTGGGCTGCTTGCCATCCATCCGGTCGGCCTGTTCGGCTGCCTGGGTCGGCGTGGCGAGCACCGGGTGCTGGCGGGCCACATTGGTGAGGCGCACGATGCGCTGCATCATGGCCGCGCCGGCATTGACGTGGTTGGCAAGCTCGATGCCGAAGCGCTCGGCTTCCTCGAGGCGGGAACTCAGGGTCATGTCCGCTTCGACGGCGGTAGACTTGAGTTCCTTGATCGCCTGGTTGGCAAGGTTGGTGGCTGTTACCAGATCACCCACCATCAACTTGAGCGCTTCGCGGTCAGCGTGAAGGTGTGCGAGACGCCGGTTGAGGACAACGCAATAACCCAGGGTAAGCGCCATGAGTACTGCGACCGCAGCTTCAATGAACAATCCCATCGACAAGCCCAACATCATCGACCTTCCATAGATTCATCAATCGCCTCAAACGCCGCCATTGTGACCTTGGGCGGATTGAGGGGGCGGGTGACCCGCACTGAAACGTAATTTCCGATATGGCCCATGACGGCCTCGGTAAGCTCGACATCGCCGCAACGCAGCAGCACCGGATCGCTCGGCGAACGCTCGAACATCACCGTGTCCCCGACATTGAGCGCCAGAAGGCGCGACAACGGCAGTTCCTGTTCATGCAGCACCGCGTCGATCTCGACATCGGCCTGGTAAATTTCCGTCGCCAGATGGCCTTCCCAGATCGGGTCGCGGCCGAACTTTTCACCCATGAACATCTGCAGGAGCTGTTCGCGGATGGGTTCGATGGTGGCGTAGGGCAGCAGGATTTCGACCTTGCCACCGCGATCATCCATTTCGATGCGGAGTTCGATCAGGATGGCAGCGTTGTTCGGCCGGGAGATAGCTGCGAAGCGCGGATTGGTTTCCATGCGTTCGAGCTTGAAATTGATCTGGGTGACCGGTTCGAAGGCACGCTTGGTGTCCTCAAGGATCACTTCGATGAGGCGCTGGGCCAGAGCCTGCTCGATGGTCGTATAAGGACGCCCCTCGATACGCACGGTGACGCCGCTGCGACGACCGCCAAGCAGCACGTCGATCATCGAATAGATGAGGTTGGAGTCGACGGTGAGAAGGCCGTAGTTCTCCCATTCCTCTGCCTTGATGACCGAGAGAATGGCCGGCAGCGGGATGGAGTTGAGATAGTCGCCGAAGCGCACCGACGAGATGGAGTCGAGCGAGACTTCCACGTTGTCGCTGGTGAAGTTACGCAGCGAAGTCGTCGCCAGACGCACGAGGCGGTCGAAGACGATTTCGAGCATCGGTAGACGCTCGTAGCTGACGAGCGCGTTGTTGATGAGCGCCTGGACGCCACTCAGCTCTACGTTGCTGGCCGTGGCCGCATCGAAGCCGAGGAGATTGTCGATCTCGTCCTGGTTGAGGACGCGATCCACGCCGCCATCGGCCGCCGCATCCTGGCTGGCCTTGAGCATGGCTGCCCAATCTTCTTCGCCGCCATCCTCACCCGGGATGTCGAAGGAAGGGCTGGCGGCATCGATCGTATCGAGGCCCCAGTCTTCCGAGAGTTTGTCTTGATCGGAAGGACCAGCCATCACTGCACCAGGATTTCCTTGAAGAGAATGCTTTCGATGCGCGCCGGGTAGACCGCAAGATTGACGCGGCGCAGCAGTTCTTCCTTGAGGCGATAGACGCCTGCCGAACCTTCAAGATCGGATTTGCGCAATTCGCGCATATAGACCTGGAAGGCATCCACGACCTTGGCTAGGCGTGGCTGGATCTCGGTCATCATGTGCTCGTCGGCCACTTCCAGTGCCACGGTGAGCTTCATGTAGTTCTGGACGCCGTCCACGCTCTGCAGGTTCACCATCATCGGTTCGAGATTGAAGATGAAGGTATCTGGAGCCACTGCCCCATGTTCGCCCGCTGCGGCCCCATGCTCGCCCGCCGGCGCAGCATGCGCATCTTCTGCAGGAGCAGAGCTGCCCGAGGACATGAAGAAGAAGAGCCCGGCACCTGCCAGAAGGACCACGACGACCGCAGCACCGATAATAATGAAGAGCTTGTTTATGCCCTTCTTGGCCGGCACTTCACTGCCAACTTCCGCTTCCGTCGCCATAGAATCCCCGCAAGAGACAGTCTTGCGACCAGACGATTCCGGCCGCACGTCCACCTAATGCCATCTTGGTTAACGACTGGTTACTTTTGACCCCAACCCGGCAACTTCTGCCGAGCAGTTATTGCCGCTGCGCTGAATTCGTACCCGGCAGAATTAACCCATCAAGTCCGCTAAGGTACTGAATTTGCAGGGTTTGCCGATGTGGCATGGTTTCTGCAATTCGAGAAGCGAGGCGGCAGGCTTGGGGAAGCAGGCCATCTCGGGGACTTAAGAAACCGGGGATCGAGATGATCGAGAACGCACAACTCATCAGCCTGTCGCGCCAGATGGCGCTGCAGCGCCACATGGACATGGTGGCGAACAATATCGCCAACGTTAACACGACGGGCTTCAAGGCCGAACAGCTTCTGTTCGAAGAATTCAAGATGCCGATCGCGGCCCATGGCGACTTCTCCGGCGACGATCGTACTCTTTCCTATGTCCAGGATTGGGCGACCATTCAGGACTTCTCCGATGGCGCCATGGTCCAGACCGATGCGCCTCTCGACCTGGCCATCAGCGGCGACGGCTTCTTTACGGTGCAGACGGCAGCCGGAGAACGCTGGACGCGCGGTGGCGCTTTCCAGATCAACAATGAAGGCACGCTCGTGGACCTTTCCGGCAATCCGGTGATGGGCGACGGCGGCCAAATCCAGTTCGGTCCCGAAGAGACCGATATCCGGATCGGCGCCGATGGCTCGATCTCGTCCAGCGCCGGCGCCAAGGGTCGGCTCCGCATCGTCGAATTCGAAGAGCAGCAGGCTCTCGTTCGCGAAGGCAATAACCTGATGTCCGGTGGCACGCCGATCGCGGCCACCAATTCACGCGTGCTGCAGGGCTTTACCGAAAAGTCCAACGTCTCGGGTGTTTCCGAAATGGCGGAAATGATCCGCGTCACCCGCGCCTACGAATCCATCGCCTCGCTGGGCCAGAAGCAGGACGACATGCGTCGCGATGCCATCAAGCGCCTCGGCTCCGTTTCCGCCTGACATTGAGGACCCGCCATGAAAGCTCTTTACATCGCATCGACCGGCATGAGCGCGCAGGAACGCAATGTCGAAGTCATCTCCAACAACATCGCCAACATGCGTACGCCCGGCTTCAAGCGCCAGCGTGCCGAGTTTGAAGATCTTCTCTACCAGCAGATTTCTCGCGCCGGGTCGCAGACCTCGGACCAGGGCACACTGGTGCCCGCCGGCCTCGAAATCGGTTCGGGTGTGCGCACTGTCGCAACGCCCCGCGTCATGAGCCAGGGCAGCGTCAGCATGACCGAGCGCGAGCTCGACGTCGCTATCCGCGGCGAAGGCTTCTTCATGGTCGACCTGCCTGATGGCCGCACCGCCTATACCCGCGACGGTTCGTTTGAGCGCAGCCCCGATGGCACGCTGGTCAATTCGAGCGGCTACCAGATCTCCGGCGGAAT
Organism: Devosia sp.; assembly: GCF_040509215.1. Taxonomy (GTDB): domain Bacteria; phylum Pseudomonadota; class Alphaproteobacteria; order Rhizobiales; family Devosiaceae; genus Devosia. Next base: position 11,998 of record NZ_JBEVLL010000187.1, read on the forward strand.
CACCATTCCGGGCGACGCCACCGGCGTCTCCATCTCGCCCGATGGTACGGTGGAAGCCTTTGTCGGCACCGCCGGCGACCCGGTCCAGCTCGGCCAGCTCCAGATGGCGCGGTTCGTCAACAAGTCCGGCCTCGAATCGATGGGCGACAACCTGTTCCTCGAAACCGCAGCCAGCGGCCCTGCCCAGATCGGCGTGGCCAACACGGACGGCAACGGCAACCTGATGCAGAACTATCTGGAAATGGCCAACGTCAATTCGGTGACCGAAATCGCCGATCTGATCGCCGCCCAGCGCGCCTATGAGATGAACGCTC
>NZ_JBEVLL010000188.1:0-15354 GCF_040509215.1 Devosia sp.
AAGGGTGTGGCTGTGACCGCCGACGATCACGTCGACCAGCGGCAGGGAGGCGGCGACGTTGAGGTCTTCGTTGTAGCCGATGTGGCTGAGAAGGATGATCTTGTTGACGCCAGCCGCATCGAGCGCTTCGGAAGCGCCGCGGACATACTGGATGACGTCGTGGAACTCGACATCGCCGGGCGAGGCGATTTCGGGAGTGTCTTCGGTGGTGGCGCCGATGATGCCGATCTTTTCGCCGCCGACATCGAGGACGATGGAGCCGCGGACCTTGCCGCGCAGGCCTTCATCCTTGGTGACGTCGAAATTGCCGCCGATGATGGGGAATTCGGCCGCTTCGATGAACTTCAGGTACTCTTCCGGGCCGTCGTCGAATTCGTGATTGCCGGTGGCGACCACGTCAAAGCCCATCTGGTTGAAGAAGTCGGAAACGACCTTGGATTTGTAGGTGGTGTAGTAGAGCGAGCCCTGGAAATTGTCGCCGGCCGAGAGCAGCAGCGAATTGCCCGTTTCGTACTTGGCGCGGGTATCGTCGATGATGGTCTTGAGGCGGGCAATGCCGCCAAAGCATTCGCCGGCGGCGTCGGTTTCAGCATCGCAATTGGAGTCCGACCCGGTGATCGGATCGAAGCGCGAATGGAAGTCGTTGATGTGCAGGATGTTGAGTGTGAATTCGGCATGGGCGGCGGTCGAAAAACCGGCGCAGAGGGTGAGCGCAGTGGCGCCCAGCAAAAGCTTCTTCATCCCTGTGGTTCCTTCGTGATTGCAGCAAGGCCCTGCTTCGACATCAGGCGCTCCCGACATTTTTTCGTGTCGCCACTGAAGCATTAAGGAGAGTTAACCAGCTAATTGTGACAGTGGAAAGTGTTTCATTTCCGAGATTTATCCGGCGCTTGGCAGTGCGCGAACCCGCGTCGCAATCGATGCCATTTGGGGTTTCAATAGCGGATGAGTCAGGTATTCTCCGCCCCGTTTGATTTGAGGGGGTGCCCTGATGCGCAGTGCTTTGATCGTCTATGGCGGCTGGGAAGGCCATGATCCCGAGGAATGCGCGACGATCTATCGTCGCTGGCTGCACGAGGACGGCTATTCGGTGCGCACGGCGACTGAAACCAGCGCCTTTGCCGATCCCTCCATTCGCGACCTGTCGTTGATCATCCCGATCTTCACGATGAGCAAGATTGCCAAGGAAGAGGCAGAGAACCTCACCAAGGCCGTCGAGGGCGGCGTGGGTCTTGCCGGCCACCATGGCGGCATGAGCGACGCTTTCCGCGAAGCGGTGGACTATCAGTTCATGGTCGGAGGCCAGTGGGTGGCGCATCCGGGCAATATCATCGACTACACGGTTGATGTGACCAAGCCCGAAGACCCGATCATGGCAGGGATTTCAGGCTCGTTCCCCTACAAGTCCGAGCAGTATTACATGCATGTCGACCCCTCCAACGAGGTGCTGGCGACGACGACTTTTACCGGTGAGCATGCCTATTGGATCGACGGCGTGGTGATGCCGGTCGTCTGGAAGCGTCGGCACGGTAAGGGCAAGGTATTCCATATGACGCTGGGGCATCAGGCCAAGGAATTCGAGAATTCCAACATGGCGACGATCATGCGTCGCGGCATGAACTGGGCGGCCAAGGACGAATAGTCCGGCCTACCAGCGCAGAACGAACTTTCCGATGACGGCGCCGAGGAGGGCCGTCATCGCGATCCCCAGCGAATACCAGACGGCCATGAACATCATGCCAGTTTCGCCGCAATAGAAGGCATAGGTCCAGGCGCCGAAACCTCCCGCGACGAGGCCGGCGGCAAAGCCTGCGAGGGTGGGCGAGCGCGGCGCGGCGGTACGTAGGGCCGAGAGCAAGGCAATCAGCACAGGCGTGCCCGCAAGCACGATCAGCCAGGGGCAAACCATGGCGGTCTGGCCCATGAGCATGGGCATGGACCAATCGGCCCGCATCCACATCATCCCGCCGCTGCCGAGGGCGATCAGCGCGAGAAGGCCAGCGCCGGCAAGGGGCCAGATGATGCGGCCATCGGGGCGGGCGAGGACGGGCGCGGCGGCGAGGCCGAGGAGACCGAAGGCCAGCGTGTAGCCGAATTTTGCCCAGAACATCATGGCGCTATCGGCGCCGCCGAAGGGGCGGCCCATCATGAGGTCGAGCACGAGATAAACGCCGACGATGGTGGCGAGCACGCCGATGACGAGGGCGAGGATGAGCCGGCGTTCGATGGTGCGGGGCGGGGTGGGTTCGAGGTCGGCGGCGAGGCGATTGATGAGGTCGTCGGTCATTTCTCGCCTCCGGCAAACTTGCCCATCAGGGCTTTCAAGCCGCGATGGATGGAGACCTTTGCCGCGGTTTCGGTGATGCCGTGGCGGGCAGCGGCTTCGGCAACGGTGGTGCCTTCGAGACGGGTCTGGCGGATAAGGTCGGACGTGCGGGGTGGGACCTGGCTGAGGACGGTTTCGACGTCGTGGCGATCGGCAGCATTGGCGCTGTCGTCGGTAGCAAAGATCGGCGCGTCGTCTTCGAGCGGGACGGTGGGGCGGATGGCGTAGCGGCGGACGTGATCCACGAATTTGTGGTGGGCGACGGCGTGCAGCCAGGCAGTAAAGGGCCTTGTGCGATCATAGGTCGAGCGCCGCGTGTGTATGGCCAACAGGGTTTCCTGCACGAGGTCCTCCGCGTGGGACGCATGAGCGGGGCTGAGGCGCCGAGCGAACCAGGGACGCAGATAGCGCGTGAGGTCGGCCAGAAGCACTCGATAGGCGGTAGCGTCGCCATCGAGCGAAGCGAGCATCAGCCCGCGCAGCCGCATCTCGGTTTCGTCCGCCTGCATCAGGTCCTCATTCGTGGCCTTGGGCGCCATGGTTACACGGCGGCGCGAAGAAAGTTGAGCCGATATCACGACGCGGTGATCGCGTAACGGATTGGGATGGGCGGGCGAATGGCTTGGCATGGACCGCCGGAGGGGCGGGTCTGAATGGGAGATTTTTCAATGCACGCCATCAAGACGATGACCATTGCCGTCCTGCTCACCACGGCTATCGCACTGCCGGCCCATGCCGAGGACGCCATGGCACCCAACACCATGGCAATGGATGCCATGGCGCCGGCCGACATGATCAGCGATACCGATCTTGAGACTTGCCTCACGCAGGCGGCCGCTATCACCTTTGCCGACGCAATGACCGCGGCGACAGTTGCCTGTCATGGCTTGCATGAAGGAATGGATGTGATCGGAGCCATTCGGTCGCTGGGCATGGACGAAAAGATGGAAGCCAATCCCATGGCAGGCGGCGCCATGGCGCCCGCAATGTAAAAGCGCAGTCACAAACAAGTGTTGGCCGCCATTTGCCCCGTGCGCTACCGTTGCTATCGAACGGGGCGAATGGTGCCGCCAAGGGGACGTTCATGACCAATGAAGACAACGAGCGGCGGCTCAAGGGGCCTCTGGTCTATCGCCAATCCGTCTGGACGCGCGCGACCCACTGGGTCTGGGCGATTTGCCTGTTCTTCCTGCTGCTCTCGGGACTGCAGATCTTCAATGCGCATCCCGCGCTCTATATCGGGCAGCAGTCGGGCTTTGAGTTCGAGAATGCGGTGCTCGAAATTGGGGCGGTCAATACGCCGGAGGGACCGCGTGGGCAGACGACCGTCTTTGGGCAGACGTTTGATACGACCGGTGTGCTCGGCATGAGCGGGGCGGCGGAAGCGCCGCAATATGTGGGGTTCCCGGGGGCTGTCACGATCCCGTCTTTCCGGGATCTCGCGACCGGGCGGGTGGTGCATTTCTTCTTTGGCTGGGTGCTGGTTGCGGCGCTGTTCGTCTGGTTTCTGGCGAGCTTCATCAATGGGCATTTGCGGCGCGATATCGTGCCCAAGGGATCGGATATTTCGGGGCTGCCGAAGGATGCGGCCGATCATGCGCGGCTGAAACTGCATCATGGACGATCCTATACGCCGCTGCAGAAGCTGAGCTATTTCGCCGTTTTCTTTGTGCTGTTTCCGCTGATCATTCTGACGGGACTGACCATGAGCCCCGGCATGGATGCGGCCTGGCCGTGGCTGCTTGATCTCTTTGGCGGGCGGCAGACGGCGCGGACGATCCACTTTGGCGTGATGGTGTTGCTGGTGCTGTTCTTCATCGTGCACATCATCATGGTGCTGCTGGCGGGGCCGCTTAATGAACTGCGCTCGATGATCACTGGCTGGTATCGAACGAGCCCGGGCACGCCAACCGAGGCAGGAGACAAGCCGTGAGCAATCTTATTCTCAATAGGCGGAAATTGCTGATCGGCTCGGCCGCTCTCGGATCGAGCCTGGCGCTGACGGGATGCGATCAGTTCGATTTTCTGGGACAGCGCGGCAATCCGGTGCGTCAGGCGCTGGAGCAGGCCAATGTTCTGACCTATCGGGCGCAGCGGGCGCTGATCGGGGATCAGGTGCTGGCGCGGGAGTATTCTGCGAGCGAAATCCGGCAGGGCATGAAGCCCAATGGATCGACCGAGCCGATGACGCCGGAATACATGTTCCTGAAGTCGCAGAACTTTGCGCCCTACAAGCTGACCATCAAGGGCATGGTGGAACGCGAGGTGTCGTTCTCGCTCGATGAATTGCGCAATATGCCGGCGCGGAGCCAGATCACCCGGCATGACTGTGTCGAGGGGTGGAGCTGTATCGCCAATTGGACGGGGACGGCGCTGGGGCCGGTGCTCGACATGGCGGGCGTAAAGCCCGAGGCGCGGTATTGCGTCTATCACTGCTTCGACAATATCCAGAAGACGCTCTCGGGCGACATTTTCTACTATGAGAGCTCGGATCTGGTGGATGCCTACCATCCGCAGACGATCCTCTCCTATGGACTCAACGATCAGGTCTTGCCGGTGAGCAATGGCGCTCCGGTGCGGCTGCGGATCGAGCGGGCGCTGGGTTACAAGCAGCCGAAGTACCTCCACACGATCGAACTGGTGGATGATCTCACCCCATTTGGACGGGGGAAGGGTGGGTATTGGCCCGACAATGGGTACGACTGGTACGGGGGGATTTGAGGGGGGCGCTCGCCGGAGGTCGTCACCCTCGGGCTTGACCCGAGGGCCCTGTACTCATTGAACCCAAGTGAAGTGTCCTCGGGTCAAGCCCGAGGATAACGTTCAGTGGATGGATGCCCTACTCCCAGCGCGCAGCGGCCTCGGCAAAAATCTCGCTGAGGCGATAGGAGAAGTCCGCGTTCTCGCCTGCGAGATCATCGATGCGCCAGCCGCCGTCTTCGTAGACCAGGTCATAGACGATGTGACGCGGTTCGCCGAAATTGGTGAAGGTGACGTCCACCGTGGCAAAGCCTTCGCTCTCTTCCGGCTCGCCGATGACGAGGTCGGCCAGATCGAAATCCTGGCCGTCGATATAAGGGTCGAAATCCAGCGCGCCGATTTCGCCCTCGGGGGTGTTTTCAGCATCGGCCTCGTAAAGCGCATTCAGCGCGGCGGAGCGGAAATCGGATTCGAACTCGGGAAAATCGCCGGAGAAGTAGGGCTCGTAAAAGGCTTCGAGCAATTCCTGGGGCGTTTCATAGGGCTGGGCCAAAGCCGGAGCGGCGAACGCCAGCAGCAGGGCGGGAACAAGGGCAAGGCGACGCATTTGGAACTCCTATTGGGCCAGCGGGCTGGCCAGATATTCGGACAGGGGCCAGGAGCCCGCTGAATCACCATTGGGTAGCAGGATTTCGTCGATCTTCCAGCCGCGGGCAGCGCCCTCGTCGACGAGCTGGAAAGTGATCGTATAGAACGGATCGCCGGAGAGAAGGATATCGACATCGCCAACGGCGCGGCCGCCCTTCACCTTGGGGTCGTGGACGACATAGGTCTGGCCGCCCGAATCCTGGCCATTGATGAAGGGCGAGAAATCGAGGGCGCCCATTTCGCTGCCGGTGGCCCAGACCTTTTCGTTTGCCTCATCCAGCAGTGCCCGCAGCGGGGTTGAAAACGTCTCTTCGTCGTCGAAATAGGCGTCGGGGTCGTAATCATCGGTCGACCCATACTGCTCGATCTGCGCGTAGACCGCCTCGAGCAGCGCCTTGGGATCATCGAAAACGGGCGCCGGCGCAGCGACCGCCGGCAATGCCAAGATGAAGAGGCCGAGGCAGGAAAAGGCCCGCAGCATCAATTGAACCACAGGGCGAACATGGGCCACTCGTCGCCCATGACACGATTGAGCTCGGCAAAGGCGGCGGCATCGGCGACCGGGCCATCGCCGAGATAGGGCAAGGCATCTTGGCCGGTGAAGAGCATGACGAGATCGGTTTCGGTGGCCGTCTCGAAATAGGTCTTGAGGTTAAAGCCCTTGCTGAAGCGCCAGTGCGGCAGCAGCAATTCGCCATTGATGATGAGATCGAGTTGATCGAGGGTGGCGAACCAGGCCTTTACGACGTCCTCGGTGATTGTCTGGTCGGGCACCAGCGAGGTCTGGGTCGGCGATGGCAGCAGCTCGCGGTCGTCGTCGGTTTCAGCGAGGATCATTTCCCAGTTCTGACGGCTGAGGGTGGTGATGGCGCTCAGGCGCTCGAGAACGGCGGCGAGCCGGGGCTGGTCGATCACCGGGAAATCGGCCGTGTGGATGGCCGCGACCAAGTCGGCGATGAAGGCATCGCTGTCGGCATCCATCATCAGGGTGCCTTCACCGCGCGAAAAATCCTGCATCGGCAGGCCCGCCTTGGGGAAGATGCGGTGGAAATAGGCGTTGAAGAAATCGGAGAAATCGTGCGCCAGCGTGATTTCGACCGGGGTGGCGCTGATATTGGCGTAGCCGGCGAACCAGATGGCGTCGGAATTGTCGAAGCCGATGATGGTGTTCTCAGTCGGCTCGGCACCCTTGGACTTGCTCTTGCCCGACGGGGGGGCGTCGGGAGTTGGGATGTCGACGAACTCGCCTGCCTCGCCGAGGAGCGCGCCGAGCGTTTCGGCGGCGCTTGCTTCGCCGTTGCCGTCGAGGTCGATGCGGACTTTGAGCGGATCGATATGGATGACGAAGGGCGTGCCCTCGCCGGCCTGCTTCATATGGCCGGCGGCGATATCGAGCGTGGCGGAGAAGGTCTCGAGGAGATCGCGGAACTGTTCGTAGGTCAGCGGCTCGGGATTGGGATTGGCTGGCGCCGTCGGGGTATCGAGGCCCATGCCGAGCAGCATGCCCATGGCGGGGGAATTGGGCGTGACCGCGCCGTGGCGATAAAGGCCTTGGGCAAAGGTCTCGTAGGCGGTGATGAAGCCATCAAGGCCCAGCGCGAAACAGGCGTCGCCCTCGCCGGCATCGCAGGCGTCGACGGAGCGATTGGCAAGGTCACGCAGCGCGCCGTCGTAGAGGCTTTGGGCGAGCTGGTCGCCCGCCTCGCCGGCCTGTGCGGCACTCGCTCCAAGAGCAAGCGCAAAACCCGCGGCGGCCAAAAAAATCCTCATGCGACCCTCTCCCTCGAAATGACTATCTGCCGACGCGCTCGAACCACTCGTCTTCGGTGATGACTTCGACGCCATGCTCCTGCGCCGTCTTCAGTTTCGAGCCAGCGCCGGGGCCGGCGACCAGAATATCGGTCTTGGCCGAAACCGAGCCGGCCACCTTGGCGCCGAGCCGTTCGGCCATAGCCTTGGCTTCGGATCGTGACATTTTTTCGAGCGTGCCGGTGAAAACTACCGTCTTGCCAGCAATTTGGCTGTCGGCGGAGATGGTGACGACATAGTCCTTCGGCGTCACCTGCTTGAGCAGCGCATCGAGCGCATCGACATTGCGCTGATTGCCGAAGAAAGTGACGAGCGCTTCCACCACCGTGCCGCCGATGCCGTCGGTTGAGGGGAAGACGGCCATGGGGTCTTCGGCGGCGACCATTTCCTTGCCGGCTTCTTCGAGCTTCTGGATCGAGCCAAAAGTGCGGGCGAGGACGGAGCCGGTGGTTTCCCCGATATGGCGGATGCCGAGGGCGAAGATGAAGCGGTCGAGCTCGGGATTGCGTCTGTTGTCTATGGCGGCGAAGAGCTTGTCGAGGCCTTCATAATTGCGGTCTTTGACCCCGCGAACATTCTTGCGCGTCTTGCCGGACGCGGCTTCGCGGGCCTTGGCTTGTTCCTCACGGCGCTCGGCAAGGGCGCGCTGCACTTCGGGGCGACGATCCTTGAGGGTAAAAATGTCGGCCGCGGTGCGGATGAGGCCGGCATTGAAGAAGGTGTCGATGTTTTCCGCGCCAAGGCCTTCGATATCGAGGGCGCCGCGGGAAACGAAGTGGCGGAGGCCTTCGACCGCCTGGGCGGGGCAGATCAACTCGCCGGTGCAGCGGCGGCGGGAGTCTTCCTTGCCTGTCTTTTCGTTGATTTCACGCACGGCGGGCGAGCCGCAGACCGGGCAGGTATCGGGGAACACATAGGGTTCGGCATCGGCCGGGCGCTTTTCGAGGACGACGCGGACGATCTGGGGGATGACGTCCCCTGCCCGCTGGATGACGACGGTGTCGCCGACGCGGATATCCACGGGTTCGTCGGCGCGGATGGGCAGGCCATTGCTGTCGATGCCCTTGATATAGTCTTCGTTGTGGAGCGTGACGTTTTCGACGACGACGCCGCCGACGGTGACGGGTTCAAGGCGGGCGACGGGAGCGAGGGTGCCGGTGCGGCCGACCTGGATGTCGATGCGCTTGACCACTGTCATGGCCTGTTCGGCCGGGAACTTGTGGGCGACGGCCCAGCGCGGCTCGCCGGTAACAAAACCCCAGCGGCGCTGAAGTTCGAGCTGGTCAACCTTGTAGACGACGCCGTCGATATCGTAGCCAAGCGAGGAGCGCAATTCCTCGATGTGATGATATTGGGCGATCAGCTCTTCGACCGATTTGGCGCGCTGCATGAGCGGGCTGATGGCAAAGCCCCAATCCGCGAATTTCTGCACGGCTTCGAACTGGGTCGGTGCCGGGTCCTCCGAGGTAGCGCCCCAGGCATAGGCGAAGAATTTGAGGTTTCGGCTGGCGGTGACGCTGGGGTCCTTTTGCCGAAGGGAGCCGGCGGCGGTGTTGCGGGGATTGACGTAATCCTGTCCGCCCGCCGCAGCCGAGCGCTCCTTGAGGGCCTGGAACTCGGCATAGGTCATGTAGACCTCGCCACGGATCTCGATGCTTTTCGGCCAGCCGGAGCCTTTGAGCTTGTGCGGAATATCGGCGATGGTCTTGAGGTTCGCCGTGATGTCTTCGCCGACCGAACCGTCGCCACGGGTGGCGCCGCGGACAAAGACGCCGTCTTCGTAAAGCAGCGAGGCCGAGAGGCCGTCGATCTTGGGTTCGGCGGTGAAGGCGATTTCGAGGCCTTCGTCCTGCTTGAAGAAACGGCGCCCGCGCTCCAGAAAATCGACCACGTCCTCGTCGGTATAGGCTTTGGCGAGGCTAAGCATGGGGACGGCGTGGCGTACTTTGGCAAAGCCGTCTGCCGGGGCCGCGCCGACCCGGCCGGTGGGCGTATCGGCCCGCACCAGCTCGGGAAAGGCCTCTTCGAGCTCGGCATTGCGAATGCGCATTGCGTCATAGGCAGCGTCGGTGATCTCGGGCGCGTCGTTCTGGTGATAGGCGATGTCGGCCGCGGCAATGGCGGCGGCGAGCCGTTCGAGCTCAAGCCGGGCTTCGTCTTCGGTGAGATCTGCGGCGGGCTTTTGGGACAGGTCGGACATAGCTCACTCAACTCAGGCTGGGTCAGTATTTTAGCCGCCGCGTCACTGGCGCGAAAGCGGGAATCCCCCGTGATGGAAACAGAGATTCCCGCTTTCGCGGGAATGACACGGGGTGGTTGTGGCGGCAGTGGAGGCGGTTATTTCACCGCTGCGAGCAATTTCTTGGCAGCAGCGCGGGCTTCCGATGTGATTTCGGCGCCGGCCAGCATGCGCGCGACCTCTTCCTGCCGGGAATCGGGTTCGAGCGGGCGGACATGGGTGCGCATGAAGGCACCCTCCTCCACCATCTGCTTTTCGATGAGCAGATGCCGGTTGGCGCGAGCGGCCACCTGCGGCGCATGGGTGACGGTGAGCACCTGAACGGTCTTGGCAAGACGCGCGAGGCGACGGCCGATGGCGTCGGCCACGGCGCCACCGACGCCGGTGTCGATTTCGTCAAAGATCAGGACTGGCGCTGAGCCGCGATCGGCCAAAACGACCTTGAGGGCCAAGAGGAAGCGGCTCAATTCGCCGCCCGAAGCAACCTTGAGCAAGGGGCCGGCGGCGGTTCCGGGGTTGGTCTGGACGTGGAAGGCGATCTGGTCGAAGCCAGCGGCAGCGACACGGTCGGTTTCGACCTGGTGATCGACGATGAATTTGGCGGCGCCGAGTTTCAGGTCCGGCAATTCCGCTTCAACGGCCTTGCTGAGCGCCTTGGCGGCCTTGGTGCGGCCCGAGGAGAGGGTTTCGGCAACTTCCCGATAGCGAGAGCGGGCGCGGGCTTCATCGGCTTCCAGGGCCTTGAGGCGGCTCTCACCGCTCTGCAGGGTATCGAGGTCGCCCTGATATTTTTCGAGAATGGCGGGAAGCTCGTCGCAGGTTGCCTGATGCTTTCGGGCAGCGGCGCGAAGGGCGAAGAGCCGCTCCTCGACGCTTTCGAGTTCGGCCGGGTCATAGGCCATCTGGCGCCGCAGGTCTTCAAGGGCCTCACCGGCGCGATCGAGGGTCACAAGGGAAGCATCAAGGGCATCAACGATGGGCTGGAAGAGTTCGGCGCCACCGTCGATCTTGCGCAGCAGGCGGCGCATCAGGCCAGACAGGGCCGGCGACGGGGCGCTGGGGCCATTGAGAATCTCGTCGATCTCGATGAGATCGGAGGCAGACTTTTCGGCCTGCTGCAATTGCTGGCGGCGTTCGGCGAGTTCGGTTTCTTCGCCTTCGACGGGCTTCAGCTTTTCAAGTTCTTCGACGGCGTGGCGGGCGTAGTCCTCGGCCGCGAGGGCCTCGGCAACCCGGGCTTGCTGCTCGCGTACGGACTGCTGGATTTCGACGAGGTCGGCCCAGGCTTCGCGCACGGCGACGGCCGGCGCGGCGAGTTCTCCGAAGGCATCGAGGGCGGCGCGATGGGTGGCGACATCGACAAGGGCACGGTCGTCGTGCTGGCCGTGGATTTCGATGATCTGGCTGCCGATTTTCTGCAGCAATGCTGCGGAAACCGGCTGATCGTTGATGAAGGCGCGGGTGCGGCCATCGGCAAACTGTACGCGGCGGAGGATGACTTCTTCGTCGTCGGCAATGGCATTGTCGCGCAGGTGGGCGCGGGCCGGATGATTTTGTGGAAGCTGCACCATGGCAACCACCTGCCCGCTCTCCTGCCCCTGACGGACCAGCGAGGCATCGCCGCGGCCACCGAGAGCCAGGGTAAGCGCATCGAGCAGGATGGATTTGCCGGCACCAGTCTCGCCGGTGAGGACGGTCATGCCCGTATCGAGCGCCAGATCGAGCTGGTCGATAAGGACAATGTTGCGAACCGAAAGCGCGTTCAGCATGCGGATCTATCCAAGGCCTGTCGGGCCTTCCTCATAGCATTTGAGGGCCGGCCCGGCGTCAGCGGCGAGTCACTTTCGCACAGCAATGCGAATGGAGAGGCATGATACCGAAATAGAACAAAATGGCAACTAGGCTTGACGCGTGTCAAAAGATGGATTGCCCGGACAAGCCGGGCAATGACGATGGAGGGGGTATTGCGGTTGGACGGAGGTTCCCCCTTGCGCGGGAATGACGCCGAGGTTGCGCGCGATACGGGCGCCCTAGCTTGCGTAGGCCACCCAGCCGCGGAAACTGAAGGCTGAGTAGAAGAGGCTGATATTGGCAAAGCCTGATTGGGCGAGCATTGCCTCTTCCTCGTCCGGCGAGAGAATCGTCAGGCGCGTGCCGATGGCCTCGCGGGCCTTTGCCGCCGTCGTGGGGTCGATATCGTCGGCCTGGCCATAGGCGACATGACGGGCGATCCAGGTGGAGCGCTCGGGCTCGGTCTGGGGGAAGCTGATATGGGCTAGGATGAACGGCGCGCCGGGTTTCAGGCGGCGGCGGATTTGGCGAAGCGTTTCAAGGCGCTGCTCGCGCGGGATGAAATGGAAGGTGAGAAGGCTGGTGGCCGCGTCGAAGGGGCCTTCGGGAGCAGCGTCGATATAGCCTTCGGTGAGATCAATGCGCGAGGCATGCTCGGCCGTGATCTGGCGGGCGAGTTGCAGCATGTCACCGGACGGGTCGACGCCGGAAAACCGCCAACCGGGGCGAAAATCCGCCATGGCCTTGAGTTCAAGTCCGCCGCCGGCGCCGAGGACGAGAATGTGGCTGTCGCTCGCTACTGTCTCGGCGAGCAGCAGGTTCATCATCCGGTGAATGCCGGCAAAGCCTGGCACCTGACGCGGCGGGCCTTCGGCATAGTGGCGGGCGGCTTGGGCGTCGAAGGGGGATGGGGGCATTGGTCTGGCGCTCCGTTTCCCGGGAGATGGGGCTTGGGCCCGCGGATGTCAAACCTGGGCGTGCGGGCGCTTAGCGCCGATCAGCACGCGATAATTCTCATGGGTAGCGAAGTCTTCGATGGCCCACTCGACGGGCAAGCCAACGGCGCGGCACAGGTGTATCGCCCTGCCCTCGCCGATATGCAAAGCCACATGGGCGCCAAAGGCATCGGAGGTTTTGCCGAAGAGGAGAAGATCGAGCGGCTGGAACTCGGTGACCACCCGGGAATGCTCTGTGTCGGCCCAGAGTTCGCTCGACCACAGGGGTGGAAAGGCAATGCCGAAATGGGCGAGGAGCACGTAGGCGAAAACCTGACAATTGGCACCGATCGACAGATCGGCCGGATGCGCCACGCCGGGATGGATGGCGGCGTTGTAGGGGATGCCCAGGAATTGCGCGGGAATGGTGAGCTTTAAGGCCATGGGCCGAGCTTAGCGCTCGGCGTCGCTGGCAGAAACCCCTTGATACACCATGGCGCAAGCGTGCTTCTTAGTTCGACTTAGTCGTCCTTCGGCGCCAACAGGTCGCGCTGGCGAAAGAACCGTTCCTCTGCAGCCTTCGACTGCCGCTCCGACCAGAAGATGAAGACGAAAAGAGCCAGAAACAGTGTCGCAGCCAGCCAATGGGCGCCGAGCGACACGGCATAACCGATTGGGTCTTCGTCGCGGAGAATGAGCTCGTGCAGGCCGCTTCGAGTGAAGCCATGCACGCCACCCGTCAGGACGCCATGGATCCCAAAGCCCGAGAACGCCAATCCTGTTGCCAAGAACAATATGCTGCGAAGCATTCGTTTCTCCCTGCTGCCTCGTCGCAGATTGGTTGCGACAACAGGTCGAGACAATTGCCCGGTCAGAACATGGTGAACGTCCCGCTATATGTGCCAACGTCTCCACCCAAACAAAAAGGGCCCCGAGGGGCCCTTTCGAATTTTAGTGCTGAGAAGCTCAGCTCTTATGGGCGGCCAGCCAGCTGCCGGAATTGAGCTGCGGGGCGAGGCCCTGCTTTCCGAGGAGTTCGAAGGCACGCTTGTACCAGTCGCTGGACGGGTAGTTGTGGCCGAGAACGGCGGCAGCGGACATGGCTTCGTTGGTGAGGCCAAGCAGCAGATAGCCTTCGGTCAGGCGATAGAGGGCTTCTTCGATGTGCGTCGACGTCTGCCACTTTTCGACAACTTCGCGGAAGCGGTTGATGGCGGCGGTATATTCGCCATTGCCGAGGTAGTAGCGGCCGACGGACATTTCCTTGCCAGCGAGCTGATCATAGGCGACGAGGAGCTTTTCCTTGGCGTCCTTGGCGTATTCCGAGTTCGGATGGTTCGAAATCAGCAGGTTGTAGGTGTCGATCGCATCGCGCGACAGCTGCTGATCACGGGTGATGTCCTTGATCTGACCGTAGTAGGACGTGCCCTTGAGCCAGAGGACGTAGGGAACGTCCTTGCCGTTCGGGTAAAGCGCCATGTAGCGGTCGGCAGCCAGGATCGCTTCGTTGAACTTGCCGATGCGATAATGGGCATAGACCTGCATCAGCTTGCTCTTCTCGGTCAGGGCATCACGCGGATGCTGGCGATCGAGCTGCTCAAGCTTCTTGATGGCGGTCTGGTAATACTGGCGGTCCATATCGTCCAGCGCGCCCTGGTAAAGAGCGGCTGCCGGAACGATCGGTTCTTCCTTGAGCTTGGGCGGGCCAAACAGGTTCATGCCGGCGCAGGCAGACAGAGCTACGGCCAACAGACCCATGGCGGCAAAACGGGCAATCCGGTTCGCCATCTGGCTTACAACTTTAACAGTCACGAAGTGCCCCGTTCTCAAACATCCACAAGCGCTTGCGGCGTAATTAGTAATTGGATCAAAACTGTGGCGCAGCGACCAGCGAGGCCGGTCAGCGCACGGACCGTAGGTAGTGGCGAACGCCCAACCCTTCGGGGTGGTCGTCAAAAGCCTCGACTTCCAACGGCAGATCCTCGGCGTTGACTATCTCATAATTGGCTTCGCTCGAAAAGAGACCGGCCAGGACATGGGCATTGAGCGCATGCCCGCCCTTATAGGAGCGGAAACGGCCCCAGATGGGCAGGCCACCAAGCGAGAGGTCGCCGATGGCGTCGAGCAGCTTGTGGCGCACGAACTCGTCTTCGTAGCGCAGGCCGCTGGGATTGAGCACGCGGTCTTCATCGACCGTGATGGAATTGTCGAGGCTGGAGCCCAGTGCATAGCCGGCCTGTCGCAGCGCCTTGGCGTCGCGGGCAAAGCCAAAAGTGCGGGCGCGGGAAACGTCGTCGAGGTAACGGCGCGGCGTCCAGTCAAAGATCATGCGTTGACGGCCGATGACCTTGGAGTCGAAGTCGATCTCGAGGTCGAGCGCCCGGCCATTGTAAGGCTCGAGGGCGGCAAAGGCGTCATTGTTGCGCACGGTGACGGCGCGAATGATCTTGAGGAATTTGCGGGGAGCCGGCTGGGCTTCGAGGCCGATCTCCATAATGGCGGTTGCAAAGGGATGCGCGCTGCCATCGAGAATGGGGCATTCCGGACCATCAACGGTGATGAGCGCGTTATCGACGCCCATGCCGGAGAGCGCCGAGGTGACGTGCTCGACGGTTGCGACGCTGACGCTGTCGCCGAGATCGAGCGTGGTGCACAGGGTCGTGCGGCTCACGCGCGAGAAATGCACGGAAACGGGCTGGGTAATACGGCCCTCCCCGAGATCGCGACGAATGAGGAAGCCGCTATCGGCCGGAGCCGGGCTGATCGTGAGATTAACAGGCGCAGCAGAGTGCACGCCGTATCCGGAAAAGGTGATTTCGCCGGAAAGCGTGCGCTGGCGTGTGGACATTTTTTTCATACTTTACTTACTCCACCCCCAAGGGTCTCACGCTCGCGCAACTGTTAGC
>NZ_JBEVLL010000189.1:0-7696 GCF_040509215.1 Devosia sp.
AAAGCGGGAATCTCTTTTTCGGCAATCGAGATCCCCGCTTTCGCGGGAATGACGTGGTGATCGATGCCGCGGCCAGCGGTGAAGGACACACGCGTAATGACAGACCCCATCCTGACCCTGACGGGCATATCCAAGAGCTTTCCCGGCGTAAGAGCGCTGCACAATGTGTCGCTCGAGCTGTTTCCCGGACAGGTGACTGCCCTGATCGGCGAGAATGGTGCCGGCAAGTCGACCCTGGTGAAGACCTTGACCGGGATTTATCAGCCGGACGAAGGCGAAATCCGCGTTGGGGGACAGGTCGTAAGCCTGCCGACGGCCATTTCCGCGACGGCTGCGGGCATCACGGCCATCCACCAGGAAACCGTGCTGTTCGACGAACTGTCGGTGGCCGAGAACATCTATCTCGGGCACGCGCCGCGCAATCGCTTTGGCCTGATCGACTGGAAGACCATGAAGGCCGAAGCGCAGAAGACGCTCGACTCCATGGCGGCCGGTATCGATGCCAGCATCCCGCTCAAGGAACTGGGCATTGCCAAGAAGCACCTCGTCGCCGTGGCACGGGCGCTCTCGGTCGATGCGCAGGTCGTCATCATGGACGAGCCGACAGCAGCGCTCTCCCAGAAGGAAATCGAAGAACTCTACGTGCTGGTCGAGCTGTTGAAGAAGGACGGAAAGGCCATCCTCTTCATCTCGCACAAGTTCGACGAAATCTATCGCATCTGCGACCGGTTCACCGTGTTCCGCGATGGCGAGATGGTGGGCAAGGGTTTCATCAAGGACACGCCGGAAAACGAGATCGTCAAACTGATGGTCGGGCGTTCCGTGGACCACATCTTCCCCCCACGCGCCGCCACCATTGGCGAGACAGTGCTGGAAGTGAGGGGGTTCAGCCACCCAACCGAATTCGAAAACATTTCCTTTGCGGTGCGGAAGGGCGAAATCCTGGGCTTTTATGGCCTCGTGGGCGCCGGACGCTCCGAGGTCATGCAGGCTGTGTTCGGCATGACGCAGATCGCTTCAGGCACAATGGTGCTCGATGGCCAGTCGATCGCACCGAAATCGGCAGCAGACGCCGTTGAAGCGGGCATCGTCTATGTGCCCGAAGAGCGCGGCAAACAGGGTGTCATCACCGGCGAGCCGATCTTCAAGAACGTATCGCTGCCAAGCCTCGACAAGACCAGCTCCAAGGGCTTCATCCGCATGGCGGAAGAATTCAAGCTGGCGCGCACCTATACCGAACGCCTTGATCTGCGCGCTTCTTCGCTCAGCCAGAACGTCTCCACCCTGTCGGGCGGCAATCAGCAGAAGGTCGTGATCGCCAAGTGGCTGGCGACGCTGCCCAAGGTCATCATTCTCGATGAGCCGACCAAGGGCATCGACATCGGCTCCAAGGCCGCGGTGCATGAATTCATGGGTGAACTGGTGAGCCAGGGGCTCTCGGTCATCATGGTCTCGTCCGAACTGCCCGAGATTCTCGGCATGAGCGACCGCGTGGTCGTGATGCGCGAGGGGCACATCATCGAGACGCTCGAAAACAAGAACCTGCAGCCCGAGACGCTGGTGCGTCTGGCGGCTGGTATTGCCAAGGAGAAGGCGGCATGAACCGGCTTCTGAAAACCCGCGAACTCTGGCTGGCGCTCGGCATTCTCGCCGTCATCGTCATGGTGACGATCCGCTTCCCGCGCTTCTCGCAGCCGGGCAACCTACTCACGATCTTCAACGACACATCTATTCTGATGATGTTGGCCATGGGGCAGATGGCGGTCATCTTGACCCGCTCCATCGACCTTTCCATGGCCTCGAACCTGGCGCTGACCGGCATGATCGTTGCGATGATCAATGCTGCGTTCCCGGGCGTGCCGATCCCGCTGCTGATCGCCGGCTCCGTGGTGGTCGGCTCTGCCCTCGGTGCCTTCAACGGTATTCTGGTCTGGAAGCTCGACATTCCCCCTATCGTCGTGACGCTCGGCACGCTGACCATTTTCCGCGGCCTCGTCTTCGTCATTTCAGGCGGTGCCTGGGTCAACGCGGCGCAGATGAGCCAGGAATTCATCCAGCTTCAGCGCGGCACGTTCATTGGCCTGCCCATCCTGAGCTGGTTTGCCATTGTCGTTGCAGCGCTGGTCTACCTCTTGATGACGCGCACGGCGGCCGGCCGCGCCTTCTACGCCATCGGCGTCAACCCGACGGCCGCGGTCTATACCGGCATCAATGTGGGGCGGACCAAGTTCCTTGCCTTTGTCCTGGCTGGCGCCATTTCGGGGCTCGCGGGTTATCTCTGGATTTCCCGTTACGTGATCGCTTCGGTGGAAGTGGCCGGCGGCTATGAGCTGACCATTGTGGCTGCCTGCGTCATTGGCGGCATTTCCATCGCCGGTGGCATCGGCACCGTGGCGGGCGCGCTGCTGGGCGCGCTGTTCCTCGGCGTCGTCAACAATGCCCTGCCGGTTATCGGCGTTTCCCCGTTCTGGCAGATGGCCATTTCCGGTACCGCGATCCTGATCGCCGTGGTGCTCAATGGTCGCAGCGAACGGACCAAGGGCCGTATCATCTTGAAGAAGGCAGAAGCCGCATGACCGACACGACCGCAACCGGCCGCCAGCTTCCTGACCGGCTCGACAATCCCGTCAAATCCGCCGTCCTGAGCTGGGAGAGCCTGCTCGTTCTCGTGGCCGTGGCCATCTTCATCGCCAATTCGTTTGCCTCGCCCTACTTCCTCAATGAGTGGAGCCTGAGCGACATGACGTTCAACTTTACCGAAAAGGCGCTGATCGCGCTGGCGATGGCGCTGGTCATCATCACCGGTGAAATCGATCTGTCGGTGGCGTCGATTATTGCTCTGGCTTCCACGATGATGGGCGTGGCTCTGGGGATGGGCGCGGATACGCCTGTGCTCGTGGCTGTGGGTGTCGGCGTCGGGATCCTCTGCGGAGCCTTCAATGGCTTTCTGATTACCGGGCTGAAACTGCCCTCGATCGTCGTCACCATCGGTACGATGAGCCTCTTCCGCGGTATTGCTTACATCGTCCTCGGCGACCAGAGCTTTAAGGGTTATCCCGCCAGCTTCTCCTGGTTCGGCCAGGGCTATGTGTTCTGGGTGATCTCGTTCGAGCTGGTGCTGTTCCTCGTTTGCGCGCTGATCTTTTATGTCGTGCTGCACCACACCAATTTCGGCCGCCGGGTCTTCGCCATCGGCAACAACGCGACGGCAGCGCGCTTTTCGGGCGTGCGCGTCGATCGCATCAAGTTCGTGCTGTTCTGCCTGACGGGCCTGATGAGCGGCATGGCCGCAGTGCTGCTGACGGCGCGTCTCGGTTCGACCCGTCCTTCCATTGCCGAGGGCTTCGAGCTCGAGGCCGTGACCATGGTGGTTCTGGGCGGCGTTTCGATCCTTGGCGGCTCCGGCACCATTATCGGTGTCGTGCTCGCGGCGCTGATCATGGGCCTCGTGACCTTCGGGCTAGGGCTCTTGAACGTGCCGGGGATCGTGATGTCGATCTTTATCGGCTCGCTGTTGATCGTCGTGATCGCGCTGCCGATCCTGTTCCGTATGTGGAGGCAAAGAAAAGCATGATCGAAGATTCAGGCTACGAAAAGCACGCCTTCAAGATGCGCCTCAACCCGGGCATGACGGCCGAATACAAGAAGCGTCATGACGAGATCTTTCCAGAACTCGTCGACCTGCTGCACGAGGCCGGGGTGAAGGACTACTCCATTCACCTCGACGAAGAGACCAACACGCTTTTTGGCGTTCTGTGGCGGCGCAAGGACCACACCATGGCCGACCTGCCCAAGACCGCAGTGATGCAGCGCTGGTGGGCCCACATGGCCGACATCATGGCCACCAACGAGAAGAACGAGCCGATCTCGGTGGATCTGCTGCCCGTCTTCTGGATGAAATGAGTAAGGGGGCGTTGCCCCCCTTACTTCCCTACCTCGTTCCGCCACGAATATTGCGGCGAGTAGCCCAGCAGTCGCTTCGCCTTTTCGATCGAGAGCAGCGTGCTGTTGGTTGAAATATTGCCCTTGTGCGGCACTTCGGGAAATACTTCGGCGAGAAGCGAGATGTTGGAGCGGGTCATCACCGAATCCGCATTGGCGATGATGAAAGCCTCAAATCCCTTGAAGTCGGCTTGGATGGAGCGGCGGACTGCCTGAGCGCCGTCGCGGGCGTCGATATAGGCCCATAGGTTCCACTTTCGACTGCGCGGATCGCCGTCGAATTTTGGGAACGCGGCGTAATCCTCGGGATACATCACATTGGAGAAGCGTAGGGCGACCATGCGCAGCTCCGGGTCCCACCGGCAGAATTGCGCCGCCATGGTTTCGTCGAGCAACTTGCCGAGCGAATAGGCGCTTTCCGGGCGCGGGAAATATTCCTCGTCGACCGGGGCATAGGGTGGCGGGGTGTCGAAGGGCAGGCCGAGCACGGTTTCGCTCGAAGCAAAGACGACGTTCTTGATTCCGGCGAGGCGGGTGGCCTCGAAGACGTTGTAGGTCGTCGTCACATTGTTGGCAAAAGTCCTGGCATTGGCGGCAAGGCCCGGCGCGGGAATGGCGGCAAGATGCACGACGGCATCGAAGGGGCCGCCGCGCTCGTCGATACCGCCGAGAATGGCCGAAGCGACCTCGCCGAAATTGGTCAGATCGATCCTGACCGATGGGCAGATCGGTTCAGAAAGGGCCTGCTGGTCGATGTTGAGCACATCGTAACCATGGGTCACGAGATCGCGCAGCACAGCGCGGCCAAGCTTGCCGCTGCCGCCGGTCACCAGCACCTTCTTCATCCGAACCTCCTCATATTCCACGCTGATTTCGTGGTTGTCCGGCTCTCAGCCTAAGCCCGAACGCGACCTGTGCCAACCGCAGAAGCCCGATTTGGGCGGTTAACGGAAGATGAATGTGGCTCTCAGCACGGGTTCAAGGGGCAGGGCTCATAACACCGTCATGCTCGATGCAAGGACATCGAAACCCAAGGCGGTCCGCGAGGGGCGGATGCCGAACCCAACAGGAGAAACAAATGCTCAAGACCGCCACTTTCGCCGTTATCGCCGGCATCCTTACCCTGACCACCGTCCTGCCCAGCGCTGCCCAGTTCGCTGGCGCGCAGCAGCGTCGTCCGAGCCCTACCGCCACCTCGCCCATCGACTGTGCCGAAGTCATGGGCCACATGCGCAGCGTTCGTCAGGCCGATATCGGCGCCATCAACGGCAACCGCGTCAGTCTCGACCCGGTCTGCGAAGACCTGACTGTCGGTGGCAAGAACGCCTATGGCTCGCTGTTCGTGAACGGCAACGTCAATCACCTGCGCGTGCCGATTGCCCACAATACCACGCTGATGGCCGCCCTGACGGCCAAGGGCTACGACCAGAACGATGTGGTTTCGCTTCGCTTCGGCGGTGGCGGGAGCATCATCCTCTATGTCCACCAGCGCGACATGAACTGAGCCCGCCTTGATGAACCGAAACTGAACCCACTCATCAGGGTGGGTTCAATCCGGCCAAGGCAATGTAGGTCCAACAACGAAATTCCCTGAGGGACGTGAAATGAACAAGTCACAGGAAAAGGTTCTGGTCGCAGCGCTCTGTGGCCTTGTCGTCACCGCCGCCGCCGGCTTTGCAGTGCAGCCCGCCATGGCCGCAGGCTATCAGGTCGATCAACTGGCGCGGGTCAGCAATGTCGCCCAATGGGACCAGCTGAACGTGCGCAAGTGGCCGGCCAGCTACTCTCAGAAAATCGGCGCTTTCCAACCGGACACACCGGTCTGGGTCGAACGCTGCATTGCCGTCCCGAAAAGCGCCGATTGGTGCCTTGTTGAACGCCAGAATACGCGCGGTTGGGTCAACTCGCGCTTCCTGACGCCGATGGAAGACTGGGACATTTGATTTTCGCGCCGTTTGCCCGGCGCGTCTCTTAGTAACCGCGTACCTCCTCCCCATGCATTGACTTTTCCGGCTCTGCACTGTTCCTCAGGGACAGTCAGGGCCGGAGTTTTTTCATGGATGCCAACCCCATTCTCGCCGAGGCCGTGCGCGGCAACTGGGTGGAAAACCGCCATCGCGGCGCTTTTGTCGTTGTAGATGCGGCGGGCACGGTGATCGCCTCGGCTGGCGATATCGACCGGCCGGTGTTTCCGCGCTCGGCCATCAAATCCATGCAGGCGCTGGCGATTTTCGATCGGCATGCGGTGGAGCGTTTTCATCATTCGACCGAAGAACTGGCGCTTGCCTGCGCGTCGCACCACGGTGAAGACGACCATGTGACCAATGTCGCCAATTTTCTTGGCCGCATGGGGCTTTCGGTGGCCGATCTCGAATGTGGCGCGCATCAGCCGACCAATGGAGCGGCGCGCGAGGGGCTGCGGGAGCGACATGAGGAGCCGAGTGCGCTCCACAATAATTGCTCGGGCAAGCATGCTGGCATGTTGAGCGTGGCGCTCGCCATGGGCGTGCCGACCACGGACTATGTGAAACGCGAGCATGATGTGCAGCGCGCGGTGCGGGCGGCGGTGGAGCTGGTGATCGGCGAGGAGCTGACAGAGGATCGCTGCGGCACCGATGGTTGTTCCATTCCCACCTGGGCGGCGCCGATCCGGGCCTGGGCGCGTGGCTTTGCGCGCATGGCGACGGGAGAGGGGCTCGATGCCGGACACGCGGCGGGGGCACGGGCGCTGTTTGATGCAGCGACCAGGCACCCGCATCTCGTCGCGGGAACGGGGCATCTCGATACGCTGGTGATGGAGGCCTTTGGCGGCCGTCTTATGCAGAAGGGTGGCGCGGAAGGCGTGCAATGCGGCGCCATTCGCGACAAGGGCTGGGGTTATGCGCTCAAATGCGACGACGGCAATATGGCAGCGAGCCAAGCCATGGTTGCGGGACTGCTGCTGAAATTCGCCGATCCCGATGAACAGCAGCGCGCGGTGCTGGAAGACTTTGCGCGGCAGCCGACGGTGAATGTGCGGAAGACTGTGGTGGGCGAAATCAGGGCGGTGCTCTGAACGCCCTAGCGTATCGTCACATGTGGATAGCGATCGGCGACTGCGCGTAGGTCGGTTTCGGCGACCTCGGTCCATTTGAGTCCGACGATTTCGCCGACGCTGGGCTCATGCACCATGTTGTCGGCGATGAGCACATTGCCGGCGCCTTCGGCGACTGAGACGCCGATGCCGATATTGCTGGCATAGACGACATTGCTGGTGATGACGACGGAGCGCATGAAACTGCCGAAGCCGGCGGCAATGGCGACGCCGGGGACGTTTTCGACCACGTTGCCGGTGACGGCGACTTCGGCCTCGACATAGATGCCGACGGGGACGGTGTCTGGGTTGACCTCGGATTTCGACGAAATATTCCGCACGATGTTGCCCGAACAGACGGCGAGGTGCCCATTGCTGTCGAGATTGGTGATGGAAATGCCGGTGGCGGCGCCATCGACCACGTTGTCGGCGATGATCGAGCCGGAAAAACCGAACTCGGAGAAGATCGCGACCTCGCCGCAGGTACGGCAGATGTTTCCGGTGACCTGGCAGTTCTTGGTTGTGTTGAGGCGCACGGCGGTGAAGGCGCAGTTGGAGATATGATTGTCCGAGACGATCACTTCATCGGCGAGATAGACATTGATGCCATTGCCGTTCTGGCCGTTGCCGCCGGCTTTCCAATCGATGTTGGTGATGTGATTGTTGGTGATGATCGAGCCA
>NZ_JBEVLL010000190.1:0-20038 GCF_040509215.1 Devosia sp.
CCTCGATGCTACCAGTCTGCTAACGAGTTCAGCGCTTTTCCAGCACCAGCGTTGTCCAGTCTTTGCGCTTGAGGTGATCCACCAAACGGAAACCTGCAAGTTCATAGGCAGCGATGACACCATCGGCCTGCGTGTTCAAAATCCCCGACAGAATTGCCGTTCCGCCTGATTGCGCAATCCCGCCCATGCCCGGCGCCAGCTCGGTGAGCGGCCCCGCAAGGATATTGGCGACTATCAGGTCGTAAGGCGCCCGCGCCGCGATATCGGGATGATCGAGCCCCGTCGCCTCGATGGAGTCGATGTTCTCGCCGACGCCATTTTCCTCAGCATTTTCAATGGTAGTCGTCACGGCAATCGGGTCGATGTCCGTGGCCAGGATCTTCCCACCCAGCCGCTTGGCAACGGCAATGGCCAACACGCCGGTACCGGTCCCGATATCAATAACCGCCTTGGGCGTCGTCTTGGCCAACAGCATTTCGATGGCTTCGAGGCAGCCCGTGGTCGTCTCATGGTGCCCGGTGCCAAATGCCTGAGCCGCATCGATTTTCATCGGCGTCAGGCCTTCCGGGATCGGCCCGGTCTCGTGGCTGCCATAGACATAGAAGCCGCCCGCAATGACCGGCGCCAGGCCCTCAAGCGACTTGGCGACCCAGTTGATCCCCATGTCGATTTCTTCGACCGAGAAATCCACAGCTC
This sequence comes from Devosia sp., assembly GCF_040509215.1. Taxonomy (GTDB): domain Bacteria; phylum Pseudomonadota; class Alphaproteobacteria; order Rhizobiales; family Devosiaceae; genus Devosia. The sequence goes on from NZ_JBEVLL010000190.1 coordinate 697, forward strand.
CGCCAAGCACTTGGCTCGCCAGTTCATTGAAGGCGTCGATGTTTGGCGGGCTGTCGCAGGTGGCCTCGAACACCCATTCGCCCGTCTCTTCGATCTCATGCGCCGAGGCCGTCAGGGCCATGTCGTCGCGCTCCATGACGGCATCGACCAGGGCATAGGCCTGTTCCTTGGTCAGGGTGGCGGAAAGCTGGTCGACGGACATGGCAGGTAATCCCGGGTTATTTCCCGCCCTAGTTGCGGCAGGTGGCGCGATGAGTCAATGCCGCGCCATATCACATTGATTTATCAGGGAAATGACTTCAGGCGCGCTGGCGCGTCTGGGGCGAAAAGCCCTCGGTGACGATGCAGTTGCGACCCGCGCCCTTGGCCATATAGAGCCGCTGATCGGCCAACGAGAAGATATCGTCCCAGTCCTGCGCCGAACCGGCAGACCGCATGGCGACACCGAAGCTGGCCGTAACCTTGAGTTCAAGTTTTCCCTGAACGGCGGTGTCGCTCAGCAAAATCCTCATGCGTTCCAGGAGGTTATAGGCAGTGATGTGATCGGCGCGGCGGAGGATGAGGACAAATTCCTCGCCCCCGATGCGTGCAAACGTATCGCCGGTCCGCAATGCACCATCGATCAGCCGCGCCACGCCCGAGAGCACTTCATCGCCGACCGCATGGCCGTGGGTATCGTTGACCACCTTGAAATGGTCGATGTCGAACAGCACGACGGCGAGGGATTCCCCGATCCGGTCGGCGCGGCGGAACATGGCGCCGACGCGGCTCAACAGCGCGCGGCGGTTGAGCAGCCCCGTCAGCGTATCGGTCTCGGCGAGCCGGCGCAGGCGACGATTGAGACGGCGTTGCTCCTCTTCGAGAAGCCGCTTTTCCGTCAGGTTGTGGCGCAGAACATCGAGGCCACTGAAGATGTTACCCACTTCCCGGGCCATGCCCGTGGGCCGTGGAGGTTCGCTGTGATCGCCGCTGGCAAGCGCCAGCACGTCGTCCTGAAGCCGCATCAACGGCGAGAACAGCGTGCGCCGGAACACCACTGCAACGATCACCAGCACCGCGAGGATCGCCCCTGTCAGGAGCGCAGCGCTGACCAGTGCCCTCAGCGAATTCTCGGCATTGCGGTTCATAGCGGCAACGGAGTGCTCGACCACGGCCGTGCGCAACAGTTCCGAACTGCGCATGCCCGGAACATAGTCTGCCGTCAGCGATGCGGGGGAGAGCGAGTTGTCGGCCGTATGGTTCTCGGCCGCATCGAGCGCCAGAACGAGCGCGCCATCGAAGAAGTCGCGCTGCACCGCCTGCACCAGGTCGACGATTTCGGGCTCGGGCAGGAGTTTGTCGGCCAGGCTGACGCTGGTGGACCACAGGCTGCGGATGATGCCGTCGGTCGCCTGCATGCGCTGCAGGTACATCGGGTCTCGCTCCGGCGGGGCCACCAGCGCCATGACCACGAAAGAGCCGAGCCGCCCTTCCTGATCGCGCAAGGTACTGGCGCTGTTGGCGAGCATCAGTTCGCCGGCAAGGTTCGGCGTTTCCACCATGATGTGGCCGCTGACCAGATCGCGCAGTTTGGTGGCGGCGTCGGCGGCCGTAAACATGGCCAGAATACCCCGCGCAATTTCGCGCGGGTCGCGCTCGGCAACTGGCGTATTTGCGGCGAAGTCAACTTTCTGGCGGCCATTGGCGAGGTCGGCGTGTAGCCGCTCCCGTGCCGCGCCACACTCTTCGTCAACGAGAGTACCTTCAAATACGGCTTCCATCCGGCTCACGGCGGCATCGGTCGCGGCGCGTTTCTCCGCCAATTCGGCGCGTCGCGTGGCAGCCTCTTCGTCAGTGGCGCTCATTGCCGAGTTGGCCGGACCACGTTCCGAGGAAATGGCGTTGACCGCTTCGAGCAGGACGCTGAAGCGTTGCAGTTCATCGGCACCATGGCTTTGGCGCTGATAGTCGTTCAGATTGCTGAGGACGGCCGTGCCGCCGAGCAGCAAGCAGCCAATAGCCGCCGCCGCGATTCCCATCCATTGCAGATGCTGTATTCTGAACACGACGAACCCCACGCATTCCGTCCATGAATGCACGAGTGATTCTGATAAGGCGTGAACGCGATTGGTTAATTCAATCCGACACTTGGGTCGAACCTGTCGCCGCTAGCCCTTCTGCACGAAGCTTTCCAAAACCTTCTTGGTGCCGGCCTTTTCGAAATCGATCGTTAGCTTGTTGCCTTCGACGCTGATGACATCGCCATAGCCGAATTTCAGGTGGAAGACGCGCTCGCCCGGCTTATAGCCGCTCGATTGTCCGCCGAGATCGACCGAACGGGCGACCAGTTCGCCATCAATGGTCAACGGCCCGCCGCCTTTGCGATTGGCTTGATTTGCCCGCGCGCGTTGCCAGCCGGGCGTTTCGTAGACGCTTTCAAACGGATCGGCCTTGTTGAAGCGGCTGGCTGCGCCGCCGCCATAGCCGTAGCCGCCATAGGCCGAGCCGCGGTCGGTCACGACCACTGCGTCAGGGGGAAGCTCATCGACAAAGCGCGATGTCAGCGCCGACTGCCACAGGCCATGGATGCGCCGGTTCTGCGCCGACGAAATACGCACGCGTTTTCGGCCGCGGGTGATCCCGACATAGGCAAGCCGTCGCTCTTCTTCGAGACCCGCACGGCCGCTCTCGTCCATTGATCGCTGGCTTGGGAACGAGCCTTCCTCCCAGCCGGTCAGGAATACCGTATTGAATTCCAGCCCTTTGGCCGAATGAAGGGTCATGATGGTCACGGCGTCGCTGGCCTCGGCGCTGTCCCGGTCCATCACCAGCGAGATGTGCTCGAGGAATCCACCGAGGGTCTCGAACTCTTCCATCGAGCGGCTGAGTTCCTTGAGGTTTTCCTTGCGACCCTGGGACTCGGCGGACTTGTCGGCCGTGAGCATGTCCATATAGCCGCTCTCCTCGAGGATCTGCTCGACGAGTTGATAGGGCGGCAGGCTCTCCGCGCGGTATGCCCAATTGTGGAATTGGTCGACAAGGCCACGCAGGGTCGTGCGCTGCTTGGGCTTGAGCTCTTCCGTGTCGATCAGCATGCTCGTTGCCGACAGCAGGGGCACGCGCTGATGGCGCGCCGTTTCCATCAGCGTCTTCACGGTGGAATCGCCGAGGCCGCGCTTGGGCACATTGATGATGCGTTCGAAAGCCAGATCGTCGGCCGGCTGCGCCACGAGCCGCAGATAGGCCAGGGCGTCGCGGATTTCCTTGCGCTCATAAAAGCGCGGGCCGCCGACGACGCGATAGTTCAGCCCAAGCGTGATGAAGCGCTCTTCCAGCTCGCGCATCTGATACGAAGCGCGCACCAAGATCGCCATCGAGTTCAGCGGCTCGCCGAGGCGTTGATATTGCTCGATCTCTTCGCCGACCGTGCGCGCTTCCTCTTCAGAGTCATAGACCTGAGTAAAGGAGATAGGCTCGCCGGCCTCGGCGACATCGGTGTGCAGGGTCTTGCCGAGCCGGCTCTCGTTGTTGGCAATCAGCGTCGACGCGGCCTTCAGGATGTTGGCCGTCGAACGGTAATTGCGTTCGAGCTTGATGACCTTGGCGCCCGGAAAATCCTTTTCGAAGCGCAGGATGTTGTCCACCTCGGCGCCGCGCCAGCCATAGATCGACTGGTCGTCGTCGCCGACCACGCAGATATTGGCCTCGGACGCCGGCTTTCCCTGCGCGAGCAGGCGCAGCCAGAGATACTGGGCGGTGTTGCTGTCCTGATATTCGTCGACCAGCATGTATTTGAATTTGCGATGATAGTCGGCGAGGACTTCGGGATTCTCCCGAAACAGCCGGATGCACTCGAGCAAGAGATCGCCGAAGTCGACCGCGTTGAGCGTCTTCAGCCGCGCGTGATAGTCGGCGTAGAGGTTCGGGACCTTGCCATTGGCGAAGTAACCGCTTTCGGCGACAGGCACATCCTTGGGCAGCCAGCCGCGGTTCTTCCAGCCGTCGAGCAGGTTGGCGAACTGCCGTGCCGGCCAGCGCTTCTCGTCGATATTTTCGACCTCGATGAGTTGCTTGATCAGCCTGATCTGGTCGTCGGTATCGAGAATAGTGAACTGCGGCTTGAGGTCCACCAGTTCGGCATGGGCACGCAGAATGCGCGCCGATACGGAGTGGAAGGTCCCCATCCAGGGCAGGCCCTCGAAGTTCGGCACGAACTCGTGGACGCGCTTCTTCATCTCGTTGGCGGCCTTGTTGGTAAAGGTTACCGCCAGAATCTGGCTGCCCCAGGCCATGCGCTGGTTGAGAATATGGGCGATCCGCGTTGTCAGCACCCGCGTCTTGCCAGTGCCGGCCCCGGCGAGCACCAATAGGGGCCCTTCGGTGCTTTTCACTGCATCAAGCTGTTCCGAATTCAGGCCGGCAAAATAGTCCGGCACCTGCCGGTTGAGTTGGCTCGTGATCGGGCCGCCTTGGGGGCGGGGCAGGGGGTGGATTTCACCGGGCATAGAGGGCCTTTCCGTCGCGCCGGGCTGGGGCAGCACGCTCTGCGCGGGATTGACGAATCTTATTTTGTTCTCATGCGCAATATAGGGTTCTCGCCCCTCCATGTACAGGATGACCGGCTGTCACCGATCCGTCATGCAAGTGTCACCGAGGAGTCTTGCCCGGCCTCTATGCGAAGCGCATTCATTAGGGGGACCTCACATGAATACGCCACGTTTGCTGGGTGCACTGACTGCTGCCCTTCTGGCCTCGACCGTTTCGGCCAATGCCGCTGAGTATTTCAACCGCGTCGCCAGCTTCCCGGTCGCGCTCAATGCGCCAGAAGCTGAAGGCACCTCTTCGGAAATCATCACCGCCACCGACGATGGCCTCACGCTGATCTATTCGGACAGCCCGAATGGCGGCATTGGTTTTGTCGACATCACCGACGCTTCGGCCCCCAAGGCAGGCGGCTATATGGATATGGGCGGCGAGCCCACTTCCGTCACCGTCATCGGCGGCAAGGCTTATGTGGCTGTCAACACCACCGAAGACCTCACCGCTCCGTCGGGTAAGCTCGTGGTCGTCGACATCGCCGGCAAGTCGGTCGATGGTGAATTCGATCTCGGCGGCCAGCCTGACTCGATCGCGCACAACAAGGACAACACCATCCTTGCCATCGCCATCGAGAACCAGCGCGATGAAGAGGTCAACGATGGCGCCATTCCGCAGGAGCCGACCGGCTACCTCACCATCGTGACACTGACCGACGGTGCCGTCACCGCCGAAGGCATCAAGAAGGTTGACCTGACCGGCATCAGCGCCATCGCTCCGGAAGATGCCGAAGCCGAATTCGTCTCGTTCAACGACAATGACGAAGTCGCCGTTACCCTTCAGGAAAACAACTACATCGCCATCGTCGATGCCAAGACCGGTACTGTCACCGGTGGCTTTGAAGCAGGCGAAACCGGCGTTGCCGGCGTCGACACCAAGAACGATGGCAAGATCGATTTCTCGGGCGAGAACAAGGTCGTTCCGCGTGAGCCCGACGCCGTCAAGTGGCTCGACAACGATCGTCTCGTGGTTGCCAATGAAGGCGACTGGAACGGTGGTTCGCGCGGCTTCACCATCTTCAATCGCGATGGTTCGGTTGCCTTCGACTCGGGCAATGCGCTCGACGTGAACGCTGCCCAGCTCGGTCACTACCCTGATTTCCGCAACAAGAAGGGCGTCGAGCCGGAAGGCCTCGAAGTCGCGACTTTTGGCGACACCCAGTACATCTTCATCGCCGAAGAACGCGCCTCGCTGATCGCCGTCTACAAGGACACTGGCGCCGAGCCGGAATTCGTCCAGTCGATCCCCTCGGGCATCTCGCCGGAAGGCCTCGTTGCCATTCCCGAGCGTAACCTTCTCGCCACCGCCAATGAAGTTGACCTCCGTGCTGACGGCCTCGCCGGTTCGCATGTCATGGTCTACGAACTCTCCGAGAGCGAAGCCGCTTATCCGCAGCTCGTCTCCGAGCTGGGCGAAGACGGTCACCCGATCGGCTGGGCCGCTATTTCCGGCGCCGTTGCCGATGCCGAAAAGCCCGGCATTCTCTATGCCGTCAGCGACAGCGTCCTCTACGGCGCCCCGGCGATCTTCGAAATCGACGCGACCGCTCACCCGGCCCGCATCGTCAAGAAGACCGTCATCACCCGCAAGGGCGAGACTGCGCAGAAGCTCGATCTCGAAGGCATCACGCTCGACGGCGAAGGCGGTTTCTGGCTCGCCAACGAAGGCGACAGCGACAAGCTCGTGCCGCATGCCCTGATCCATGTCGATGCCGAAGGCGCAATCCTTGCCGAAGTCGGTTTCCCGGTTGACCTCCTCGCTGGCCAGAAGCGCTTTGGCGCCGAAGGCGTCGCCGCTATCGGTTCGGGCGACGAACTGACCCTCTGGGTCGCTATGCAGCGCGAATGGGGCGATGACGAGAAGGGCTTCGTGAAGCTCCTCTCCTACACCCCGGCGACCAAGGAATGGGCTGCCGTTTCCTACCCGCTCGAAGCCGCGCCGGAAGGTGGCTGGGTTGGTCTCAGCGAAATCACCGTCCATGGTGACTACGCCTATATCGTCGAGCGCGACAACCAGATCGCCGACAAGGCTGGCCTCAAGGCCATTTACCGCGTGCCGGTTGCCGAACTGGTCGGTGCCGAACTCGGCGGCGAACTGCCGGTCGTGACCAAGGAACTGGTCCGCGACCTGATCCCCGACCTTGCTTCCAACAATGGCTACGTCGTCGACAAGGTCGAAAGCTTCGCCATCGACTCGACCGGCAAGGGCTATGTCATCACCGACAATGACGGCGTGGATGACTCCTCGGGCGAGACCTTCTTCTGGTCCATCGACCTCGAATAAGCTGCCTCTGCGCAAATAATCAGCGGCCGGACGAAAGTCCGGCCGTTATCATTTGAACGGATTGGATTCTCCTATCGGATTCTTGTGCTGGATTCGCGCCGCTCGCTCTTGCACGGGGGCAGCAAGTCCCTACACTCGCGCCAGGAATCTGACAGGCAGTTCGAGTAGCCGTGCTCAACCGGATCTACATCATCGTTGGTATTGTTGCGATCCTGGCCCTCGCTGTGGCCTTCATCGCGCCGCGCTTCATTCAATGGGGCGACTACCGCGATCGTATGGAGCTGCTGGCCGAGGGCGTCTTCGGCACTGAAGTCACCATTCGCGGCGATATCGACTTTGCCCTGCTGCCGGCGCCAAGGCTGGCTTTCTCCGATGTCGTGATCGGCCCGGCCGACAAACCCGCCGCGACGGTTGGCGCGGTCGAGGCGCAGTTCGCGCTGATGGATTTCCTGCGCGACCAGTACAATCTCTCGGCCCTGATCCTCAAATCGCCCGTCATCGCTTTCGAGCTCGACGAAAACGGCCTTCTCACCAGCGGCGTCGATCTTTCGGGCGCCGGGGACGGTGTGGCGCTCGACCAGGCGCGCATCGAAAATGGCGGCCTGACGCTTGCCGATCGTCGGTCCGGCTCGACCTATGAACTCTCCGCCATCAATGGCGACCTGCGCCTCGGCAGTTTTGCCGGGCCTTTCCAGTTCCAGGGCAGCGCCACCAATGCGGGCACGGCCTATAGTCTGCGGGTCAATAGCGGCGTCGTCGATGATGTCGGTTCGGCCCGGGTTTCCGCCTTCATCGCCGAAGTCGGCGGTCGCAGTTCGCTGACCCTCGATGGTGCTCTTGTCACCGGGCAGGCGCCGAAGTTCGACGGCACCATGATCCTCAAGCAGGCGCCGCCCTCGGCCGAGCGCGCCGAACAGATCCGCGGTAATCTGGTGCTGGAGAGCAAGGTTACGGCTTCGACCGACCGCATCGTGCTCAATGGCTACACCTTGCTGCCCGACGAGAACCGGGCCGGCATGCGGCTGACGGGCGCAGCCAGCATCCAGCTCGGCGCGCGCACCTCATTCGAGGCCGTGGTTTCGGGCGGTGTCTTCACTCTGCCGCCAAGAGATGCCGAAGAAGACACGAGCCTGATGCCCTATGAGCTGGTGCGCCTTCTCGGCGAATTGCCCGCTCCTCCGCTGCCGCCCATTCCGGGCGAGATCGGCATCGACCTGGCCGAAATCGGGCTACGCGGCGCAGCGCTGCGCAATGTGCGCGTCGACGCCAGCACCAATGGCGATATCTGGACGATTTCTCGCGCCGAAGCCGAATTGGCGGGGAACAGCAGCGTCAGCCTCTCGGGCGCCCTGCGCAACGATAGTGGCGTCGCCGGTTTCAATGGCGACATCACCATCGCCACCACGCGCCTCGATGCCCTGAGCCAGCTCTGGCGCAAGTCGAGCGAAAACAGTCCGCTGTTCAATGTTCCGGCAGAGCTCTCGGGTCAGGTGATGCTCGCCGGCGATGCACTCGGCTTTTCGCATGGCCGCCTCGTTCTCAACGACAAGGTACACGTCCTCGAACTGCGCCTCGGGTTTGGCGATGAACCGCGTCTCGATCTTGTCGGGCGTTTCGACGATCTGGCGCCCGGCGATAGCGCCATTGTCGCCGCGATGTTCCCCGATCCGAACAGCGACCGCACCTTTGGTACCAGTTTTCCTGAAGGCAGTTTTTCCTTCAGTAGCCAAACCATCCGCATTCTCGGCCTCGAAGCGCAAGATCTGGCGGCCGAGGGAAGCTGGTCCGGCGCCGGCCTGCGCTTTTCCAAGCTTGTCAGCAGCGATTGGGGCGGCGTCGGAATCAATGCATCGGGCGATCTGGCGGGAACGCTTGCGAAACCGACCCTCACCGGCTCCGGCCATCTCGATGTGCCAGATGCCAATGCCCCGGCGCTCAGCGCGATTTATGGGTTTCTCGGCATTCCGGCCAATTGGCGTCCGGTGCTTGATCGATCCGTGCCCGCCGCGCTCGATTTCGCCCTGGTCGGCAGCGACAATCCCGGCGCCCAGCGCTTCACGCTCAATGGCACCGCGGGCGCCGCCAACCTCGATCTCGCGGTCGATATGGCAGGTGGCCTGAGCGGGGTCACGGAGGGGCATGTCCAGATCATCGGCTCGCTGGAGGCCAGCAATGGCAGCGATCTAGTTCGCCAGTTGGATGCGTCCGATACGCCGCTGTTCTCGACCAGCGAATCTGCCTTCCTGAGCCTCTTTGCCGAGGGAGACGCCGCCGCAGGCTTTGATGCGCGCCTGTCCATCGGCCAAGGCAATGAGCTTCTGGCATTCGGCGGCGAATTGTCGGTGCTCGAGAGCGGCGAACTGGCCGGCACCGGCACGCTCGACATTGCGCTCGATGATGGCTCCGGCCTTGCGGCCCTGGCGGGCGGCACGGGTATCGGTCTTGGTTCGCTTGAGGCCAGCGCCGGTGTCGAATTCTACGGCATCCAGTCCATCGCTATCACCGGCATTGCGGGCGCTTCGTCAGGCACAGCCTTTTCAGGCGACATTGCCGTCGAGCAGGTGGCGCAGCGTCCGAGCGTCGAGGGCGCGCTTCATTTCGACCGCTTGCAGGCTGAAGGCCTGGCCGGCGCGCTGCTCTCGCCCGCGGCGTTTATCGCCGGCGATGGCGTTTGGCCGGAAGGTCCGCTCGCGGCCAGCAATCGGACCCGTACGACCCGCGGCACAATCGCCGTAACGGCCGGCGAGGTCGCAGTGGGCGCCTCCACCATCACCGAAGCGGCCTTCGATCTCACCTGGGACCAGCAAACCCTTGCCATTTCGAACCTCAAGGGCTCGATAGGCGGCGGCAATCTCAACGCCACGCTCAGCCAGTGTTGTGCCGGTCCACTGACCGATCGAACCATCACTGGCCGCCTGTCGCTCGACAATGTCCAGGTCTCCGCCCTCGTGACAGCTGAAGCGGCCTCCGGGCTTGCCGCGCGTCTCACCGGCAGCGGCAGTTTCGAAGGCACGGGCGCTTCGCTTGCCGAGGTCGTTTCCAGCCTAGCCGGCGAAGGCAATTTCTCGCTCTCCAATCTTTCGCTCGAACGGCTCAACCCCGGCGTCTATCCCGCCCTGGCCGGTCTTGACGATGTTCTGAACATCGACGCGGATGCGCTCGATATCCTTATCGATCAATCGCTGGGGCAGGGACCTTTCACCGCGTCGTCAGCCAACGGCGCCTTTGCCATAGCGGGCGGCACGCTGCGTCTTGCCAACCTCATTATCGAGGGCAGCGGCGCGCGGCTGGCCGGCGGCGTCGATTTTGCTCTCCCGACGCTCGGTCTCAATGGCAGCTTCGTGCTGACGCCGTTCAGCTATGTCGATCCCTCGGGCCTCATCGAGAATGATGCGGCCCGCATCATCGCGCGCTTGAGCGGCACGTTCCTCGCGCCGGTCGTCGAATTGGACACGACCCAACTGATCGCCGCCGTCCAGGTTCGCGCCAACGAACTGGAAGTCGACAGGCTTGAGGTCTTGCGGATCGAGGACGAGGCGCGTCAGCGCGCGGCGGCCGCCGAGCGTAACCGCTTGATCGAGGAGCAACGCCGCAAGGCTGCCGAGGAAGCAGCGGCACGTGAAGCGGCCGAAGAAGCTGCCCGTCAGGCGCTTGAGGAACAACAGGGCCCGACCACGCCGCCGCCGGTCGAGACCCCGGAAACACAGGTACCGACGCCGCCCGCCTTGCCGCTCAACCTCGGCTTTCAGCCTGGCGTGAACAATCCGCCGGCCGGACCGGTCAATCTGCTTTTTCGGTAGGATCAGCCGACCGCGCTCGATACCAGCCGAGGATCGAGAGGCGTATGGCAGACGAGAGGTTAGCCGCTTCCCGCGTCTCGTCGATCTCGCGCACGAGCCCGGCAAGGCTCAGCGCGCGCACTGCGGCGATTTCTTCCAGTGCAAGCCAGAATTCCGGTTCAAGGGCTATGGATGTGCGGTGGCCGGCGATCGAGAAGGACCGCTTCTGCATCACGCGGCCTGGGGATCAGGGCTTCTTGCGGAAGGCGTCGAGGCTGACGACCTTTTCGCCGCTCTGCTCGCCTTCGGCAGCATCGCCCTTTTCGGCGCGCTCAGCCTTGGCATCGGCGGCGTCTTCTTCAGCACCATCCTCGCGCGGCGCGGTGGCCGGGTCGAACTGCAGGCCGAACTGCACGGAGGGGTCGAAAAAGCCCTTGATGGCGGCAAAGGGGATCACCAGCGTTTCGGGCACGCCGTCAAAGCTGAGGCCGACTTCGAAGCCTGTCTCGTTGACCTTGAGGTCCCAATACTGGTTCTGCAGTACGATGGTCATTTCCTTGTCGTACTGCGTCAGCAGCTTTTCGCTCAGGCGCACGCCGGGGGCGCGGGTGGCGAAGGAAATGAAGAAGTGATGTTCGCCGGGCAGACCAGTGCGGGACACTTCGGCCAAAACCTTACGCACGACGCCGCGCAGGGCTTCCTGGGCGAGAATGTCGTAACGCATGTGATCTTCGGCCATTATTTCTTCCTTGGTCGTCGCTGGGCCCGGCAGAATCCCGAACGGCCCATATCAGCCTTACGTTCCCGAACTTTTCAAGGACTAAGGCACAAGTGTCGGGCGGAATAGAGGAAAAGTGCAGGCTTCTGTTGCCAGGTGCCTGCGAACCCCGCCTGTCGCCCGGCTAGGAGCGGAGGACTTTAATTCCCAGTGCTAGCACCGCTTACGCGGCGAGAGCGACCGGAGCCTTATGGTTGTCATTTGCAACTATAAGTTTTGGACCGATAACGGTGGTACCTCACCGAGCAAAAGCACACTCTTTACGCCCTCGTCGATCCTATTTCGTCCCCATTGGCTCACCTCGAAGAGGGGAGATGGTGGAGACGCCGGGTACTGCCCCCGGGTCCGATGGGTTTATTACAATGACAGTTTATCGCCATAGCCCCGAAGGGCAGTCCCTATATAAGTGAGGGTCGGCGCAGATGCAAACGCCGAGCGGAATTAATTCCGCTTCGAAGCCGTCCTGACGAAGGGTCCGGATTAACCCCGAATATACGCCGCCCGGTGTCACCTGCCACAGCAAGAAACAAGCTGTGGCGAATGGATTCGGCGTGGGAATTGGCAGGCAATTTATTGGCAAGCTCGGGCGCCGCCGGCGGCGCTCGTGGTTCGGCGGCGTGTCCCTAGCCCCATTTCTGTTCGGCGCGCTGGTTGTCTTTGCGACCGTCGGGATCAAGGAAACCGGGCTTTCTTCCTTCCTGCTCGACACTGCATCGCCGGTCGTCGGCACCGTTTCGCCCCGCAATTTCGATCTCTGCTCGGGGCCGGCGCGCCATACCTGCGTCGTCGATGGCGACACGTTCTGGCTCGATGGCGCCAAGATCCGCATAGCCGACATCAACACCCCGGAAGTCAGCCAACCCCAGTGCTCCGCCGAGGCAGCCTTGGGTCGAAAGGCCACGCTGCGTCTCGCCGAACTTCTCAGCGGCGCCTCGCTGGACCTCCGCGCCGCCGATCGTGACGAAGACCGATATGGCCGCAAGTTGCGGATCGTTGAACGCGACGGGCAATCGGTCGGGCAGACGCTGGTTGCCGAAGGCCTTGCGCATCAATGGCAAGGTCGCCGGGAGAGCTGGTGCTGATCAGGGCTTTGCGTGCTCAAACACCAGCCCGCGCGTGGTGCGCTCGCCGAACCCGGTCCACACCCGGTCACCCGCCGTCTCGCGCCAATCGGCGGAATCGAGTGCCAGATACGGCTCCATCGCCGTATCGCCCTTGAGGTAAAGCCCCAGGAAGGCGGTCACAAAGTGCTGGGCGACATTGTTCATGCGCGCATTGGCCCAGACGAAATCGGCGTAGTGCTCGAACGGACTGCCCGCCCCACCGGCAACCGCTTCGTTTGGAGGCGGCATGGGCGCAGCGGCGTTGTGGCCGGCGCCCTGGAAGGTGAGCAGGTAGCGCTCTGCATTGGTCGCGCCTTCATAGATGCGGCGTATGCCGTTTTCGTAGTCCGAAACCTCGTCGAGCGTGCCGCCCATCATCAGGAGCGGCATGGCGATGCCGGCGAGGCCCATGTCGTCCCATAGCCCGAAATGCCCGCCCCACGGCGCGACCGCCACGACTGCCTTGAGCCGAGGATCGCGGGTGCCGTTGAATGCCTCGGTGCCCGCCATCAGGCCAGCCAAAGCGTCCGGCGGAGCCATGCCTGATGCCGCCGCTGCTTCGGCCAAACCGGCGCCAGCGCTGATCACGGCCCCATAGCCACCCATCGAATACCCGATGATGGCGCTGTTATCGGCATCGACAAGTCCGGAGAGGAAGCCGTCTGCCGCCGCGGAAAGCGACGCCATGCTGTCGAGCACGAAGAGCTGGTCCGGCGAGCGATTGGCAAGGGTGCTGGCAAAGCCGAGCTTGTTTTCATAGGTGCTCTCGAAGTGGTCGATGCTGGCAACCACATAGCCCTTGCTGGCAAGGTTCTCGCCAAAGTGCGCGATCAGAAAGCGGTTGCCGGGATAGCCGTGCGACAGGATGACAAGCGGGTAGGGGCCTTCGGTCGTCAGAGGCTCCGCGTCCCGAACGGCCTGACCGTGCAACGTGATCTTCTGGTCGCTATTGGCCATCTGCACTTCGACATAGTCGCCACCGGGTGCCGCGCCCTTGAGGTCCGCGGGGTACCAGATTTCCAGTGTCAGCGGGCGATCATAGATTGCGTCGCCACCGCTCAAAACATCGGGCTGGCTTTCGTTGACGACCTCGATGGTGCGCACACCGATCTGGTATTGGCCCGGCGCTGCCAGTTCAGGCGCGTCGGGACGCTGGATATCGATGCGGTTGCCTTCGGCCAAAACCGGCCCTCCCATGGTCGCAAGAAGGGCGATAGCCAGAATCCATCTCATGCCTGCCTCCTCCGTTTCGGCAAAGCTAGTTTGCTGCGGTGAAATGACAAGCATTTCACAGTTCCCGGTTTTCAGCGGTTCCAATCCATCCGCATGTAGACGAAACCATCCTCCAGTTCCTGGAGCATCTGGCCCAGTCGCTTCTGCTTGGTCGCTTCCTGTTTGGCGTTGTTGATCCACATCAGGTAGTCGTTGCGCTGATAGGGCGGGCGCGCATCATACTGTTCGCGAAGACCGCGCTCTTCGAGCGCGATCCTCACGAATTTGGGCATGTCCTCGCGCTTGCGCAGCGGGCGCAGCACCGGGCTCACGGCAAGACTGCCTGGGCTTCGATTTCGATGAGGAAATCGGGATTGGCGAGGCCGGCAACGCGCATGCCGGTCACGGTCGGCGGGTTGGGCCGATCGCCCCAGACCGCCATCCAGGCGCCGAATGCGGCTCGCAGATCGATATCCTGCTGCATGATGATCGTGGTCTTGACGAGATTTTCGACCGTCGCGCCGGCGGCTTCCAGCACCTTCTGCATATTGGCCAGCGCCTGCTCGGTCTGCTTGACGACGTCGCCCCTATGGATGACCTCGCCCTTTTCGTTGACGCTGTTCTGCCCGCCAATGAGCAGGATGCGCGCATTGGCTGGCAAGATGATGCCCTGGGAAAAGATGGGGCTCTTATACATGCCGGGCGGATTCACATATTCGATAGCCATGATGTTCTCCTCGCTATTGATGATACCGCAGTTGTAGCCAAGCCCGCCGTCGCCAGGTGTCAGCAGGTTTGGAGGTATTCTATTACCGCAAGCGCTGATCTGTTGACGGAATCGAGCGCAGCGGCAAATCGTCGGCGAATCGAAGTAGAGTATGGGCATGCAGCCATACCTTCAGCTTCTCTCCGATATCCTCGAAAACGGCGCCGACAAGTCGGACCGCACCGGCACCGGCACGCGCAGCCTTTTCGGCTATCAGATGCGCTTCGATCTTTCGAAGGGCTTTCCGCTGGTGACGACGAAGAAGCTGCATCTCAAGTCAATCATTTATGAGCTGCTCTGGTTCATTCGCGGCGAAACGAATGTGCACTGGCTGCAGGAGCATGGCGTAAAGATCTGGGACGAGTGGGCCGACGAAAACGGCGATCTCGGCCCCGTCTATGGCTCGCAATGGCGAAGCTGGCCCGCGCCCGATGGCCGCCACATCGACCAGCTCGCCGCGGTGGTGGAATCGATCCGCACCAAGCCCGACTCCCGTCGCCACATCGTCTCGGCCTGGAACCCTGCCGAAGTCGACGACATGGCCCTGCCGCCGTGTCACTGCCTCTTCCAGTTTTACGTCGCCAACGGCAAGCTGAGCTGCCAGTTGTATCAGCGCTCCGCGGACACCTTCCTCGGCGTGCCTTTCAACATCGCGTCTTATGCGCTGCTGACCCACATGGTGGCGCAGGTGGCCGGGCTCGAGGTCGGCGATTTCGTGCACTCGTTCGGCGATGTGCACCTCTACAACAACCATTTCGAGCAGGCCCGCCTGCAACTGACCCGCGAGCCCCGTCCGCTTCCGCGCCTCATCATGAATCCGGAGCGCAAGCGGCTTGAGGATTTCGTCTTCGAAGACTTTTCATTCGAAGGCTACGACCCGCACCCGCATATCAAGGCCGAAGTGTCGGTATGAGCCGCACCCTCGCCGATCTCACGGCCCTCGCTGCCGAAGTCTCGGACATGTACGAGCGCGAGACCGGCGTGCGGCGGGATGACGATTGGTACGCCTTGAAGATGCAGGAAGAGCTTGGCGAACTGATCGCCGAGCATCTGCGCCTGTCGGGGCGGGGGCGCCGCAAGAATTTCACCGATGCTGAAATCGTCGAGGCGCGGGACAACGAGGCGGCCGATCTGCTCGCATTCCTGCTGCTTTATGCGCGGCGCAATGGCATCGACCTCGAAGCGGCGCTCGATCGGAAATGGTTCTCCTATCTTCGCGCTGACAAAGAGAACGGCTAGAAATAGCGGCACTGACGGACAGGGGAGTAGGTCCATGCGGGTTTACGCAACGGCGACTATTGCATTGATGCTGGCAGCGCCGGCGGTCGGCAACGATACGATGGCGCAATTGGGCACGGGCGGTCTGGTCTTCGTCACCAACGAACAGATCAGGATGGCCTCGGAAGACCTCTATATTTCGCCCACCGAAGTGCGGGTGACCTACGAGTTCGAGAACACGTCCGAAGAAGACCAGCATATCCTCGTCGCCTTCCCGATGCCCGACATTCAGGGCAGCGGCGATTTCATGGTCGACGTGCCGATCCAGAACGCCAATTACGGCAGCGCCGATCCCATCGAGGATCAGGACAACCTCTTCGGCTTCGCCACCACCTTCAACGACGTGCCGGTCGAGGCGGAACTCCACCAATACGTCTTCAACAACAATATCGACTACACCAAGCTCCTCAAAAATCTCGGTGTGCCGCTCGAACCCTTCGGTCAGGCGACTTCTGACGCGCTGGCGGGGCTCGACGCGGACGATGTGCAGAACCTGACCCGCCTCGGGCTGGTCTTCTCCTACGAATTTGACGCCGGAAACGGCGCGGAAATGGATATCGTCCCGCTCTGGACCCTGCGCTCGACCTATAGCTGGGAAGCGACCTTCAAGCCGGGCATTTCCGATGTGGTGCACACCTATCGCCCAAGCGTCGGCGGTACTGTCGCGACGACTTTCGTTCCCAAGCAGGGCGACGCCGACTCCGAGCAGCGCTATGCGGACTATGTGAAAAAATACTGCGTCGAAGACAACCTGCTCTCGACCCTACGCAAGCAGGCGATCACCGAGGACGGCTGGACCAATTATCCCTATTACGAAAACTGGATTTCCTACATCTGGTCGACCGGCAACAACTGGTCCGGCTCCATCGGCAAGTTCACCCTGACCGTCGACAAGGGCAGCACCGACAACCTCGTCTCGTTCTGCGGCGAAGACGTCAAGAAGATCGGCCCGACGACCTTCCAGATGACGGCGACCGACTGGTGGCCGCCTTATGATCGCGAGCTCGAAATCCTCCTGCTCAAGAAGGTCGAAGAAGTCGAGTAACAGGCAGAAAGGGCAGGGGATGAACAAGCGCATTTCGCTCATCGCCGCGGTAGGGGCAAACAATGTCATCGGCAAG
This sequence comes from Devosia sp., assembly GCF_040509215.1. Classification (GTDB taxonomy): domain Bacteria; phylum Pseudomonadota; class Alphaproteobacteria; order Rhizobiales; family Devosiaceae; genus Devosia. The sequence continues at coordinate 17,592 of NZ_JBEVLL010000190.1, forward strand.
GACGGTGACATGCCCTGGCGCATCCCGTCCGACTTTGCCTGGTTCAAGCGCTGCACCATGGGCAAGCCCATGATCATGGGTCGCAAGCAGTTTGAGACCTTTCCCAAGCCGCTCGCCGGCCGTCCGCATATCGTCGTGACGCGCCAGAAGGACTACGCGCCTGAAGGCGTCGATGTCGTCCACGATCTCGATGCCGCCTACGTGCTCGCCTCGCGCCTTGCGGCCGAAAGTGGCACCGATGAGATCATGGTCATCGGCGGGGGCGACATTTACGCGCAGGCGATGGCCAAAGCGGATCGGCTCTATATTAGCCACGTCGAGCTATCTCCTGATGGAGACGTCCGTTTTCCCGATATCGACCCCGAAATCTGGGCAGTTATCGATACTCCGGAGGTAACGCCCTCCGAAAAGGACGCTGCGCCATACCGCATCAAAATCTACGAAAGGCGCAAACGCCCTACGCATTGATCGCGCAGACGCCTTGCCTATATATGTTGGCAACCAAAAATACGCAGGAACCGAAAGGAACGAGATGCCTTGGGAGAATAATGGAGGCGGAGGCGGCCGCAACAACGGCGGCCCCTGGGGCCAGGCACCCGGCGGAGGTGGCGGCGGCCCGCGCCGTCCCGGTGGAAACACTCCCAATCTCGAAGATATCCTCAATCGAGGACGCGACCAGTTTCGGGGTGGTGTCCCCGGTGGCCGCTGGGCCATTGTCGGCGGCGTCATTGCGCTGCTTGCGTTCTGGGGCTTCAATTCGGTTTACACCATCAATCCGCAGGAAGTCGGCGTCGAGCTTCGCTTCGGCCAGCCCAAGCCGGAACTCTCCGGCCCGGGCCTGCACTTCCTGTTCTGGCCGGTCGAAACCGTCGAGCGCGCCACGACCACGGTCAATCAGACCCAGATCGGCGTCGCCAATGCGAGCGGTGGCTCGCGTGCCGCAGCGCGCGATGGCCTGATGCTGTCGGGCGACCAGAATATCGTCAACGTCCAGTTCTCGGTGTTCTGGGCGATCAACGACCCGGTTTCCTATCTCTTCAACGTCCGCGATCCCGAATCCATGGTTCGCTATGCCGCTGAAAGCGCCATGCGCGAAGTGGTTGGCCGCCGTCCGGCGCAGGACATCTATAGCGACGACCGTTCCGGCATTGCCGCGGACGTGCAGCGCATTACGCTCGCAACGCTCGAAAGCTATGGCCTTGGCGTCTCGGTCAATCAGATCCTGATCGAAAATGCCGGCCCGCCGTCCGAGGTCTACGACGCCTTCAACGAAGTGCAGCGTGCCCGCCAGGACGAAACCCGTCTCCAGGAAGAAGCGCGTTCTTACGCCAATACTCTTCTCGGCGATGCCCGCGGTCGTGCCGCGGCTCTGCGTGAAGACGCTGCGGCCTATACGAACCGCGTCGTTCAGGAAGCAACCGGTGAAGCCGAGCGCTTCAACGCCGTTTACGCCGAATACGTGAACTCGCCGGAAGTCACCCGTAAGCGCCTGTTCCTTGAAACCATGGAAGAGGTTCTCGGCGGCTCCGAAAAGGTGCTGATCGAAAACGGTGCCAATGGCTCCGGTGTCATACCCTATCTGCCGCTGCCTGAGCTGCGCTCGGGCTCAACGACACCGACGGGGAACTGATCATGACGAACCGCCTCTTTATAATCGGCGCCGTCATCGTTGCGGCCCTCTATGTTCTGTTCTCCTCGCTCTACGTCGTCGACGAGCGCGAGCAGGCCATCGTCATGCGTTTCGGCCAGATCACCGACGTGCGCACCGAACCGGGCATCTATTTCAAGATCCCGACCGACGTCGTCGACAGCGTGCAGATCATCGAAGATCGCCTGCTTCGCTACGACATCGCCAATATGCGCGTGCAGGTTTCAGGCAACGCCTTCTACCAGGTCGACGCCTTCCTCACCTACCGCATCTCCAATGCGCGTCTCTTCCGTGAACGTGCAACGGGCCAGCTCTCGGTGGCCGAAGACCGTATCGGCGCCAGCCTCGATGCGGCCCTGCGTCAGGTCTACGGTCTGCGTGAATTCAGCGCGGCCCTTTCCGACCAGCGCGCCCAGATGATGCGCGAAACCGCCGAACTGATCCGTCCGGATCTGGCCGAACTTGGCATCGACGTCGTTGACGTGCGTATCCTGCGCACCGATCTCGACGAAGACGTCTCGGCAACCACCTTCGAGCGTATGCGCGCCGAACGTCTGGCCGAAGCCGCTCTCCTCCGCGCTCGCGGTGAAGAACAGGCCCAGAGCCTCCGTGCTATCGCGGATCGTCAGGGCGTCGAAATCGTCGCTGCTGCCACCCGCGACGCGGAAATCATCCGCGGTACCGGCGACGCAGAACGCAACCGTATCTTCGCGGCTGCCTATGGCCAGGATCCGGAATTCTTCGAGTTCTACCGCTCGATGGAATCCTACCGCACGGCTCTCGCCAAGACCGGCACCAC
>NZ_JBEVLL010000191.1:0-6046 GCF_040509215.1 Devosia sp.
AAGTATTGAAGGGGCTTGACGATGTGGGTCTGGGCTACCTGATCCTTGGCCAGCCGCTCTCCACCCTATCGGGCGGCGAACGTCAGCGGCTCAAGCTCGCCGCCGAACTGGGCAAAAAGGGCAATATCTATGTGCTCGACGAGCCGACGACGGGGCTGCACATGAATGACGTCGATACGCTGATCGGGCTGTTCGACCGGCTGGTGGAGGCGGGGTCTTCGGTGATTGTCATCGAGCACAATCTCGATGTGATTTCGCGCGCCGACTGGGTGATCGACCTGGGGCCGGGGGCGGGGAATGAAGGCGGGAATGTGCAGTTTGAAGGCGTTCCGGCGGATCTCGCCAAGGCAAAACACTCCTTGACCGGGCAGCATCTGGCGGCGCGATAAGGATTCGACTTGTGGCATAGGCGGGGCGGGGCAGCGCAAAGCCCCGCCTTGCCGCGTTTCAATTGTGGCGGCTTTGGGGCATGCGCTGGGTGCAGTTCTCAATCACGGTTGGCCGCGTTGACCGCATAGCTAGGAACATCTCCACTCAGGCTCTTAGCTTTGGATGGGAGATGCGTTCTTGCCGAGAATTCTCTACCTGGTCCACAACCTCTCCGACCCCGCCGTATCGCGGCGGCTGGCCATGCTGCGCCTCGGCGGAGCAGAGGTGGAGATAGCCGGGTTCCGTCGCGCCGATGCGCCAGTCGCGGATCTGCCGGCGGAGACCGTGGTCGAACTCGATATTACCCATGACGCGCGCATGTTGCAGCGGCTGCTGGCAACGCTGAAGGCGCGCTATGGCGCCAAGCGCTGGGCCAAGGCGCTGGTGCGGCCGGATGTGATCATTGCGCGCAATCTCGAAATGCTGGCGGTGGCCGAGGGGCTGCTGTCGCTTTGGGATGAGCCGCCGGCGCTGGTCTATGAATGCCTCGATATCCATAGGTTGATGCTGCGGCAGGACCGGCTGGGGCGCGGTATGCGGGCCGTGGAGCAGCGGCTGATGCGGCGGGCCAACCTGCTGATTACGAGCTCGCCGGCTTTTCTCGAGCGCTATTTTGACGAGCAGGGGGCGCCGCCGGCGCTGCTGATCGAGAACAAGGTTTTCGCGCCTGGGCATGATGCCGTCGGGCGCAATTCGGCGCTGGATGGCGTCGAGGGTCCGGTGCAGCTCGGCTGGTTTGGCGCGCTGCGGTGCAGGAAGTCGCTGGCGGCGCTGGATGGCGTTTCGCGCGCGCTGCGCGGCAAGCTGGAGGTGACCCTGCGTGGGCGCCCGGCGCTGACTGAATTCGAGGATTTTCACGGCACCGTCGAGGCGGCGCCGCATGTGAGCTTTGGCGGGGCGTATCGGTACCCCGATGATCTCGCCCCGATCTATTCAGGTGTGCATCTGGTCTGGGCCATCGATTTTTTCGAGGAGGGGCAGAACTCGGCATGGCTGCTGCCCAATCGGATTTATGAGGGGTGCCTCAATGGGGCGGTCCCGATTGCACTGGCGGGCACCGAGACGGCGGCTTTTGTCGAGCGGCATGGGATTGGCGTCGTCATTCCGGACATCGAGCAACAGACGCTGGTGGAGCTTTTCGGCCGGATGACGCCGGAGCGGCTGCGGGAGTTGGCGGGAGCGGTTGCGGCCGTTGGAAAGCGCGCTTTCCGCTGCGAGGCGGAGGAATGCGTGGCGCTGGTGTCGCGGCTGGCGGGTGTCGCCGGGATCAAACGAGAGACGGAGTTGGCGGCATGAGTGGCGTTCTCATCATCGTGCCGACGCTGAACGAGAGCCGGCATATCGGGCCGCTGCTCGATCTGTTGCTGGCCGAGGCAGAGGCGCTCGATGCACGGATCGTCGTGGCCGATGGCGGCAGCACGGACGGGACGCGCGATATCGTGTTGGCGCGGGCGGTCGAGGCTCCGCGCGTGGTGCTGATGCACAATCCGCGGCGGATACAGTCGGCGGCGATCAATCTGGCTGTGGCGCAGTTTGGCGATGGGATGGACTATCTCATTCGTATCGATGCGCACGGGACCTATCCCGATGATTTCTGCCGCGCGCTGGTCGCTGAGGCGGAGGAGCGCGGCGTGGCGAGTGTCGTAGTCCCCATGACGACCAAGGGCCACGCCGCCTTTCAACGCGCGGTGGCGACGGCGCAGAATTCGCCGATCGGCACCGGTGGTTCGGCGCATCGCATGGGGCTCGGCAGCGGGCCGGTGGACCATGGGCATCACGCGCTGATGCGGGTCGATGCGTTTCGGCAGGTCGGCGGGTATGACGAGAGTTTTCGCGCCAACGAGGATGCCGAGCTTGATTTCCGGCTGCGGGCGGTGGGGCACACGATCTGGCTCACTGACCGGACGGGCATGATCTACTATCCGCGTTCGACCATGGCGGGGCTGTTCCGGCAGTATTTCGGCTATGGCGGGGGCCGGGCGGCCAACATCCTGAAGCACAGGATGCGGCCGCGGTTGCGGCAGATGGCGCCGTTGGCGATCTTGCCGGTGGTGCTCCTGGCGGTGCTATCGATCTGGCACTGGGCCTTTCTCATTCCGCTGGCGCTGTGGGGCGTCGGGTGCATCGCGCTCGGCATGGCTGCGGCGCGCAAGCACTATCCCGAATATGGCACGCCAATGGTGCTGTCTCCGCTCGTTGGCTGGGCCGCGATGATCATGCATTTCGCCTGGTCGTCGGGGTTCTGGCTGCATCTCGTCCAGCGCCCGTTTCGGCGCGAAACCGTGTGAGGCCGCATGGCTCGGATCGATATCTGCATTTGCACTTTCAGGCGGCCATTCCTGGTCGAAACGCTGCGCTCGGTGGCGCGGCTCGATCGCGGCGTGCATGAGCTGCGCGTGATCGTGGCTGACAATGACGAAGTGCCTTCGGCCCGGGAACGGGTCGAGGCGCTGCGGAAGAAAATGGGCATGCCGGTCACTTATGTGCATGCGCCGGCGGCCAATATTTGCGTTGCGCGCAATGCCTGCCTCGAGGCGGCGGATGGCGATTTCATTGCCTTTGTCGATGACGACGAGGTGGTGAGCGAGGGCTGGCTGAAGGCTCTGCTCGCCAAGGCGCAGGCGAGTGGTGCCGCAGCGGTGCTCGGGCCCGTGCGCGCGATCTATGAGCCCGATGCTCCGGAGTGGATGGTCGCGGGGGATTTTCACTCGACCATGCCGGTGTTTGTCGGCGGGGAAATCCGGACTGGCTACACCTGCAATGTGCTGATCCGCTGGGTGGCGCCGTTCCGGGCGCTGCGCTTCAATACGGCCCTGGGCCGTTCGGGCGGGGAAGATACGGACTTTTTCTATCGGCTGACGGGGCTGGGCGGGAAGATCGACTATGCGCCCGAGGCCGTGGTCGAGGAACCGGTGCCGGCGGCGCGGGCGAGCATGGATTGGCTGACCAAGCGCCGTCTGCGGTTCGGGCAGACGCATGGCATGCTGCTGGGCGGCGCGCGCCTCAAAAGCCTGCCTGTGGTGGCTGCCAAGATTTCCTTTTGCTGTGTGATGGCCGGACTGACGGCCTTTTCGCCGGTATCGCGGCGCCGCAACTGGCTGCGTGCGGTGCTCCATATGGGCGTGGCGGGGGGCATTCTGGGCCTCGCGCAAGCTGAACATTACGGCCAGCCGGCCGCATCCTGAGCGACTTGCTTTGTCGCGCTTTCGACCCGGAAAACCGGTGACCACTTTTCCGGAAAGCGCTCTAGCGCCAAGGACACGATATGCTTGAAAAGAACATGTATCCCGAAGCGGTGGCGCCTCAGCCATCGGACCTGAAGACCATCGATCTCGATCGTATCTTTTCGCTGATCAGGCGACAGGCGCTGGTGCTTGGGCTTTGCGTGGCGATGATGGTGCTGCTGGCCGGGTTCTACCTGACCATGGCGCCGCGCAGCTATCTGTCGGCGGGGCAAATCCTGATCGACAAGAAGCTCGAACAGGTGACGAGCGGGGAGGCGGTGGCGACCAGCGCGACCGATCTTGAGGCCCAGGTGCTCAATCAGATCGAGGTTTTGCGCTCGAGCCGCGTGGCCAAGGCCGTGGCCGAGGCGGAAAATCTGATGACGGATCAGGAATTCCTCAATCCGCCGCCCTCGTTCAGCCAGCGGGTGAAAAGCCTGATCGGACTTGGGCCGCGGGCGCAGCCGGTGGCTGCGGAAGCGAGCCTTGATGAAGTGGTGGGCATGTTGCGCGCCAATGTGGTCGTTGACCGCATGGGGCGCAGCTCGCTCATTCGCGTGGGTTTCGAGGCGGCGACGCCGGAGCTGGCGCAGCGTATCGCACGGGCCTATGGCGAGGCGCTGCTGCAGGATCAGCTTAATGCCGAGCTGGAAGCGACGAGCGCGGCGGCCGATTGGCTGCAGCAGCGATTGGCCGAGATTGGCGAGAGCCAGCGCCAGGCTATTCTGGCGATCGAACAGTTTCGGCAGGAGACGGGGCTGTCCGTGGGGCAGGATCGTGACCTGACGACGCAGCGGATCGAAAGCCTTTCCACCAAGCTGGCGGATGCGCAGGCGGAAACGGCCCGTCTGCGGGCGCTGTCGGCACAGGTTGGTGCCGTGGTGGCGGCGGGGCCGGAAATGGCGTCGAGTGCGGTAGCGCTGCTGAGTGGCGCGCAGACAGATCCGGCGGAGCTTTCGTTGCTGCGCAACCAGGTGGCGACGCTGACGAGCCGGATTGCCGAGGTGGAGAGCAGCTATGGCGCTGACCATCCGCAGCTCGCGGTACTGAAAGCGGAAAAGGGCGCGCTGGATAGCCGGATTTTCGCACTGCTGCAGAATCTCGATCAGCAATATCGCACGCAGTTGGCCATTGCGCAGGAACAGGAAGCCGGGCTTCGGGGCGATATCAATGCCGAAGGGCAGAGCGCGGGTGCCATTGGGCAGGAGCAGGTGCGGCTCAATGAGTTGCAGCAGCGTTCGGACGCTTTGCGCACGCTCTATAACAGCTACCTCGCGCGTTACGAGGAGGCGGTGCAGCGCCAGAGTTTCCCAATTCCTTCGGTGCGTATCGTGACCGATGCATTGCTGCCCGAGCAGCCGTCGAGCCCGAAGACTGTCGTTATTTTGGCAGCGGCGGTGATTGCCGGGTGCTTCTTCGGCGCGCTGCTGGGTGTTCTCAACGAACTGCGCGAAAGTGGCTTCCGGACCGGGGCGCAGGTGCGTCGCGAACTTGGGATGCGCTTCCTGGGCTACATGCCGAAGCTGCAGATCGGGCGTGGCGATAGCGCAGAGGCACGGCAGCGGACCATTCGCACGCTGGTGCGCGGAGCCTTGGGCACGCGGGTCGGACGGCGGTGGGGTGCGCCTTATGCTGAGGCGCTGAAGTCGACGCGGCTAGTGTTGCAGCCGGTGTCCGATCGCGGCACCGCCGTGGTCGGCGTGCTTTCGGTTTTACCCAATGAGGGGAAATCAACCTTCGCTTTGTCGTTTGCGGAAATGCTGACCGCGATGGGGTCGCGGGTGCTGTTGCTCGATGCTGATCTTGGTGACGGGCGGAATGGCATTCCGACGCGGATCATGCCTTCGCAGCAGGGCGATTGGCGCAATGCGGCGACGACGGATCTCGAAACCGGGCTGGTCATGCTTTCGGCCAGCGCGCCGCAGGCCGGCGGCGGGGATCTGTCGAGCATTGCCATGCAGAAGGTGCTGGCCGAGGCGCGGGGGCAGTTCGACTATGTCATTATCGACCTGCCGGCGCTGGGGCCGGTGATCGACGCGCTTTCGCTATTGCCGCTTACTGATGCCAGTGTGCTGGTGACCGAATGGGGCAAGACTCCGCGGCGCCTGGTGCGCGGCGTGTTCGAGCGCGAGCCAGACCTGGCGGATCACGTCGTTGGCGTGGTGCTCAATAAGGTCGATCTCGGGACCTTGCCGAAGTTTACCGATATTGGCGGGCTGGAGCGGTTTGCCCATCGGGGCGAGGTGCGGGCGGCCAAGGAAACTGAGGCGGCGCAGGGCTGATCCTCAAACAGCTACAAGGTACCTGAGGGCTTCCGGATCCGATCCGGGAGCCCTTTTGTTTGGTGGCTCTTGCACCCCCCCTCGTTCCCTCCCCCTTGTGGGGAGGGATTA
>NZ_JBEVLL010000192.1:0-4458 GCF_040509215.1 Devosia sp.
CTTCGCTGCAGCGAGAGCCGGCCTTGTTCATCAGGTCCCTATCAGGGATTAGTCGGGCGGGACCCGGAAAACCTAATTGTTCGCCGCCACGATCGTCATGCGATCATCGAGCATATCGACCCACTGGCCGGCATGCGCCTGCGACTGGCGCTTGAGATATTGGTAGGGCGTTTCATTCCAGACGCGCACCGCGCTTTCCTGGTTGTCGAGCACCAGGTCGCCACGATCGGTCCGCACCATCAGCACGGCATGGCCGCTGCCATCGCTCTGGCGCACCACGGCGATCAGTAGCGTGCTGGGCGACCAGCCGGCCTCGATAAGCGCCTGGCGCTTGGCGAGAACGAAGTCCTCGCAATCACCATAGCCGCTGGTCGGATAGGTCCAGAATTCCTCAACCTGGTAGAGTTCCTGGTCCGTCACCGGAATGATGGTCTGGTTATAATGGGCATTGATTGAAACGAGCTGCTGCCAGTTGCCTTCGGTCAAGGTGACGGCCGCCTCGACCGAGCCATTGGCCTGGCATTCGCTCGGACGCGACCGGCAAAAATCCAGATGGCCAACCGGAATGGACGTATTGGTACTGGCAACCTGCACATAGGCTGCATTGGTAAAGTCGATAGCCGCACTGGGTTGGGCCCAGACTGCGAGCGTCGCAGCGGCAAGACTTGCCACCATCAGACGCCTGTTTCGGATTGCCATAACGCGATCTCCCTGATGGAGACCACGCTAAGGGGGCCGACTTGCCCCGGTCCGAAAACTGCCGAGCAGTTTTTATGCGTGTTTTAGGATAGTTTGATCTGTGTTTTAGCGGGCCCGGTAAGGGTGCGTTTACGCTAGCCCTTGCGCTTCATTGGATGGAGGCGGCGGGCCCGCCCTAGTTCATCACGCGCAGGTTCTGCTGCACGACATTGAGCATTTCCTGCGCAGCCGCAAATTCCACGGCCACGCCATTCTGGAAATGACGGACTACGCGAGCGCGCATGCGGCCGAGCGTGATCGGCGTGCCCATGGCCGGGCGCACATCGAGCTCGATGGCCGCGCCCGAAAGCGAAATGTCGATGATCTTGCAGTTATAGCGCCTGCCGTCGTCGAGAACGACGGTGGAGTGCCGCAGGTCGGGCACGACGCGTTCGTGCCGGCGATCTTCCGGCAGGTTGAGCACGTCCTTGTTGGCAAGCCAGGTGAGCTGGGCCGCCATCTTGTCGCGCTTGCGCGGCGTGGCCGCGATATCCATCAGGAAGCCGCCATCGACCTGCTTGAGAATGGTGCCTTCGATGCGGCCCATGTGATCGATATAGGCAATGATGCGCTCGCCCTCGATCCCCGGCACCGGCGCAATCACCACGGCATCGCCTGGCGACATTTCGAGAACCTGGCAGGGAAACTCGCGGCGATCGGCAAGCATATAGCGGCCAAGGATGGAGACCTTGACGCGTTGAAACCGCCCTTCTTGCGCACGAGGCTGCGAAGGAGAGGGCATGCGTGCTGAATCGAGATCGTCACTAAGCATGCGTTCACCGGTCCCCGCCCGCACGTAAAAGTGCAAGTACCGTAACGATTCTCGGTTAACGCTTTGTTGGTGATGGTGGGGCCGAACGGGCCAGTGCGCGGTTTCTTTTGAACGAAACCGACGCCCCTACAAATAGATAGACGCGCGACCAGGCAGATCCGGTCGCGCCAAGTCTTAGTTTCGGCCGCCGTCGATCACGGCCAGGTGGGCATAGCGACGGGCGCTGCGACCGAAAAGAGTGGTCGGCATGGCCATGGTCGACGCAGCAGGGGCAAAGCCGATGTCGTTGACGACGCTGGCCGCAACTTCGGGCATCGATTCTTCGCGCGGCATTTCATCCGGCCAGATAAGGCGCAGGCCGGTGATGCGCTGCTCGGCAATCGGCTGCACGCCGAGCCAGTAGGGCTCTTCGTTTGCCGTCATGCCGCCAAGAATGCGCGTGTGGCTCGAGCCATTGTGGCGCAGCGGCATCAGGATCATCTCGAAAGACGTCTTGGTGTGGAGCGCAGTCGAACCCTGGAAGGTGACGAGTGCCACGGCATGATCTTCCGTCACGGCGCGGATCAGGGTTTCCATCGCGTCCTGGTCACGGTCGTGCCAGAGAGCGGAGAAGGAGCGGCCCTTCAGTTCACGGCAATAGCTGGTGCAAAGGTGCGAACCGGCCAAGCGGAAAGAGAATTTGTCCTCGTCATTGAGTTCGAGGATGAAGGTATTGGCGAGAGCCTCGCGAATGCGGGTGGGGTCGATGTCCTTGCGGTCGGGCGCGCTGCGGGCGCCACGAATCGTGTTCCAATAGGTATAGAGCGTATTGGTGCTCGGCATCTGCATGGTAGGACCCGCTTGTTTATAAGCGGCATCCCATCTCCCCAGAGAGTCTCGCCGCATCGGGACAATGACAAATCGGCAGGGCGATTGCCCGCTTAAACATTAATTAAGGTTAACGCTGGCGTCCCAATGTGGAAAAGCTTTGCGTAAGCCGCGGAGCGCAAGGTTTCAGGGAGAAAAACGATGAGTGAACCCGAGCAGATGCCCGGTTCCCAAGGCCGCCCGCCGCGCGAGCCGATCTTCCTTTTGCCCACTGCGGTGACCATTCTCGTCGGTATTCTTGTCGCGATTCACCTTGCGGCAACCATGGCGCTTAACGAGGCGGGGCAGACCCAGCTCTATTTCTGGTTCGCCTTCCAGCCGCTTCGTATCGTTCTGGCACCGCAGGATATCTCTGTCGCGATTCCCCTGCTGTGGACGCCATTTTCCCATGCCTTCCTTCACGGCGGTTGGGATCATCTCCTCGTCAACGTTGCCTGGCTCGTCATCTTCGCCAGTCCGGTCGTCCGGCGCTATGGGGCAGGGCCCATGCTTGCCATCTTCCTCGTTTCGGCCGCCGCTGGTGCCGCAGCCTTTGCGGCCACCTCGCTTTATTCAGGCGCCTATCTGATCGGCGCCTCGGGCGGCGTCGCAGGGCTCACCGGCGCCGCAGTCCGGTTCATCTTCCAGCCGGTCCTTTACGCTCAGCATCCCGAGACCGGCCAACGCGTCGTCCTTGGCCGGCGTCTCGCCACGCTGCGCGAAGTCTTGGTCAATCCGCGCTCGCGATTCTTCACCTTGATCTGGCTCGTGCTCAACGCCGCCGTCCCCCTCGCGCCGCTCCTTATGGGGGCCAGCCTCGGCGTTGCCTGGCAGGCGCATCTCGGCGGCTTCTTCGCCGGCCTGCTGATGGTCGGGCTTTTCGAGCGGAAGCACTAGGCTCGCGCGCCGGCGCGACAAGGCTTAAGCAGCGTCCGGTTTGTCCTTCGAGGGCTGGCAGGAGGACAAAAGCATGCTATTCAGGCCGCCTTGCAGCGATTGGCGCTGCATAAATCCAATTTCTGGAGACTGAAAATGTCGATCAAGGTGACGTTCCCCGATGGTGCAGCTCGCGAATTTCCGCGCGGCACCACCGGCACCACCGTGGTCGAAGGCATCTCCAAGAGCCTGGCCAAGAAGACCATTGCCATGCGCTGGAACGGCGTCGTTTCCGATCTTTCGGACGCGCTCGATTCCGATGGCTCTATTGAGTTCGTGACGCGCGATTCCGGTTCCAAGGACGCGCTCGAACTCATTCGCCATGACGCAGCCCACGTTCTGGCCGAGGCCGTGCAGGAGCTTTGGCCCGATACGCAGGTGACCATTGGTCCGGTGATCGAGAACGGCTTCTACTACGACTTCTACCGTCAGGCCGGTCCGTTCACGGAAGATGAGCTGCGTGTCATCGAAAAGAAGATGAGCGAAATCATCGACCGCGGTGCGGCCTTCACCAAGGAAGTGTGGACGCGCGACCAGGCCAAGGACTGGTTCGAAGCCAAAGGCGAGGCCTTCAAGGTCGAGCTGGTGGACGCCATTCCGGCGGATCAGTCGATCAAGATGTATGCGCAGGGCCAGTGGAAGGACCTTTGCCGCGGCCCGCACATGCGGACCGTGAAGGATGTCGGCCAGGCCTTCAAGCTGACCAAGGTGGCAGGCGCTTATTGGCGTGGTGACAGCAACCGTCCGGTGCTGTCGCGCATCTACGGCACCGCTTTCCCGACCAAGGAAGAGCTCGACGCTTATCTCCTGATGATGGAAGAGGCCGAAAAGCGCGACCATCGCAAGATCGGCCAGGACCTGGATTTGTTCCACTTCCAGGCTGAAGCGCAGGGCTCGGTGTTCTGGCACCCGCGTGGCTTTGTCATCTATAACCAGATGGAGGCGTATATCCGCCGTCGGTTGAACAACTCGGGTTATGTCGAGGTAAAGACGCCGCAGCTGATGCATTCCAAATTCTGGGAAATGTCCGGCCACTGGGGCAAGTATCGCGAAAACATGTTCGTGGTGCCTGACCAGGTTCCGAACACCGACGACGACAAGCCGATCTTCGAGAACGACGGCGACTTGCTCGCCCTGAAGCCGATGAACTGCCCGGCGCACGTGCA